>NZ_JAVLBC010000111.1:0-10696 GCF_031581305.1 Halomonas sp.
CCACCAGGGTGCAGAGCGCTAGCCCCAGGGTCAGGGGGCGGGATGTCTGCCAGACCAGCGCCAGGGCACGGTGACTGTAGCGGAACACCCCGAGGAAGCTGGCCAGGCGGCGCGCGGCCGGCCGGGGGCGGGTTTGGGGTGAGGGCACACCGAGGCTCTCCGATCCTTGGGGGCGCCAGTGTACCTTGGTTGGCCACTCCGGCAGTAGGCGCCTTCTCCCCATGAACGACCGCGCCCCGCTCGAGGGCGGGGCGCGGGAAGGCAGTGGCAGCGGGGCTCAGCCCTCGTCGTTGGTCGTTTCCACCTCGCCGGTGCTGGCAACCACGGTGCCGGGCTCGCCGCTCTGCAGGGCGGCCAGCACGGGCTCCGCCTGGCGCTGGAAGGCCATCAGCTGTTCGCCCTGCAGGCTCTGGTTCTCGGGCAGGTCCACCTTCATGGCATTCACCTGGCTGTTGTTGACCAGGACCTCGTAGTGCAGGTGAGGGCCGGTGCTGCGCCCGGAGTTGCCGGACAGCGCGATGCGCTCGCCCATGGCAACCCGCTGGCCGTTGCTGATCAAGGGCTTGGAGAGGTGCAGGTAGCGGGTCTTGTAGCCATTGTCGTGGCGGATCACCACGTAGCGGCCTGCCGCGGGATGGTTGCCGACCTTTTCCACGCGGCCGTTGGCGGGCGCCTGGACGGCGGTGCCGATCGGCATGGCGAAGTCGGTGCCCTTGTGGGGGCTGATGCGGCCGGTGACCGGGTGCTTGCGGCGTGGGTTGAAGTGCGAGCTCAGCCGGTAGCGACCCTCGAAGGGGTAGCGGTTGAAAGCCGGGTCGAGGCTCTCGCCGTCCGGGGTGTAGAAGCGGTTGTCGTCCGGGTTGCGCACGAGAGTGAGGTCCATGCGCTCGCCAGCGTACTCCACCGCCAGCACCCGCGGGTCGAGGCTTTCGCCGTCGATGATGTCGGACTCCACCAGCACCTGAAAGCGATCGCCGCGACGGGTGTCGCGGCGGAAATCGAGTTTCTTTTCCAGGACCCGGGAGAGTTCCGAGACCTCGGCGCTGGTCAGGCCGGTGGCCTTGGCCGAGCGTGCAAAGCTGCCGCTGATGCTGCCAGCGAAAAGGCGTTGGGTGGCCTCGCCAGCGCGTTCGATGGTGGCGACCTCGAAGCCATCCTCCTGTCGCTCGACCAGGTACCCGTCCCGGGCGTTCTTCATCAGGCGCAGGGAGAGCAGCCGCCCTTTTTCATTGAGCTGGTACTCGAAGTGGTCGCCCTGTCGCCAGTGGGTCAGGAGCCGGGGCTCGGGCAGGCGCTCGAGCAGGTTCATCACCTCGCTGTATCCCATGCCGAGGTGGTTCTGCGCCATGATGGCAAACGTATCGCCCGCCTGGACCTCGTAGGTATTCCACTGAGGCACGAAGGGCTCATCGGCGGCGATTTCTTTCTCTAGCTGGATCGGCCCCTCGTCGAACAGCGCCAGCTCGTCCTGGGAGACCTCCTCGTAGGAGGTGGCATCGGCCACCAGCCCGCCGTCATGATCGAGCATGCCGCCGGCGATGGTACCGATGACCACGGCCATGTGCAGGGCGCCATCATCCAGGGCAGAGCCGCCTTGTGCCGTCAGCTTGGCGGTGGCAGGGGAGAGTTTCTCCTGCTGAGCGGGGCGGGCGAGGGTTTCTGGAATTGCGGATTCGGCGCGAGTGGCCTTCGCGGAGGTCACGAGGTCGATATCAACGATTTCCGAGGCGGTGAGCTCGGAGAGCGGTACATGGCCGCGAGTGGCATCGAGAGCCCGACTGGCCATCTCGATGGCATCGGCGACCGGCGTCTGCTCCGTGCGCAGCGAGGGCAGGCCCGGGCTGGCATCGGCATCGAGGGGAATGAGAACGGTGTCGAGCGTCTGCTTGTCACGCTGGACATCTTCGAAGGAGGTAACGATTTTCTGTGCGCCCAGCACGGTGACCATGGTGGCAACGGGTAACAGCAGCAACTTGTGAGTGCGGGGCAGCGAATGGAGGATTCGCATCATGGGTAACGAGCCGTGACAGATGAAAAGGAAATAAATAATGGCATCAGAACCATACCCCATGATGTATGGGATGCCTAGACTGTATATCCATACAGAAACAGCCCGTCACTCGCCCTTCCCGAGATGGGTAGGCATCGGTGCAGGTACGCGAACGCTGTTTGTTAAGTGGATATTGGATACCTCGGACCGGGGAATTTCAACCCCCGGTCCGGTGCATGCGGTTCAACCGGTCAGGGTGCCGTCACGGTAGTCCCTCAGCGCCTGCTCCAGCTCGGTATGGGCGTTCATCACGAAGGGGCCGTAGTGGGCAATCGGCTCCCCGTGGGGTTCGCCGGCCAGCAGCAGGGCCTGGGCGCCCTCGCGGCTGGTCAGTGCGAGCCGTTCGCCACTGCCGAGACGGGCAAGCCGGCCCTGGGGCACCGGGGTGCCGCCGATCTCGAGACTGCCCGCGAAGACGTATACCAACAGGGTGGTGGCCGAGTTGGCCAGCACCAGCTCGCCCCCGGCCGCCAGCCGGGCATGGGCCACCTTGCCCTGACCGGCCAGGGCCTCCAGGGGGCCTTCCACGCTGTTACCGGCGGTGTCCTGCCAGCGCCCTCCCAGGGCGACAAGGGTGGCGTCGCGGCCGCCAAGCTGCGGCATCTCGTCGGCGCGCACGTCGCGGTAGGTGGCTGGGCTCAGCTTGTCTCGGGCCGCCAGGTTCAGCCACAGCTGGAAGGCGTGGAGGCCCTGCTGGTCGGTCAACGGCATCTCCGAGTGGATGATCCCGCGACCGGTATGCATCCACTGGGCATCGCCGGCCCGGATGGTGCTCGAGTGGCCCAGGTGGTCCTCGTGGGTCAGGCCGCCGTGTATCACGTAGGTCAGGGTCTGGATGCCCCGGTGGGGATGGGGCGGGAAGCCGCCGACGTAGTCGTCCGGGCGATCCGAGCCCAGCTCGTCGAGCATCAGGAAGGGGTCGAGCCCACCGCCGAAATCGTGGAGGCGCTGGATCTTGACGCCGTCGCCATCCTGGCTCGGCTGGCTGGTCACCAGATGGTCGACTTGTCGGGTCGTCAGGGTGGGGGCCATGAGATTGTCTCTGATTTTGCAGGGTTCGACTGGCATTTTAGGTCGGATTTTTCGAAAATTAAGCGCAACGTTTCGCTCTATAGATTCGAGGAATTCGAAATGTCCCGCGTCACCCTGTCCCAATGGCAGATGCTGGCGGCCGTGGTCGACCATGGCGGCTTCGCTCGGGCCGCTGAGGCGATCCACAAAAGCCCCTCGACCCTGAACCACGCGGTGCACAAGCTCGAGGAGCAGCTCGGGGTAGCGGTGATGGAGCCGGTGGGGCGCCAGGTGCGTCTCACCGAGGCCGGCGAGCTGCTGCTGCGCCGGGCCCGTCAGCTGCTCGAGAATGCAGCCTCGCTGGAGGATGTGGCGGGTCGCCTGGCCGAGGGGCTTGAAGCGGAGGTGGTGCTGGCCGTCGACCAGATCTTCCCTCCCGATGCCCTGGCTCGAGCGCTGGAAACCTTCTCGGCGGCCTATCCCACTGTGCGCGTGCAGCTCCACGAGACGGTGCTCAATGGCGGCATCGAGATGCTCTATGACGACAGTGCCGACCTGGTGATCTCGGGCATCTCGGCCCAGGGCTTCCTGGGTGAGCCGCTGGTCAGGGTGTACTTTGTCGCCGTGGCCCATCCCGAGCATCCGCTGCATCGCCTGGGTCGCCCGCTCGACCTGCGCGACCTGGCGCAGCATCGCCAGCTGGTGGTGCGCGCGCAAACTGAAAACGCCGATAGCCAGCAGCCTGGCGGATGTTTTCCTGTTGGCTCAAGGCCGAACAGCGCTGGACAATGAGCCATCTGCAGACCTCCATCGACATGCTCGAGCGCGGCCTGGGCTTTGCCTGGATTCCCGAGACTCGCCTTCGCCTCGCCTTGGCTCAGGGACACCTCAAGCGGTTACCGTTGGCCGCTGGCGGTAGCCGCGAGTATCCGGTGCAGCTGATTCACCGCGACCGCGACCGGGCAGGCCCGGCGACCCATGCTCTGGCGGAGGCCCTGAAGGCGGCGGTGGCGGCTTGCTCGCCGGAAGAACCATTCGAAGCTGTCGAATGATGGGGCGCAAAACCTGCGCTTGAGCGTCGACGGTTTCGCCTTATGCTGGGGCCATTCTCGTTATCGAGCATTCGCTCACCGGCATGCAAGGAGATGACCCATGGGGCTTCTGATCGACGGCACCTGGCACGACCAGTGGTACGACACCGACAAGCACGGCGGCGAGTTCGTGCGTGAATCCGCCAAGCTGCGCGACTGGATCACCCCGGATGGCCGCCCCGGGCCCGACGGCCAGCCGGGTCTGGCCGCCGAGGTGGGCCGCTACCACCTCTACGTGTCGCTGGCCTGTCCCTGGGCGCATCGCGTATTGATCATGCGCCGGCTCAAGGGCCTCGAGTCGGCCATTGGGGTCTCCCACGTCAGCCCGCTGATGCTGGACCAGGGCTGGACCTATCGCGAGGACGAGGGCTCCAGCGGCGATGCCGTCAACGGGGTCGAGTTTCATCGCGAGCTCTATACCCTCACCGATCCCCATTATACGGGGCGGGTGACCGTACCGGCGCTCTGGGACACGCAGTCCGCGCGTATCGTCAACAACGAGTCGGCCGACCTGATGCGCATCCTCGACGGGGCCTTCGATGAGCTGACCGGCAACCGACTGGACCTCTACCCGGCGGACCTGCGCGAGACCATCGATGCCGTCAATGCCGACGTCTACGACCACATCAACAATGGCGTCTACAAGTCCGGTTTCGCCACCGAACAGTCGGTCTACGAGAAGCACGTGGTGGCGCTCTTCGAGGCGCTCGACCGCATGGAGGCGCGCCTGGCGGGGCATCGCTACCTGGCCGGCGAGTGGTTCACCGAGGCCGATATTCGGCTGTTCACCACCCTGATCCGCTTCGATGCCGTCTATCACGGCCACTTCAAGTGCAACCTGCAGCGCATCGAGGACTACCCGAACCTCTCGAACTACCTGCGCGAGCTCTACCAGTGGCCGGGCATCAAGGAGACGGTGGACTTCGATCACATCAAGCGCCACTACTACTACAGCCACGAGCACCTCAACCCGACCCGCATCGTCCCGGCCGGCCCGCGCCTGAGCCTGGAGCGGCCCCACGATCGCGAGCGCCTGCCGGGGCGGGGGATTCGCGAGAAGGGGTAAAGAGGGGCGAGGTTCGAGGGGCGAGGCGCAAGGAAACCCCTTGGCTCGCCCCTCCTGTCTCATAGATGCTGCCCGACGAACCTCGAACCTTACCTCTGCTTCGCCAGCCACCGATCCAGCGCATTGGCGAACTCCCGGCGGTCGCTGTCGGAGTAGCCGGATGGGCCACCGGTGTGTTCGCCACTGGCGCGCAGCGTTTCCATGAAGTCTCTCATCTGCACCCGGGCGCGAATATTGTTGGCATCCAGCGTCTCGCCGCGGGTCGTCATCACCCTGGCACCGCGTTCAATGGCTTCCAGGGCCAGCGGCAGGTCCGAGGTGATCAAGAGATCTCGCGGCTGGATGCGCTCGACGATCTCGTTGTCGGCGGCATCGAATCCCTGACTCACCGCCAGGCCCTTGACCCATCGTGAGGGCGGCAGCGGCACCGCATGGTTGGCCACGAACCAGGTCGGCGTGGCGGTACGTTCGGCGGCGCGCACGATGATATCGCGCGCCACCCTGGGGCACGCATCGGCATCGACCCACAGATTCGACATGCGGCTCTCCCGGCAAGGTGGGGCCTTGAAAAAGGCTGGTCAGTGGCAGTCGACGATGGTAGCATGCGTATTCCTCGCATGTGTTGACCCCACCATCATGACGACGCCACGCTGCCCTGAGCAGGTGGGCGCCGAAACGCCGGGATCAGTGACACAAGTACTGACCCACACGCGTTCGAATTGTGTAGATGGAGCGCCACCGAGATCACGCCACCCGGGCGAGATCGGCGCAAACGGTCGCCACAGCGGTTCATGGACCATTTCCGATGGCGTGGACCGAATGCCAGGTGCGACCGGCGTCCCCGACTCCGATTTCTTCATCTGACGATCCGTATCACGGAACGCAGATGCCTGAGCGTGTTGCACGCGTCAGGGACGCCACTGAATTTCTGCCGGCCCCGTCGGCCTACCAAGGTGTGATTAATGACCTCGACTTCTGTCGCCTCGCCGAGCTTCGGCGATCTGGCCCTGCTGCCTGCCGTTCTCTCTGCTGTGGAATCCCAGGGCTATGAGACCCCGTCACCGATTCAGGCGCAGACCATCCCTGCGCTGCTGGAAGGACGTGACATGCTGGGCCAGGCCCAGACCGGTACCGGCAAGACCGCGGCCTTCGCCCTGCCGCTGCTGTCTCGCCTCGACCTGACCCGCCGCGAGCCCCAGGTGCTGGTGCTGGCGCCGACCCGCGAGCTGGCCCAGCAGGTGGCCGTCTCCTTCAGCAAGTATGGCCAGAACCTCAAGGGTCTGGAGGTCGCCACCCTGTGCGGCGGACAAGAGTACCGCGAGCAGCTCTCCGCGCTGCGTCGTGGCGCCCAGGTGGTGGTGGGCACCCCGGGCCGAGTCATCGATCACCTTGATCGCGGTAGCCTCAAGCTCGACGGCCTCTCCGCCCTGGTACTCGACGAGGCCGACGAGATGTTGCGCATGGGCTTCATCGACGACGTCAAGCGCGTGGTGGCTGACACCCCGAAAAACGCTCAGCGGGTGTTCTTCTCCGCCACCCTGCCGGCCGAGATCGAGCGCATCGTCAATCGCTACCTGGTGGATCCGGTCAAGGTGGCCATCGCGTCAAAGGTCGGGACCGCCGCCAGCATCGAACAGCGTATGGTGCGGGTGGATGGCGGCGCCAAGCAGGAGGCGCTGGCGCGCATCCTCGAGGTCGAGCCGGTCGACGGGGCCATCGTCTTCGTGCGTACCCGGGCCGCCTGCACCACCCTGATGGAACAGCTCTCCGCCCGCGGCATGAGCGTGGCCAGCCTCTCCGGTGACCTGGACCAGAGCCTGCGCGAGCGCACCATCACTCGCCTCAAGCGCGGCAAGATCGACGTGCTGATCGCCACCGATGTCGCCGCCCGCGGCCTCGACGTGCCGCGTCTGACCCACATCATCAACTATGATCTGCCCCAGGACGGTGAGGCCTACACCCACCGTATCGGCCGTACCGGCCGTGCCGGGCGTACCGGCATTGCGATCACCTTCGTCGGCTTCCGCGAGGGCCGCAAGGTGGGTTGGCTCGAGCAGGCTACCGGCCAGAAGATGAGCGAGATGGCGGTGCCCGACGAGGCCGCCATTCGCGCCCACCGCGACGAGATGTTCCACCAGCGCGTGGTCGCCGCCTTGACCGCCGGGGCCGACGAGCAGCGTGCCCTGGTTGAGCGGATGGTCGAGGAGGGGCACGACCCCATCGAGCTGGCCTGTGCCTTCGCGCGCATGGCGCGTGCCGACGAGGCCCCCATCGGTCGCGTGCAGGCACCGCGTGCAGAGCGCAACAATGACCGCAACCTGCGTGACGCCAAGCCGAAGCGTCGCGACAGCGCACCGCGGGAAGGCATGACCCGCTATCGCGTCGCCGTGGGCCACCAGGATGGCGTCAAGCCCGGCCAACTGGTCGGTGCCCTGGCCAACGAGGGTGGCATCGAGGGCAACCGTATCGGTCGCATCGACATCCGCACCGCCTTCTCGGTGGTCGAGCTGCCGAGTTCGCTGCCGGAGAGCATCCTGAGCAAGATGGCCCGCGCCCGGGTCGCCGGTCGTCCGCTGGAGATCAGCGAGGACAAGGGCGCGCCCGAGCGTGCTCCGCGTCGTCGCCAGGACGGTGACGCGCCGATTCGCCGCCGCACCAGCGCCTGAGCCAACAGTAACCGCCCGCCGGGCGGTTCCCTGCTGCCTCATCGACAGGCCGGAGCTTGCTCCGGCCTGTCGTCGTTGGTGCCCCCTGACACCTCCGCCATGAAAAGGAGGATTCCCTCATGTGGAAGCGGCTGCCGTTTCGGCTTCGCGGTTACCTGATCACCATGATTGGCGTGTTGCTGCTCTCGCCGGATGCGCTGCTGGTCAAGGACACCTCGGTGGACGTGGCCACCTTCATGTTCTGGCGCGGGCTGATGCTTGGCCTGGTGCTGCTGCTGATTGCCACCGCCCGCTACCGCCAGCGCCTGGGCCAGGCAATCCGTGCCTGTGGTCCCGCGGCGCTGTGGTGCCCGCTGGCCTTCGCCGCCAGTGCCTGGGCCTTCGTCGGGGCTACCCGCTTGACCTCGGCGGGCAACGTGCTGGTGATGATCAACCTGGCACCGCTGGTGGCGGGGCTGATCGGGATGTTGTTCTTCGGCCAGCGGCTGCGCCGTCAGACCTGGGTGGTGATCGCCATATGCGTCACGGGGGCCAGCCTGATGGCCGCCGGGGAGGTGGGGCAGGGGAGCCTGCTGGGTCTGGCGGTGGCGCTGATCATTCCGGTGTCCATCGCGGTCAACACCACGGTGGCCAGTGCCCAGCGCGGCAATCGTCAGCGCGGTGTCGACACCACCGTGGTGTTACCGCTGGGCTGCCTGGCGATGCTGGTGCCCGCCGCACTGATGGGCGGTGCCCAGCTGCCCGGGGTCGAGGACATGCAGCGCCTGGCGCTGATGGGGCTGCTCCTGCCGCTCGCCTATTTCCTGATCCAGACCGGTGCCCGCTATCTGCCCGGCGCCGAGGTCAGCCTGGTGATGCTGGTCGAGACCCTGGCGGGCACGCTGCTGGTGTGGTGGTGGGTCGGTGAGGTGCCGGCAACACTGGCGTTCGTGGGCGGGGGCATGATCGTCGCCGCCATGATGGTCAGCAGCCTGCGTGACCTGAGCCGCCAACGCCGCAAGGTCCCCCAGGGTGCACCGGACGCCCGGCGCCTGCACGACGCCGCCGCCGAGCTCAGCATCGAGCGCGGCGATCCTGCACCGCCGGTGGGCGAGCGCCATTGACGAGCGGCCGATGGGCCCGCGACAGCACCCCGCCGTGTTTCCAATGCGGGGCGCTGTCGTCTCTGGAGGGGAAAGGGCCCTGCGGTCAGGCGCGCTCGAGCCTCGTGTCCGCGGACACGATTTCGGCGAAGCGTGACAGTAGGCCGGTTGCCTCCGGCGTGGCGGTCACGTCGGCGATCAGGCGCTCCGGCGCCTCGCCCTGGTCCTGTAGGGCCTGCCGCTGGTGGGCGAGATAGGTACGCATCACCGCCGGCGTGAACTCGGGGTGGAACTGCACGCTCCACTGGCGGGGGCCATGGCGCAGCGCCTGGTGTGGGTCGTGGGCGTTGGTGGCCAGTACGCAGGCCCCGTGGGGTGCCGCGAGGACCGTCTGGGCATGGCTCAGGTGGGCGCGAAACCTGGCCGGCAGGCCGCCCAGCAGCGGGTCCCGGCGGCCGGCCTCGGTCAGGCTGACCTCGTGGGTGCCGGACTCCCGGCCGGCGGGGTGGAAGTCGCTGGTGCCACCGAAAGCCGCGGCCATCAACTGGTGGCCATAGCAGACGCCGAGCATGGCGATGTCGCGGGCACGCGCCTCGACCAGCCACGGCTTGAGCGCCTCGCTCCAGGACTCGGTGTGGCTGACCATGGCGTGGGAGCCGGTGATCAGCAGGCCGTCGATGTCATCCAGCGCCGGGAGGGCCACGGCGCGCGGGGCATCGAAGACCGCTACGTGGGTGCCGGCCGGCGCTGCCTCGAGGGCGCGCCGGAAGAGGGTCTCGAAGTCGCCGTGGTCGCGGGCCACGTCAGCGAAGCTGTCTCCGGTCTTGACGATCAGCAGGCGGGGCATGGGAGCTCCAGGCAGCGGTGGGCAGGGAACCGGCATTCTACTTTCGTTGCAGCCGCTCGCCCAGTGCCGCCATGAAGGCCGCGCCCGCCTCAAGCTGCTCGATGTCGAGATACTCGTCGGGCTGGTGGGCCTGGCCGATGCTCCCCGGGCCACAGATCACCGTGGGCAGTCCCTCGCGCTGGAACTGCCCGGCCTCGGTGGCATAGGCCACGGCGCCGGCAGGACGCTCGTCGAGCAGGTCGTGACACAGCGCCAGCACTTCGGCGTTGTTGTCATCGGCCAGTGCCGGCACCGTGGTGTTCAGCGCCTCGGTCACGATGGCGGCGTCCGGCGCGCGCCGGCGCATCTCGGCTTCCAGCTCGGCCGCGGTGTCGTTCACCCGCGCGAGCAGTTCCTCGAAGCGATCCGAGGGCAGGTGACGAATCTCCCACTCGAAGGTGCACGCTCGGGCCATGATGTTGATGGCCGTGCCGCCCTGGATCTTGCCGACGTGCAGGCTCGAGTGCACCACGTTGAAGGCCTCATCCACGCGCCCCTCGGCCTTGAGTTCGGCCATTACGTCTTCGATCCGCGTCACCAGGCGGGCGGCCACGTGGATCGCCGAGACCCCCTGATTCACCTGGCTGGAGTGGGCGGCGCGACCGGTCACGGTGGTGCGCAGGTTGGTCGCCCCCTTGTGGGCCACCACCGGGTGCATCATGGTCGGCTCCCCGACGATCACCGCGGCGGGGCGAGGGTGGTCGGCCAGCAGTCGCTCGATCATCCGCGGGGCGCCGATGCAGCCCACCTCCTCGTCGTAGGAGAACGCCAGCCAGAGCGGCGTTGCCAGCTCCTGCGTCATCCAGCGGGGCACTTCACCAGCGCGCAGGCGATGAAGCCCTTC
>NZ_JAVLBC010000112.1:0-10640 GCF_031581305.1 Halomonas sp.
AAGCCGCCCATCAAGGAGAGCTGGCTGGATGATTTCCAGCCGGAGACGGTAGCGGCACGTTTTATTTCATATTCACCAGAGGTTGAAAATTTGGCTAATGCCACCTAACAAGAGTATTGGTTCGCCAGGATTGGAGTCTGTGAGTGAATTTCAGATTGTTTCATGAGACATCGCGCCTGACGATTCTTGGTGACAGGCCTGGTTGGCCGAATATATCCCTGCTCAGGGATCTTTTCTCATGGTGGCGGCATGCAGCAGGACAGTGATGTGGCCCCGAGGGTGAGTGTGTTATTTATCATCGATCATCTGGATACTGGAGGGGCACCTGCAGTGGTCCGGAGATTGTGTTGGGCTTTTTCCAGAATCTCGGTGCCTGTAACGCTGGTCATCTTGAGCGATAGAATATCCGGCGAGCTACCGGCAGGCACTCATGTCCACATGTTATCTTTTCAGAGTAGAAACCGCTGGCAGCGAATACGGCGATATGAGCTGCATTCGCGGTTGTTGGATACGTTGATAGCAGATAAAGGTGTTAAGCCATCTCTGGTTGTTTCTCACTTGCATTATGCGCATCAAGTGACTGCCCGGTCCTCGCTTTCATTAGAAGCATGGTATTGCTTGCATTCTGATCCGGCTAGAGAGCTTCTCGGAAAAAAGAGGGGGCTTGCGAGACTGAAAAAAGGGCGAAGTGTTCGTCGACTCTATAATGGAAAGAAAGTGATGGGAGTTTCGAATGGGATCGTTGATTCTCTCGAACGTTTCTTTTCGGTAAAGCCTGCTTCCAAGGTCGCTATACATAATCCTATCGAGATAGAGACGATAAGAAGCCTGGCGAAGGCAGAGGTCGATGATTGCTTGCCAAGGGAATATGTGGTTTTTGTAGGACGATTGGAGCAGCGCTCAAAAAGGTTTGACAGGCTGTTGAGTGCATATCGATACAGTGCATTACGTATGCCCATGGTTATTGTTGGAGAGGGTGGCGATAAATCTTTTATAGAGAGTATGATACATAGGCTTGAGCTCGGTGGTCGGGTTATCCTGCTTGGCCATCGTGATAATCCTTATCCATTCATGTGGCGTGCAAAGGCCCTTTTGCTGAGTTCGGACTATGAAGGGTTTTCACTCGTTCTTGCTGAGGCGTTGGCATGCGGTACGCCAGTGGTCAGTACTGATTGTCCATCTGGACCCAGTGAGATTCTGGCAGGAGGTCTTTCGAATTATCTCGTGCCTCTGGATGACGGGCGCCAGCTGGGGAGTGCACTCAGGAGGGTAGTAGAGAATCCGCCTGATATTCCTGAGGACATCGTAGATGACTTCGACTCGGAAAGGGTGGCAAAACGATATCTGTCATTGGAGGAAAGCTAGTTCAGCAGGACTTGAATAATTTGGCGAGCTCAGCGACGGCCTGCTTTCGATAGGCGGCGCCATAAAGCTTATGGTCTGTCAGACTTGCCTCCAGCGCCGGCCACTGGTCGGCGCTTTTCGTTGGCAGCCGACGCACGTGGGAGTCGATCCAGAGAAGCTCGTCGTTCTTGCCGACGAGCAGGTTGTTGTAGTGCAGGTCGCGGTGCACGTAGCCGGCATGGGCAAGCCGGGCAACCTCTTGGCAGAAGCGTTCCAGGAAGGCGAATCGGCCTTCTTCGTCCAGTTCAACGAAGACGTCGCCGCCGGGCCTGGCGTCCTGCAAGTGTTCCATCAGCAGCAGCGAAGCGTTGCGGTTGCCGGGGTTGAGCGAGATGCCCCAGCCGTGGCAGCGGGGGGTCTTCAGGCCGGCGCGACGCAGAATTCCCAGGCTGAGGTACTCCTTGCGGGCATCGGACTGGCCCAGCCAGCGCTTCTCCAGGTAGTCACGCAGCAGCCACTTCAGCGGGGCCTCTCTCTTTTGTACCTTGTCCGGCACCACCTTGGCGAGTATCTGCTGGTCGGCCGAGACATAGAAGCGGCTGCTGCCCACCGCCTCGAAGGCTTCGGTAGTGGTGGTACTGGCCAGTGCCAGTCGGTCCGGAAGGCCATCCGGATGGAATACCAGATAACGCCGGCGGCGGTCATTGAAGGGGATGTCTAGCAGCGTCACATCATGTCCTGATCACAGGGCCTCGAACTGGGGCAGCACGCTATCCTTGAGGAACTGACGGTAGTGGCGTTCCTCGATCTCGATGGGGGCCTGGTCCATGCGCTCGATCGCATCGGCCAGGCCCTTTTCGTTTTCCGGAGCCACCAGGAAGTCGGCAAGTTCCTGGGTGAGGATCTCCTGCGGCCCGCTGGGGCAGTCGACGCTGATCACCGGGGTGTGCAGCAGTAACGCCTCGATCAGCACTCGGGGGAGGCCCTCGGCATCCGAGGTCAGGATCATCGCCTTGGCGGCCTCGATCCATGGATAGGGATTGTGGTGGTAGCCGGCGAAGATGACCTTGTCCTCCAGGCCGAGCTCGGCCACCTGGCGCCGCAGGGTGGCCTCGTGCTCCGGCTTGCCCTTGCCCATGATGACCAGCGGGGTGGCCACGCCGCTCTCGGCATAGGCGCGCAGCAGGCGATCGTGGCGCTTGCGGGGCTCCAGCGCGGCCACGCAGAGGAAGAACTCCCCAGCGGGAAGCTCGGCAGGTTCCGCCGCCATCTCGACGAAGGGGGCGCGTTCGTAGGGATTATAGATGGCAAGGATGCGTTCGGCGTCGAGCCCCACCACGTTCTCGAGGTTCTCCTTCACTCCCCGGGAGACAGCGATGACCTGCCGGCCGTCGTAGAAGCGGCGTACCTTGTCGAAGGCGCGCTCGCGCTTCCTCGGGTCATTGAACTTGGCCGAGACATCGGATTTCACCCAGAAGTAGAGGTTGGGATGGTGAAGATGCCGGGTGATCTTGTCGCAGGAGCAGGAGATCACCACGTCCGGTCGCCAGGCCTCGAGGGCATGGGCGATCTTTCGTGTCTGCCATTTCTCGGTCAGCACCGTGGTGGTGGCCTTGGTGAAGGAGGTCACCACACCGAGATTCTCGATCTCGAGCCCTTCCGGGATGCGGTGTTCCACCCGCTCGCGCAGGGTGAAGACGATGACTGGGTGGCCGCGTTGGCGGAGCTGGTCAGCGGTATAGAGCAGCGACTTCTGGGCACCACCGCCGTACAGATCTTCGATGATGAAGGCGAAGCGTTTGGGGGGCACGGTCGGCTCCATGCAACGTGAATGCGCAGCATGCTACCACAGCTGGGGAAGGGCGTGGCAGGGCATCCAACCGGGCAACTGGGGGAAGGTTGGTGATCATCGCGGGTGAGGTCGATTTGTGACCTTTTGCGTTGTCCGCTGTCTTGAAGTGATAGCATTCATCAATCACGAAACATCGGCTGACCGGGTAGGAAGGGGACGTGATGATCGACTCGATTCAGCGTTTTTTCAGCGAGATGATGGCCAGCGGTGGAGGCGCCGAGCAGGCGGCCCCCACGCTGGAGCTGGCCACGGCGGCGCTGCTCTTCGAGGTGGCGCGCGCCGACTATCACCTCGACGACAGCGAGGTCGTGCTGCTGCGCGAGCTGCTGCAGCGACGCTTTGGCCTGGAGGACGCGGATCTCGACGAGCTGATGCGGCTGGCCCGGGAAGAGGCCGATTCGGCGGTGGATCACTATCAGTTCGTCAGCCTGGTCAAGGGGCACTTTGACTACGAGCAGCGCTGCGAGCTGGTGCGCATGATGTGGCTGTTGTCGCTGGCCGACGGTGAACAGCATCACCTCGAGGAGCACCGTATCCGGCGCCTGGCCGAGCTATTGCATGTCAGCCACTCGGACTTCATCCGGGCCAAGCTGAGGGCGCAGGAGGATGCGGCCGGCTGATGCCGAGCCCCGGCTTTCCCTTCGCGGAGAGAAGGTGCATGCTCGGTTCCAGCCCCCGAACATCGGACAAGGAGTCAGAATATGGCGCGTGAGATCGTGGTGATGGGTGCCGGTATGGTCGGTGTATCGGTGGCCTGGCACCTGGCGCGGTGTGGGCACTCGGTGACTCTGGTCGATCGCCGGGAGCCGGGGCGCGAGACCTCATTCGGCAATGCCGGCATCATCCAGCGCGAGGCGGTGCAGCCCTATCCCTTTCCGCGGGATCTCGCCACCATGCTGCGGGTATTGCCCAACCGCCAGGTGGATATCCGCTATCGGCCCGGCGGTATGCTGGCGTCCGCGTGGCCGCTGCTGCAGTACTGGCGGAATTCTGCCCCTCGACGTTATGCGCGCATCGTCCCCGAATACGCCTCGCTGATTTGCCTGTCGCTGGAGGCCCATGCCCCGATGGTCGAGGCAGCCGGGGCCGACGCCCTGGTGCGTCGCGAGGGGTGGCTGGAGATCTATCGCAACCGGGAGGCCATGTCGGCGCGCCTGCGCGGTGCAGAGGCCAACGCCGAGCGCTTTGGCGTCCGCTACCGGGCTTTGGACGCCGGCGAGTTGGCCGCGATGGAGCCCGACCTGAGCGATGACCTGGCCGGGGCGATCCACTGGGAGCAACCCTGGACGGTGGCCGATCCCGGTGCCCTGGTACAGGCCTATGCCCGTAGCTTTGAAGCGGAAGGGGGGCGCGTGTGGCAGGCGGACGTGACCGACGTCACTCGCCATGGCAGCGGTTGGCGGGTGGCCACGTCCCAGGGCGTGCTGGAGGCCGAGCAGGTGGTGATGGCCATGGGGCCCTGGTCGGGGAGCTGGCTCTCACGCCTGGGCCTGGAGGTCCCGTTGTTCGTCAAGCGCGGCTATCACATGCATTACGGGGTGACGGGAGCGGCAAGGCTCAACCACTGGGTGATGGATGCCGAGGTTGGTTACCTGCTGGCCCCCATGCAGGCGGGGATCCGCCTTACCACTGGTGCTGAGCTGGAGCGCCTCGAGGCGCCGCCGCATCTTGAACAGCTGGTTGCCGCCGAGCGCGTGGCGAAAAAGCTGTTTCCCTTGGGTGAGCGGTTGGATGACGAGCCCTGGAAGGGGGCGCGCCCCTGTACGCCGGACATGAAGCCGGTGATCGGCCCGGCGCCGGGGCAGGACGGGCTCTGGCTGGCGCTCGGTCATGGCCATCAGGGCTTTACCCTGGGGCCGGCCACCGGGCGCCTGCTGTCCCAGATGATGGACGGCGAGCGTCCGGAAATCGACATGGCGCCGTTCCGGGCCGATCGGTTCCGAGGCTGACTTTTTGTAGGAGCGGTCGGTTCGACGCAAATCGCCGTGCAAGCACGGCTCCCACAAGGGCTTTGCCCCTTGCATCGCGATGGCGATTCGCATCCTCGTGAGGCGGGTTACCGCTTGGCCTTGCGCTTCCGCTGGGCCAGGTGGATCAGCAGCTTGATCACCAGGGTGAAGACAAATACCAGCCAGCCGGCGGTGGCCAGCACATTGAACAGCAGCATCTTCTGCTCGCCGTTCATTGGCGTGATGAGGTGGTCGATGATGATAGCCAGCAGGAAGGCCAGGACCAGCGGTAGGGCGAGGATGTGCATCCACATCTCGGTGCGCCGTTTGCGAACATGGTAGCGGCCGAGTAGCACGCGGATGGGGCGGTGAACGAAGCTGATCAGGATCAGGCTGCCGGCCATCAGAAGGGCGGCGAGGCTGGGTTCGATGCTGCCAAGGTGTGCGGAGATGCTCACCGACCAGTAGAGCACCAGCCACATCAGGCCGGCCAGGATGGCAACGATATCGGCGTAGTGTCTTACCTTGGGCATCGAGTCCTCATGAGTGGCCGGGCGTCGATGGTGATGCCGACGCTGGCGTCATGATACGGCATTCAGCGTCGCTTGAAGAGTCTGCGTACTCAGTACCAGCGGTTGATGAGCAGGGCCGCGAAGCTCGGCGAGCAGCTCGACCATTGCATCGGCGTCATGCTCTCGCCGACCCATCAGGCGGCCATCAGCGCGGTCCACACGGCCTCCAGCACCAGGGTGACCGGGGCCGGTCACTCTTCTAGCGTGTCCTCGGGTAGTCGGCACGGTTGCGATATACTGTCGCCAGACGACACCCACGCTTACGACACAGGACCTACCGTGAACTCAATCACCCTGACCCGCCCGGACGACTGGCACCTTCACCTGCGCGACGGCGAGGCCATGGCCGCCGTGGTGGCCGCCAGTGCCCGTCAGATGAGCCGTGCCATCATCATGCCGAACCTCAAGCCGCCTGTGACCACCACCGAACAGGCGCTGGCCTATCGCGAGCGGATCCTCGCAGCGCTGCCTGCCGGAACCCATTTCGAGCCGCTGATGACCCTCTACCTGACCGACGAGACGCCGGCCGAGGAGATCGAGCGAGCGCATGCCAGCGGCCTGGTACAGGCGGTGAAGCTCTATCCTGCCGGGGCGACCACCAATTCGGCCTCCGGCGTCACCGACCTGGCCCATTGCGACGCGGCCATCGCCGCCATGTCGCGGCTGGGCATTCCGTTGCTGGTACATGGCGAGGTCACCGATGCCGATATCGATATCTTCGACCGCGAGGCGGTGTTCATCGAACGGGTCATGAAGCCCCTGCTCGAGCGCCACCCGGATCTGAAGGTAGTCTTCGAGCACATCACCACGGCGGAGGCCGCCGACTTCGTGGTCGCGGCGCCGGCCAATGTCGCCGCGACCATCACCGTTCATCACCTGCTGTTCAACCGCAACCACATGCTGGTGGGCGGCATCCGCCCCCACTACTACTGCCTGCCGATCCTCAAGCGCGAGCGCCACCGCCAGGCGCTGCTGGCCGCCGCCACCTCGGGTAATCCCAAGTTCTTCCTGGGGACCGACAGCGCCCCCCATGCCCGCGGTGACAAGGAGAGCGCCTGCGGCTGTGCGGGGGCCTTCACGGCGCCCGCGGCCCTGGAGCTCTATGTCACCGCCTTCGAGCAGGCCGGGGCCCTGGAGCGCCTGGAGGGGTTCGCCAGCCACTTCGGTCCCGACTTCTACGGCCTGCCGCGCAATGCCGACACCGTCACGCTGGTGCGCGAGCCCTGGCAGTTGCCCGAGGTGCTGCCCTATGCCGAGGGGCAGACCATCGTGCCCCTGGCCGCCGGCGAGACGCTCGACTGGAGGTTCCAGGAAACAACCTGATCTCGTCAGGCATCGTATTCGTTGCTATTATTTGCTTAAAGCAACGAATACGGTGCAAAGCATGTCCCTCCACGAGCAACTCAAGGCGCGGCGTCGTGCGCTCTCCCTGACACAGCAACAGGTGGCCACGCGCGTCGGTATGACCCGTCAGCAGTACCAGCGGCTGGAAGCGGGGGGGAACCCGCGTCTGGAGACTCTCAACCAGGCCGCTGACGGTCTGAATGCCCGCTTGATGTTGATTCCCATCGAGAAGTGGCATGCGGTACTGGCGCTGCTCGACGAAGGGCAGTCGTCTCGCCCCCCGCTGGATGTGGACCCCTGGCAAGGGCTCCTCGACGATGAGGAGGATGACCATGGCCAATGAGCCCGTCGAGATGCTCGAGTTTTCGCTTCACGGTCGTCGAGTGGCTTACCAGGCGGGCTACCGGGGAGGGCGCAATGTCCTGGTGTTCGATGAGGCCTGGCGGCTTGACCCTGGCCGGCCCACCCTGACCCTGACTCTGATGGCGGGCTTTCCTCGGGCCGACGCGATGATGGAGACCGCCTGGATTCGCCAGCAGCGCCTCCACCCTTGGTTCTCCAACCTGTTGCCCGAAGGGGCTCTGCGTGACTGGCTGGCCTCACGCCTGAAGGTGCATCCTGACAACGAGTTTCCCTTGCTGGCCAGGTTGGGGCATGACTTACCAGGGGCGCTCGTGGCAACCCCGGTAATGCCGGATGACATGCCGGATTGGGTACTTTCCCATCGTCGTAGCGTGACTCCCGTCCCGCAGCAGGCTCGAGGAGGCACAGGATTCTCCCTGGCCGGTGTGCAGATGAAGTTTTCCATGCGCGAAAGTGAAGGACGTTTCATGCTGTCGGGTGGGGATGGGGCCGGGAACTGGATCATCAAGCCGCCTTCCGCACGCCACCCCTGGTTACCCGAAGCCGAATTCACGTCCATGCGGCTGGCCGAGAGTGCCGGGGTGGAGATCCCCGAGATTCGACTGATTCCGCTGGACGCCTTGGAAGGCTTGCCCGATATCAACTTGCCTGACGCGTCACATGCCTATGCCATTCGGCGCTTCGATCGCGTTGAAGACACGCGTGTCCATACCGAGGACATGGCGCAGGTCCTGTTTCGCTATCCTCACGAGAAATACGATGGCCCGAGCTATGAACAGATTGGACGCCTGTTGCGGGAGTTCACCGGAGATGGGCTGGCGTCGGTTCAGGCGTTCGCACGCCGGCTGCTGGTGAACATTTTGCTGGCGAACGGAGACGCGCATCTCAAGAACTGGAGCTTGCTTTATCCAGACCAGCACACGCCCAAGATGGCCCCGGCCTATGACATCGTGACGACGCGGGCCTATATCGAGGGTGAGCGCGAGGCGGCCTTGAATCTGAATGGAAAAAAGGACTGGTATCGGCTCAGCGAAGACGATTTTCGCTGTTGGTCGGATAAGGTGGGTGTGTCCTGGCCGGCCATTCGGCAAGTGCTTGCCGAGACGGTCGAGCGTGCCAGGTGCCAGTGGCCGTCACAGCTTTCGACACTGCCTATGGCAGAGGCGCATCAACGTGTGTTGAGAGATCATTGGAAACAGCTGGCGCCGGAGTGGCGTATCGGGTGAGGGTGGGCTGTATGGTGCTTACTGCATTTGCCGGTCGAGAAAGGCGATGCCGGCCTCGATGGCGCTGTCGCGCGTCAGGAAGCTGGTGACGTGCCCGCGGTAGTGCTGCAGATAGAGCTCGCTCTCCACCCCCTGGGCGAGGAGTTCGGCGTGGAAGTCGGTGGCATGATCCACCGGGACCAGGCTGTCCCAGCGGCCTTGGAAGAGGAAATGAGGCGGAGTGTCAGCATCGACATGGGTGATCGGTGAGGCCAGCCGGTAGGCGTCGGGCCGCTCGGCCCGGGTGCTGCCGAAGAATTCCACCACCAGGCGCCCGTCATCGAACTTGAAGAGATCGCTCGGCAGTCCGCCGCCCAGGCGTTCGACGGCATAGTCGGCTGGCGCCCCGTCGTGCCGGGAGGTGGTCTCGCCATTGCGGTCGAGGTGGGTCGCGCAGCCGGTCAGCAGCAGGGACAGGCACAGGGCCAGTCCCCACCCGCTACGCGTGAGACGCGCCATGCTCAGCCCTCGACGGTATCGGCCTGCCGGCTGTGGTGACCCAGGCGGTCGACCATGGCCGTGACCATGCGCGTGGAGTGGTCGGCCGCCTTCTCCAGGAACTCGCTGAAGGAGAGGTGGTTGTCGCCGCCGCCGGCGATGTCCGAGAGCGCGCGGATGACCACGAAGGGGCAGCCGTAGTGGTGGCAGGTCTGGGCGATCGCCGCGGCCTCCATCTCGGCGGCCAGCATGGTAGGGAAGCGCGAGCGGGTCGTCGCCACCAGCTCGGGGCAGGCCATGAAGACGTCGCCGGTGGCGATCAGGCCCTCCACGACGTTGACCTCGCCCAGCGCCTCGACGCACTCCCTGGCCATGGTGACCAGCCGCGCGTCCGGGAAGTAGGCGGCGGGCATATTGGGTACCTGGCCGTGCTCGTAGCCGAACACCACGGCGTCGACGTCGTGGTGGCGCACCTCGCTGGAGACGACCACGTCACCGATCTCGAGCCCCTCGCCGAAACCGCCGGCGGAGCCGGTGTTGATGATCGCCTCGGGGTGGTAGACGTCCAGCAGCAGGGTGGTGCCGATGGCGGCATTCACCTTGCCGATGCCGGACTGCAGGATCACGACGTCGACGCCGTGCAGCTTGCCGAGATGGAAGGTGCAACCCACGTGCTCACGAGTGCGGCGGTCCTCCAGCTGTGCGGCGAGCGCGGCGACCTCCTGGGCCATGGCGCCGATGATGCCGATGCGCTTCATGCGAATACCTGGGTCCATTCGTCCCGCTTGGCCAGGAAGCCGCGGGCGATCTCCTTGGCGCCCTCGAGGCTGTGGCTCGCCGCCCAGCCACACTGCATCTCGTTGCAGGCCGGCACTTCGCTGGCCTCGAGCACGTCCTTCAGGGTGCCTTCCAGCAGGTCGAGCACACCCTGGTAGTCGTCGTGGTTGATCATTGCCACGTAGAAGCCGGTCTGGCAGCCCATGGGGCTGATGTCGACCACTTTCTCCGAATGGTTTCGCGAAAGCTCGGCCATCAGGTGCTCCAGGGAGTGCAGCCCGGGCATCTCCATGTGGTCCTGGTTGGGCTGGCAGATACGCATGTCGTACTTGTGGATGGTATCGCCGTGCTTGCCGGTCTTGATGTCGGCCAGGCGGATGTAGGGGGCCTTCACCTTGGTGTGATCGAGGTTGAAGCTTTCGACGTTCATCTTCTTGTCGGTCATCGGGAGACCTCGCGAGTCGGAAAAAATGGGCAGCCAATCTTAGCGGAATTCGACGAAAGGTGCAGTACGCGCCTTGCTACTGCTCAGCGTCGTGCATATCGGCGGCCTGCAGGGTGTTCTCGAGCAGGGTGGCCACGGTCATGGGGCCGACGCCGCCGGGGACCGGGGTGATCCAGCTGGCACGCTCGGCGGCCGGGGCGAAGTCGATGTCGCCGATCAGGCGGCCGTCCTCCTGGCGGTTGATGCCCACGTCGATGACGATGGCACCGGGCTTGATCCACTCGCCCTTGA
>NZ_JAVLBC010000113.1:0-10474 GCF_031581305.1 Halomonas sp.
ATCACCTCCTGGGCGCGGCGTTCCATCTCGGGGTTGCCGCGCTGCACCGAGGCGAAGTCCAGGTCGGCGCTGGAGGCCCCCGAGGCCATGGAGGAGGCCGCGCCGCCACCCAGGCCGATCAGCATCGCCGGGCCGCCCATCACGATCAGCTTGCCGCCGACCGGGATCTCGCCCTTCTGGACATGGTCGTCGCGGATATTGCCGTAGCCGCCAGCGAGCATGATCGGCTTGTGGTAGCCGCGGCGCTCGATGCCATCGTGCCCCAGAGCCTCCTGCTCGTAAGTGCGGAAGACGCCGGCGAGATTCGGCCGGCCGAACTCGTTGTTGAAGGCGGCCCCGCCGATGGGACCTTCGAGCATGATCTCGAGTGCCGACTGGATGCGCTCGGGCTTGCCGTAGTCGAAGGCCTCCCAGGGCTGCACGAACTCGGGGATGCGCAGGTTGGAGACGGTGAAGCCGGTCAGGCCCGCCTTGGGCTTGCCACCGATGCCAGTGGCGCCCTCGTCACGGATCTCGCCACCGGCGCCGGTGGCCGCCCCCGGGTGCGGCGCGATGGCCGTGGGGTGGTTGTGGGTCTCCACCTTCATCAGGATCTGGATCGGCTCGTGGGCGGCGCCATAGACGGCGCGCTCCTCGCCCTGGCCGGTGAGCGGCGCGGGGTAGAAGCGCGGCGCCTCACAGCCCCGGATCACCGCGGCGTTGTCGCTGTAGGCGGAGAGGATGTCGCCGGGCGAGCGCTCATGGGTGTTCTTGATCATCTTGAACAGCGAGCGCTCCTGGGCCTCGCCGTCGATCAGCCAGTCGGCATTGAAGATCTTGTGGCGGCAGTGCTCGGAGTTGGCCTGGGCGAACATCATCAGCTCGACGTCCGTGGGGTTGCGCCCCAGGTCGCGAAAGGCATCGACCAGGTAATCGATCTCGTCCTCGGCCAGGGCCAGACCCAGCTCGGCATTGGCGGTAATCAGCGCCTCGCGCCCCCCCTCGAGCACATCGACGCTGCCCAGCGGCGCCGGCTCGTGGTGGACGAAGAGTTTGGCGGCGTCAGAGGCATCGGCGAGCACGCTATCGGTCATGCGATCGTGCAGCACGGCCTGGATCTGTACGAAGGCGGCCTCAGAGAGGGTGCCGGCGACCTTCACCCGGTAGGCGACACCGCGTTCGATGCGACGTACGCGCGCCAGCCCGCAGTTGTGGGCGATGTCGGTCGCCTTGGAGGACCAGGGCGACTGGGTGCCGATGCGCGGCACCACCAGGAAGAGCTGGCCCTCGGCGCGGCCGTCCTCCCCGCGCACCGGGCCGTAGTCGAGCAGCTGCTCCAGCAGGCGCCGCTCGTCGTCCCCCAGGTCGCCGTCATGGTCGACGAAGTGGACATGGTCGGCACGCAGAGACTCGACCTCGGGAACGGATGCGCGCAGGGCGTCCAGCAGCTTGGCATGACGGAAGGCAGATAGGGCGGGCGCGCCTCGCAGTTCGAGCATATCCTGGAGCCTCTGAAACGGGGGAGAATTCGGGGCCGCAGCCGGCGGCAACGAGCACACATGATACTGGAAAGCACCGGGCGCGAGAAATCGGCGTAGGTGACAGCTGACCGCGGGCTGGTTAAGGTTGAAGATCTCATCGACGCTTATCACCCACATGTCCGCATTCCCGACCGACCCTGCCCGTCGCCAGTGGCGCGTGGCCGTCCTGTTGTTCAGTGCCCTTCTGCTGGCGCTGCTGCCCGGGCGTTACGGTACGCCCGAGGGCCCGCATCTGAGGGAGGTATTGGCACGCGACTTCCTCAGCGTGCACACCCGTAACACCCCCACCACCTACTACGAAGGGCGCCAGGGGCCTACCGGCTTCGAATATGAGCTGATGCGGCGCTTCGCCGACCATCTGGGGGTCAGCCTGACCCTGGATGCCGATCACCATATCCAGGGTGTGCTGGAGGCCGTGCGCAAGGAAGGGGACCTGGGCGCCGCTGCCCTGCCCCTGGACCCGACGCTGGACGGCCTGCTTTTCAGCCGACAGATCATGCTGCTGCAGCCGCTGCTGGTCTATCGCCGCGGCTTGCACCCACCGGAGACGATCGCCGAGCTGGAGGGGCTGGAGATCGGCACCCTGCGCGGCTCCGGCACCGATCGGGTGCTGCGCGAGCTGCAGGCCGAACACCCGCGACTGAGCTGGAAGGAGGCCGGCGAACTGGAAGTGGCCGAGCTGCTTGGCCAGGTAGCCCGAGGCACCCTGGATGCCGCGGTGATCTTCGAGCACCAGTTCCGTCTCAATCGGCTGTTCTTCCCCGAGGTCGAGGATGGCTTCACCCTCGGTAAGCCACTCTCCCTGGCCTGGGCCTTCCCCGCCGGACGGGGCCTGGGGTTGGTCAACGCCGCCAACCGCTTCCTCGACGACCTGCGCCGCGACGGCAAGCTCGAGGCCCTGATAGCCAACTACTTCGGCCACGACGCCTACCTGGAGTATGTAGGCGCCCGCACCTTCATCGCCCATGCCCGCAAGCGCCTACCGCGCTATACCGAGCTGTTCCGCGAGGCCGCCCGCAACACCCGCTTCGACTGGAAGCTGCTGGCCGCGCTGGGTTACCAGGAGTCCCACTGGAAGCCCGAGGCGACCTCCCCTACCGGCGTGCGCGGACTGATGATGCTGACCAACGCCACCGCCGGCGACCTCGGCGTCGACAACCGGCTCGACCCTGCCCAGAGCATCCATGGCGGGGCCCGCTACCTGCGCCAGCTGATCGAGCGGCTCCCCGAATCGATCACCGGCGATAATCGGCTCTTCATGGCCATGGCCGCCTACAACGTCGGGCTGGGCCATCTCTACGATGCTCGCAAGATCACCGAACAGCGGGGCGGTGACCCGAACCTGTGGCGCGACGTGCGCGAGTCGCTGCCCCTGCTCCAGGAGCGCGAGTGGCACAGCCAGACCCGCCACGGCTTCGCCCGGGGCGGCGAGCCAGTGATCTATGTGCGCAACATCCGGCGCTACTACGAGATCCTGGCCTACCTGGACCGCAGCCAGGAGCAGTTTCACGAACTCAATGCGCGCCTGCCCGACGAGGAGGAGAGCGCCCTGTTCGAGCAGGTGCCGCCCGTCCTCTAGTCAGCAGTCCCCGCCTGCCTTGTGCCCGGTGCCGTCGCGGCGCGCGGCGAAGAAGTCCCGCAGCAGGCGGGCGGCGCGGCCGGCCAGCACCCCGCCCTCCACCGAAACTCGGTGGTTGTACCAGGGCTGGGCGAAGAGGTTGGCCTTCGACTCCGCCATGCCACTGCGCGGCTCGGCGGCGCCATAGACCAGCCTCGCCAGACGAGCATGGATGATCGCCCCGGTGCACATCAGGCAGGGTTCCAGGGTCACGTAGAGGGTGCAGCCGTCCAGCCGGTAGTTGCCGAGCCGCTCGCCGGCATCGCGCAGCGCCCGGATCTCGGCATGGGCGCTGGGGTCGTGCGCCCCCACCGGGGCGTTGAAGCCGGCGCCGACGATCTCGCCCGCGGCGTCCACCACCACCGCGCCCACCGGCACCTCGCCGGCAGACAGGCCCCGCCGGGCCTCGTCCAGCGCCCGGTGCATGTAGAACTCGTCGCTGCGCACTGTCGTGAACTCCCGTAGACTGGATGGTATTCAGACGATCGTATGATACCGATGGCCGGCACGCCATCGCCCCGGAGGAGACCGATGAAGCCCGATGCCCTGAACGCCCTGGTAGACCTGCTCGGCCTGGAGGCCCTGGAGAAGAACCTGTTCCGCGGCCGCAGCCAGGACCTGGGCCTGCCCCAGCTGTTCGGCGGCCAGGTGCTGGGCCAGGCCCTCTCGGCGGCCAGCCAGACCGTCGACCCGGCCCGCCAGGCCCACTCACTGCACGGCTACTTCCTGCGTCCGGGGGATCCGCATCGCCCGGTGGTCTACCAGGTCGACGCGGTGCGCGACGGCGGCAGCTTCACCACCCGCCGGGTTACGGCCATCCAGAAGGGACGGCCGATCTTCTTCTGCAGCGCTTCCTTCCACGGCGAGGAACAGAGCATCGCCCACCAGCCCGCCATGCCCGAGGGCATTCCGCCCGAGGCGCTGGCGGACGGCAATGCCCGCCTCGAGCGCTTCCCCGGCCACCCCATCGAGTTCCTGCACCTGGGCGATGAGGCCGAGACCGGCCGACCGGCACGCAAGCGCCTCTGGTTCCGGCTGGTCGGCGAGTTGCCCGATGACCAGGCGCTGCAGCGCAGCCTGCTCGCCTACAGCTCCGACTTCAACCTGCTGACCACCGCCCTGGTGCCCCATGGCATCGACTTCCGCGACCCGCAGCTGCAGATCGCCAGCCTCGACCACGCCCTCTGGTTCCACCATGACGTCAGGGTCGACGACTGGCTGCTCTACGACATGGACAGCCCCTGGGCCGGCGGCGCACGGGGCTTCGCCCGCGGCAGCATCTACGATCGCCAGGGCCGACTGGTCGCCTCCAGCGCCCAGGAGGGGCTGACCCGGCTGCGTCGCTGACGCCTGGCATCGGGCCCTAAGCGGCGCTACCATGCCCCCTGCGCCGCAATAGCTCAGCTGGTAGAGCAACGCACTCGTAATGCGTAGGTCGGAGGTTCGACTCCTCTTTGCGGCACCAGACAATTCAATATCTTAGGCCGTTTCCTCTCTCTGAGCCCGGGTCTCACGTGACCAGATCGTGACTCATGTCCCCCAGTTGATCCGCGGGTCCCTTGCGTCCCGGCCCTCCCTTTCATCGAGTCTGGCGACGGCGGAACGCACGTTCTCCGGCGCCAGATGAGCGTATCGCTCGGTCATGGTGATCGTGCTGTGGCCGAGCAGTCCCGTACTTCGGCCAGGGGCACGCCAGCTGTCACCAGCCAGGCGGCACAGGTGTGACGCATGTCGTGGATACGGAAGTTCTTCAGCCCCACCTTCCGGCACACCGTCGCCCAGGTGGTCTTGAGGCTCTTGATCCGCTCCCCCTGCGGCGTGCAGAACACCCAGGGCGAGTCCCCACAGTGTCGCATCCTGAACGCCAACCGGCTGGCGATCGCCCGACGGGCACTCTCATTCAAGGGGACGCTGCGCCGACGCTTGGCCTTGGTGTGTTCGGCCTCCAGATGGATCAGCTTGCGCTTGAGGTCGACACGCGACCCTTCCAGGCCCAGCAACTCGCCGCTGCGGCAACCGGTGACGACGACGTTCGTGTCCTTCATGCGCATGGCACTTCTCCCTGTCCATGGCCTTCCGGCGCGACGAATGGCCCGCCGGTGCGCCCCAGTGTAGCCAATCGCCCCGCCGCGGGAGCCGCACAACGCCCCGGTTTCCGATACTTTTTCAGCGCGTCTTGACCCGCATCAATTCGTCCCAACGGGTGGTGTAGCGCGGGGTCCGCCGCTCGCAGCGCAGCGCCCAGGCAGTACCCCGGCGCGGCAGGCCGAAGCGCACGGTATCGCGCCCCATCTCTCGGTTGAGCCGGTCCATTGTCGCCATCAGCCGCTGGCTTCGGCCACGCTCGGCCTCGCTGCGCGGCGCCAGCAGCGAGAGCTGGTGGCGGTCGGCCTCCACCAGGTCGAGCAGCATCACCCCGCACTTCTGGTAGCGCACCCCCTCGAGGAAGATCGCCGCCAGCCCCCGGGCGGCGGCCGCAAGCAGCTCCCGGCTGTCGTCGCTGGGGGCCGGCAGCGCCACCACCACGCTGTTGCGGTACTGGCGCTCGCCGGCCAGGTGCGGGTTGCTGCGCACGAAGACCATCAGTGCCCGGGCCTGGCTGCCCTGGCCGCGCAGTTTCTCGGCGGCCCGGATGGCGTGCTGGCGCACCGCCTCCTGCAGGTCGGCAAGGGCGTCGGTCAGCCGCCCGAAGGAGCGCGAGACCATGATGCGCTGGCGCGGCTCATGCACGTCGTCGAGCACGATGGCCGGGCAGCCGCGCAGCTCCCAGACGATGCGCTCCAGCACCACCGAGAAGTGGCGGCGAACCTGCTTGGGGTCGGCCTCGCGCAGCTGCCAGGCGGTATGGATGTCCATCAGCGCCAGCCGCTCGGCAGTGCGCCGCGCCACGCCCCACAGCTCGGTCACCGGCAGCGAGGCGAGCAGGGCACGGGTGGCGGGGCCGTCGGCCTCGAGCCGACAGACGCCCTCGAAGGCCGCCTGCTTCTTGGCCGCGTGGTTGGCCACCTTGGCCAGCACCCGGGTGGGCGCCAGCCCCACGCAGACGGGAATGCCGGTATCCCGGCGTACCGTCTCGCGCAGCCGCTGGGCATGCGCCTCCAGGCCGGCCGGGGCAAAGCCGGAAAAGCCCACGAAGCTCTCGTCGATGGAGTAGGCCTCCACGTCCGGCGAGAACTCGGCCAGGATCCGATTGACCCGCCGGCTCATGTCGCCGTAGAGCGCATAGTTGCTGGAGAGCAGCACCGCCTGGCGGCGGATGGCCGGCGGCAGCAGGTGCATGGGCGCGCCCATGGCCACGCCCAGCGCCTTGAGCTCGTTGGAACGCGCTACCACGCAGCCATCGTTGTTGGAGAGCACACCGACCGGGCGACCCTCCAGGCGCGGGTCGAAGGCCCGCTCGCAGCTGACATAGAAGTTGTTGCAGTCGACCAGGGCGATCATGCCCCGCCCCCCGGCAGGGCATGCAGCACATGGGTGACCACGCCCCACACCTCGCATTCGCGACCCGCCAGGGGGATCGGCGCGAAGCGCGGGTTGCTGGCCATCAGGAAGGTCCGCTCACCGCGACGCGACAGGCGCTTCACGGTGGGCTCTCCGTCCACGGCGATCACCACCACCCGCCCGGGCAGTGGCTCCAGGCTGCGGTCCACCACCAGCAGGTCGCCGTCGTGGATGCCGTCGCCGAGCATGGAGTCGCCCTCGGCCCGCACGAAGTAGGTGGCGGCCGGACGGCGCACCACATGGGCGTGCAGGTCGATCTCCACGTCCAGGTGATCGTCGGCGGGGCTCGGGAAGCCGGCCCGCACCCGGCACCCCATCAGCGGCTGGGCCGCGTCGCCAGGCACCGGCACGGCGCGTCCGATCACCCGGGCGGTGGTAGACATCGACAACATCATGGGCCTCTCCACTCAATACTGTACATATCAACAGTATTCGACACTTATCCCCTGCCTGGCAAGCCCTGCCGGCACGCCATGACGCGTGCTACCGTGAAGGAACCATCACAACGAACGATCATCAGGACGCCCGCCGTGCCCCATCCGTTGCTCTCCCGTCAGCCCTTCACCGCGAAGGGCAAGGTGGTCTCCGCCCGCGAGGCCGTGGCCCTGATCCGCGACGGCGATGCCCTCGCCACCGGCGGCTTCGTCGGCATCGGCTTCGCCGAGGGGCTCGCCGTGGCCCTGGAGGAACGCTTCCAGGAGACCGGCGAGCCCCGCGACCTGACCCTGATGTATGCCGCCGGCCAGGGCGACGGCAAGACGCGCGGGCTCAACCACTTGGGTCACGAGGGGCTGGTGGCGAAGGTGATCGGGGGCCACTGGGGGCTGGTGCCCACCCTGCAGCGCCTCGCCATCGAGGGGCGCATCCAGGCCTGGAACCTGCCCCAGGGGGTGATCTCGCACCTCTTCCGCGACATCGCCGCCGGCAAGCCCGGCACCCTCACCCGGGTGGGCCTCGGCACCTTCGTCGACCCGCGCCTGGGCGGCGGCCGGATCAACGACGTCACCATTGATGAGCGCGTCTCGCTGCTGCCCATCGACGGCGAGGAGTACCTCTTCTATCGGGCCCTGCCGCTGCAGGTGGCGCTGCTGCGGGGCACCACCGCCGACACCCTGGGTAACGTCAGCATGGAGCGCGAGGCCCTGACCCTGGAGGCGCTGGCCATCGCCACGGCGGTGCGCAACTCCGGGGGCGTGGTGATCGTGCAGGTGGAACGGCTGGCCGAGCACGGGACCCTGCACCCCAAGGACGTGAAGATCCCCGGCATCCTGGTCGACTGTGTGGTGGTCTGCGAGGATCCGGCCCACCACTGGCAGACCTTCCGCACCGCCTATAACCCGGCCTTCTCCGGCGAGATCCGCGCGCCCATGGCGACGCCCGAGCCGCTGCCGCTCTCGGCCCGCAAGATCATCGCCCGGCGCGCGGCCTTCGAGCTCAGGCCCAACAGCGTGGTCAACCTGGGGATCGGCATGCCCGAGGGCGTCGGCGCGGTGGCAAGCGAGGAGCGCCTGCTCGAGCACCTGACCCTGACCGCCGAGCCCGGCGTGATCGGCGGACTACCGGCCGGCGGGCTCGACTTCGGCGCGGCACTGAACACCCAGGCGATCATCGACCAGCCGGCCCAGTTCGACTTCTACGACGGCGGCGGGCTCGACATCGCCTTCCTGGGCATGGCCCAGGTGGACGGCGCGGGCCACGTCAACGTCTCTCGCTTCGGCCCGCGGCTGGCCGGCGCCGGCGGCTTCATCAACATCAGCCAGAACGCCCGCAAGGTGGTGTTCATGGGCACTTTCGTGGCCACCAGGGAGGCGCTCGCCATCGTCGACGGACGGCTCGAGGCGCCTCCCGGCGGCCAGGGCAAGTTCGTCGCCGAGGTGGAGCACCGCACCTTCAGCGGGAGCCTGGCCGCCGCGGATGGCAAGCCGGTCTGCTATGTCACGGAGAGGGCGGTGTTCGAGCTCACCGCGGAGGGGCTCACCCTCACCGAGATCGCCCCGGGGGTCGACCTCGAGCGCGACGTCCTGGCACTGATGGCCTTCACACCGCGGATGCCCGAACCGCCTCGGCTGATGGACACGCGGATCTTCCGCGAGGCGCCCATGGGGCTCGCCGAGGCGCTGCTCGACCAGCCACTGGCGCAGCGTTTCAGCCTCGACGAGAGCGAGGGCGTGCTCTTCATCAACTTCGAGCACCTGCGGATCGACTCACGGGCCGACATCGACGCCATCGAGCAGGAGGTCGAGCGTCGTCTCGCTCCGCTGGGCCGCCGGGTCCAGGCCATCGTCAACTACGACCACTGCCGCATCGATGATGCCCTGCTCACCCCCTACACCGAGATGGTGCGCGGCCTCGAGCAGCGCTTCTACACCCGGGTGACCCGCTACACCACCAGCGGCTTCATGCGTCGCAAGCTCGGCCACGCCCTGGAGGCGCGCGCCGTCTCGCCGCACATCTACGAGAGTGCCGAGGAGGCCCACCGGCACCTCAAGGAGTGACCTCAAAAGAGGTCAGAACTGAACAGGGCAAGAGCCGAACCCCAATGGAGCGGCCGGCTCCTACATCGCCACTTCCGCCGGCTTCACGAGCCGGTCGAACACGCCGTAGGCGAGTTGCATGACCTCATGGTGGTTGCCGGCATTGAAGGCGATGATGTCGGCTTGGGCCAGATGCGGCGAGACGAAGACCTCCAGGTCGAAGAGGTTGCCAAAGGGGGGCATGGCGCCGGGCTCGCAATCGGGGAAACGATCGCTGAACTCGCCCTCTTCGGCCAGCCTGACAGACTCGGCGCCGAGGGACCGGGCCAACCGGCTCAGGTCGATTCGATCGGTGGCCGGCAGCACCGCCAGCGCGAGACGGCCATCGACGTTGATCATGACACTCTTGGCGAAATGGCGGCCGGGCACATGAGCCACCTCGGCGACCTCCTGGGCGGTATAGGCCGGGGAATGCTGCTGTATGACGTATTTCACGCCGTTCTCGTCGAGAAAGTGCGTGACGCTTTCCATGGACATGGGGTTCATCCTCTCGTGTGTCGTTCAAGGGCCCAAGGATGAGTCTAGTTCAGCTTCACGCGCCATGGGGAAGCCACACCGTGGGGACGCGCCGTCTCGCCGCACACCTATAAAAGCGCCAAGGAAGCCCGCCAGCAGCTGAAAGCGTGACGGGCCCCAAAGCCGGAACGCAAGAGGCGGCTCCGTGGAGCCGCCTCTTGCGTGGTCAGGAAGGAGACGCTGGCATCAGAAGCGCACGTCGACTCCCAGGGTGGCACGGTGGTCCTCGTAGTCGTCGTTGTCGAAAGTGCCATCGTAGTTCAGCGACACGGTAGTCGGCATGCCGCCGGTCTTGAAGCTGCCCTCGAATCCGATGCCGGCGCGGATGTAATCGCTGTCGCGGCCATCGATGGGCGTGACGAAGGGCACGGCACCACCGGTGAAGCGGGTGTCGACGCTGGTCCCGTCATCCTCGAACTCCTTCACCCAGTGCACGTGGGCGTTGGGGCGCAGGAAGCTGTCGTCACGCACCATGGGCATGGAGACCTCGCCGCCGAGCCAGAGCGTCCTGGACTCGAAGTCCATGTCGTCCACTTCCATGGAAAGCACGCCGGCACCGCTCTCCTCGTAGCCTTCGACATCCAGGTCGAGGTACTGGTAGCGCGCGCTGGGCCCGGCGATCACCGGACCGAGCACGAAGTTGTAGCCGCTGCGCAGGGTGAGGCTCAGCTGCTCGCCGTCGGTGCTGCTCTCGGCCCGCTCATTGATGCTGTCGCCGATGACGATGTTGCGCTCGTTGTCGTAATCGAGCCAGGAGTAGCCGAGCACCGCGTCGCCGTAAAGGC
>NZ_JAVLBC010000114.1:0-10466 GCF_031581305.1 Halomonas sp.
GGGCGAAGGCCATGAACCGGCTGCACAGTTTTACAGCGCCGAGCTGAAAGCGCCGAGCTACAAGGGGACCGACGACGGGCCGCCATGCCCGGAACGCTCCTGTCTTGGGCCGCCTCCTGCTGGCATTGCCCTCGGCCCGTCGCTTGGCCGCTTGGCCGCTTGGCCGCTTGGCCGCTTGGCCGCTTGGCGCTGGTAGCTTGGCGCTCCGCGCTTCCGTAGAATACTCGCCACTTTCCACTCGCGAACACGCTTTCCAGGACAATCCCATGGGTTTCAACTGCGGTATCGTCGGCTTGCCCAACGTCGGCAAGTCGACCCTCTTCAATGCGCTGACCAAGTCCGGCATCGATGCCGAGAACTTCCCCTTCTGCACCATCGAGCCCAACGTGGGCATCGTGCCCATGCCAGACCCGCGCCTCGACAAGCTTGCCGAGATCGTGAAACCGCAGAAGGTGCTGCCCACCACCATGGAGTTCGTCGATATCGCCGGCCTGGTGGCCGGCGCCTCCAAGGGTGAAGGGCTGGGCAACAAATTCCTGGCCAATATCCGCGAGACCCAGGCCATCGCCCACGTGGTGCGCTGCTTCGACAATGACAACGTCATCCACGTCGCCAACCAGATCGACCCGCGCGCCGATATCGAGATCATCAACATGGAGCTCGCACTGGCCGACCTCGACACCGTCGAACGTGCCATCCAGCGCCTGGTGCGCGTGGCCAAGGGCGGCGACAAGGAGGCCATCGCCACCAAGGCGACCCTCGAGCGCATACAGCCCCACCTGGCGGAGGGCCTGCCGCTGAGAAGCTTCGGCCTGGACGACGACGAGAAGCATCAGCTCAAGAGCTTCGGCTTCTTGACCCTCAAGCCCACCATGTATATCGCCAACGTCAACGAGGACGGCTTCGCGGACAACCCCTACCTCGACGTGGTCAACGAGATCGCCGCCGAGGAAGGTGCCATGGTGGTACCGGTGTGCAACCAGATCGAGGCCGAGATCGCCGAGCTGGACGACGAGGAGCGCGCCATGTTCCTCGACGAGATGGGCATGGAGGAGCCGGGGCTCGACCGAGTGATCCGTGCCGGCTATGCCCTGCTCGGGCTGCAGACCTATTTCACCGCCGGAGTGAAGGAGGTTCGCGCCTGGACGGTCAAGGTGGGCGCCACCGCCCCCGAGGCTGCCGGCGTGATCCACACCGACTTCCAGAAAGGCTTCATCCGCGCCGAGGTCATCGCCTACGAGGACTTCGTCACGCTGGGTGGGGAGCAGGGCGCCAAGGATGCCGGCAAATGGCGCCTCGAGGGCAAGGAGTACATCGTCCAGGACGGCGACGTGATCCACTTCCGCTTCAATGTCTGAGCCGCGAAAGCCTTGACCCGACGGGGAGGATTCCTTAAAATACGCCCCCGTTGTTCGGCTACGTAGCTCAGCTGGTTAGAGCACATCACTCATAATGATGGGGTCCCCTGTTCGAATCAGGGCGTAGCCACCAGATACCGAAAAGCCCGCTTGGTTCGCCAGGCGGGCTTTTTTGGCATCGGGCATCGGGCATCGGGCATCGGGCATCGGGCATCGGGCATCGGGCATCGGGCAGCCAGCCTACCTTTGCCAGCACACCGCTTCTAGCTCGAGGCCCGTGGCTAAGGGGGTCAGGGCAATTCGGCGCGATTGCAGAATGCAGTAAGCACCCATGTCAGGTACTCCACATCCCGGGCGCCGGCTGTCTCGCGGATCGAGTGCATCGCCCACTGGGGTACGCCCACGTCCAGGGCCGGCACCCCTAGCTCGGTGGCGGTAATCGGGCCGATGGTGCTGCCGCAGCCCATGTCGGCCCGAGTCACGAAGCTCTGCACCGGCACCTCGGCGGCGCGGCAGAGGTCACGGAACAGCGCCGCCGTGGCGCTGTTGGTGGCATAACGCTGACTGGCATTGACCTTGATCACCGGCCCGCCGTTGAGTACCGGACCGTGGGCGGCATCGTGCTTGTCCGGGAAGTTGGGATGCAGGGCATGGGCGTTGTCGCAGGAGATCAGCCGAGAGGCCTGGATCAAGCGGATGAAACCCTCCTCCCCCGCCTCGCCGAGCTGGGCACTGACCCGCCGCAACACGTCGCCGAGGAAGGGCCCCTGGGCGCCGCAGGCGCTGGCGCTGCCGACCTCCTCGTGGTCGTTGGCCACCAGTACCGCGCCCTGGCGCCCGTCGCTCGCCAGCAAGGCCTCCAGACCGATGAAGCAGGAGAGCAGGTTGTCGAGCCGGGCACTGGCGATCAGCTCTCCGTCGACCCCGACCCGTGACGGCGGCTGCATGTCGCGGAAGGCGAGCTCGAAGTCGAGGAGTTCGATCTCGTCGAGGCCGTGCTGCTCGGCGACCCAGTGCTCGAGCAGACGCTCGAGATCGGGCCGCCCCCCGCCCTGCAAAAAGACCGGGGCCATCTCGGTCTGGGCGTTGATGGCACGGCCATTATTGGCCTCGCGATCCAGGTGAATGGCCAGGCTCGGGATGATCGCCACCGGCTGCTTGACATCGAGCAGCACGCCCTCGATGCGGCCATCGGCATGGCGCAGGTGCACCCGTCCGGCCAGCCCCAGGTCGCGGTCGAACCAGGGCGCCAGCAGGGCCCCACCGTAGACCTCGACGCCGAGTTGAAGCCAGCCCGCGGCACTCTGGGCCGGGTTGGGCTTGAGGCGCAGACCGGGGCTGTCGGTATGGGCACCGATCAGGCGCAGCGCCGTGAGCCGCTCGCGGGGCAGCTGCAGGGCGATGATCGAGGAGTCGTTGCGGGTGACGTAGACACTCTCCCCGGGAGAGAGAGACCAGGCCTCGGTCTCCTCGAGACGCCGGTAACCGGCTTCCTCCAGCCGTCTGGCCATGTTGGCCGTGGCATGCCAGGGCGTGGGGGATCGATGCAGGAAGTCGAACAGGCGCTCGAGTCGGGCATCCTGGGACATGGAATTCCTCTATTGCGGGCATTTCAGGGGTCTTGGTGGCACGACCAAGCTGATACAATGACGTTTCGGTCCATGCAACTCGTCAGCCGGTGCGGAGTCTGGATAGGTAACAAGTGTACACGAATCGGGGAGTGCTTCATCGATGAGCCTGTTAGTCACCCTTGGGCGCTCAGCGGCCCTGGCCCTACTGCTGGCCACCACGCCGGCCCTGGCTACCGTCGAACCGAGCGATGCCCAGCGCAAGGTGGCCGTGGAAGTAGCCGAATCGCTGCGCTATGGCCACTATGCGGATGTCAGCCTCGATGACGACTGGTCGCAGCGCGCCTACTCGCGCTTCCTGGACATCCTCGATGGCCAGCGCGCTTACTTACTGGACCACGACGTGGCTGCCTTCCGCGACCTGCAAACAGGCATGGACGAGGCGCTGCTCGACGGCGACCTGGCACGCCCCTTCGCCCTCTATCAGCGCTATCATGATCGCGCCGAGTCGCGCTTCGAATGGCTGCTCGACCGGCTCGACGAGGGTGTCGATTTCGCCTTCGACAGCGAAAAGCGCCTGGAGCTGGAGCGTGAGAATGCCCCCTGGGCTGGCGGGGAGGCGGCCCTGAACGAGCTGTGGATGAAGCGGCTCAAGAACGCAGCCCTGACGCTCGCCATCAGCGACCAGGACGCCGAACAGGTAGAAGCCACCTTGCGCCAGCGCTACGAGGGACAGCTGTCGCGTCTACGCCAGACCAATGAGGAGGATGTCTTCGGTCTCTTCATGGCCGCGGTGACCGGCAGCATCGACCCGCACAGCGAGTACCTCTCACCGCGCCAGGGTGAGTCCTTCGACATCCAGATGCGCCTCTCACTGGAGGGCATCGGCGCCCTGCTCCAGGCCGACGGCGAGTACGTCAAGGTCTCGAGTCTGGTGCCGGGCGGCCCCGCCGAGCGGGCCGGGGCCCTGCAACCGGCCGACCGCATCGTCGGCGTGGGCCAGGAGGGCGAGGAGATCGTCAACGTGGTGGGCATGCGCCTCGACGACGTGGTCGACCTGATTCGCGGCCCCAAGGGCTCCGTGGTACGCCTCGACGTGGTGCCCGCCCAGGCCGTCGACATGACGCGCTCCAAGGTCATCGAGATCACCCGCGACACCGTGGACCTGGAGGACCAGGCCGCCCAGGGCGAGGTCGTCGAGGTTGAGCGGGACGACGGCACCCACCGCGTCGGCGTGATCGAGATCCCCACCTTCTACGTGGACTTCGATGCCTGGCAGGCCGGCGAGGAGGACTACCGCAGCACCACCCGGGACGTGGCCAAGGAGGTGGAGCGGCTTCAGGCCGAGGGCGTTGAGGGGATCGTGCTCGACCTTCGCAACAACGGCGGCGGCGCCCTCCAGGAAGCCAACTCGCTGATTGGCCTGTTCATCGACCGCGGGCCCACCGTCCAGGTCCGCGATGCCCGCGGGCGCATCAGCCTCTACGGCGACACCGAGAGCGGCACCCTCTACGACGGCCCCCTGGCCGTATTGGTCAACCGTCTCTCGGCCTCGGCCTCCGAGATCTTTGCCGGCGCCATCCAGGACTACGGGCGTGGCCTGGTGGTGGGCTCCGATACCTTCGGCAAGGGCACGGTCCAGACCCTCAATGAACTCAGCCACGGCGAGATCAAGCTGACCCGAGCCAAGTTCTACCGCATCTCCGGGGAAAGCACCCAGCACCGCGGCGTGGAGCCGGACATCCGCTTCCCGAGCCTGATCGACCCCGAGCTCATCGGCGAGAGCAGCCTCGACAACGCCCTGGAATGGGATACGGTGCGCGAGGTGCAGTACCGCACCTACGGCGAGCCGCGCCAGTACCTGGAGACGCTGCGCAGTCGCCACCGCGAGCGCGCCGCAGAGCACCCGAACTTCCATTACCTCGAGCAGCAATCCACGTTGGCCAGCCGTCTACGCGAGCAGCACACCAGCGTCAGCCTCAATCGCGAGCAGCGCCAGCGCGAGGTGGAGGCCCAGGAGGCCGAGCAGCTCGCTCTGGAGAACGAGCGGCGACGCGCCCTTGGTCTGGACCCGCTGGAGGAGTGGATCGATGCCCGCGATGAGGAGGATGGCGAGGAGGAGCCGGTCGACCGCGCCCAGATCCTGGAGGCGGCCCAGATCCTGCTCGACTACACCCAGCTCGAGGGCACCTGGCACTACGCGGAACGCAGCTGACTCTCAACCTCCCGGAAGGGAAAGAAGCTACACGCAAAGACGCCGGGCCTGAAGGCCCGGCGTCTTTGCGTGTGCGCCTCGTCATGAAGAGAGTCGAAGGCCAGCCAGTGCGGTAGACCCGAGACCACAGGCGACGCGACCGTCAGGCGACGAGCAGATTCAGGTACGCCAGCAGGCACCCGGCGAGAGGGCGATGAAGCGTCGGAACGACAGAAACGGCAAGAGAATAAACAGCAAGAGGCGATGATGGCCAGACAGACCTGGCTCCCCGAACAGGACTCGAACCTGTGACCCAGTGATTAACAGTCACTTGCTCTACCAACTGAGCTATCGGGGAACGATGCAGGATAATGCGGAGGATGCGGCAGGTCAGGAGCGGTTGGCTCCCCGAGCAGGACTCGAACCTGCGACCCAATGATTAACAGTCATTTGCTCTACCAACTGAGCTATCGGGGAATGACCGGATGCCGCACTGTACCTTTTACTAAACGAGATCTTTCGCTGCAGAAGCGAAATTGGCTCCCCGAGCAGGACTCGAACCTGCGACCCAATGATTAACAGTCATTTGCTCTACCAACTGAGCTATCGGGGAATGACCTGAGGCACGTGGCGTAGTATACGGATCGAACTCGCAAGGTCAAGCGGGAATTGGGTTTCTCCCCTGTGCGAGGGGAGCGGAATCCAACGAAGAACGCCCACCAGGGCGAGACCTGGCGGGCGTTTTCGTGTGTCCTGGTGGCTACGCCCTGATTCGAACAGGGGACCCCATCATTATGAGTGATGTGCTCTAACCAGCTGAGCTACGTAGCCTTATCAACAGATTGCCCGACCGTAGCCGGGCAACGGGGTGGGATTATGCACGCGGACCCGCTGCATGGCAAGCCCGCGCAGACACTCACGCCTCGATATCGAGAGCCCGCTTGACCGCCGGCAACGCGGGCTCACCCTCGCGGGTCTCGACACCCTCGAGCCAGGTCTCCAGAACCCCGGGATTGGCCTGCAGGTAGTCACGGGCAGCATCGCGGGGGTCCGTACCCGCGTCCATGATTTCACCCATCAGCTGGTTCTCCATCTCGAGAGTGAACTCGAGGTTATCCAGCAGCGCACCGACGTTGGCGCACTCCTCGACGTAACCGCCACGGGTGTTGGTGTAGACGGTGGCACCTCCAAGGTCGGGGCCAAAGTAGTCATCGGCACCTTCCAGATACGCCATGTCAAAGTTGGTGTTCATGGGATGCGGCTCCCAGCCGAGGAACACCATCCACTCTTCCTCCGGCACCCGGGCGCTCAGCTCGGCGAGCATGCCGGCCTCACTGGAATCGACCAATTGCCAATCGCCAAGGCCGAAGGCGTCGTCATCGATCATCTGCTGAATCAGCGCATTGCCGTCATTGCCGGCCTCGATGCCGTGGATCAGGCTGTCGAACTGCTCGGCATGCTCGGCGAGATCGGCCACCGAGGTAACGCCAGCATCATGGACATACTGCGGTACCGCGAGGGTGTACTTGGCACCCTCCAGGTTGGCTGCCAGGCGATCAACATCGCCATCCTCGATATAGGGATTGCTGATCGATGCCATGGAGGGCATCCAGTTGCCCAGGAAGACATCGAAGTCGTTATTCTTCATGCCCTGGTAGGCGATCGGCACGGAGACGGTGTCGATACGGGTGTCGTAACCCAGCGCCTCGAGCACCTCGGTGGTGAGCGCGGTAGTCGCGGTGATGTCGGTCCAGCCGACCTCGGCAAAACGCACGATTTCACAGCTCTCGGGCGCTGCGGCCTGCAGCGGCGAAACGGAGACGCCGAGGGCAACGGCGCCGAGCCCCAGGGTCAAGCGACGATTCAGGTTGCGGGTGCACATGGAGGCATTCCTCTAGTTGGACATCAAGTATAGCCGCGGTGGCAGCACCAGCGGCCAGTAAAGTGGTCTGTCAAATCTTTATTGATTGAACGTTCAATAAAAAAATGGCAAGCTGTGCACATGGTAACCATGCTTCATGTGGTGGTTGCAAGGTCAATTCCTCGGGAAAGGAGCCAGCAACGGTGCCCAAGGTTGGAATGCAACCCATCCGCCGCCAGCAGTTGATCAAGGCCACCATGGCGGCGATCGACGAGGTCGGCCTCGCCGAAGCCACGGTGATGCGTATTGCCCGACACGCAGGCGTGTCCGCCGGCATCATCAGTCACTACTTCGGCGGCAAGGACGGCCTGCTGGAAGCCACCATGCGCCAGATCCTCAGCGCCCTGGGCGAAGCGGTGGCGGCGCGGCGTCGCGAGCTCACCACCACGAGCCCCAGGGATCACATCGGCGCCATCATCGACGGCAACTTCGATCGCAGCCAGGTTACCGGGCCGGTGGCCAAGACCTGGCTGGCCTTCTGGGCCAGCAGCATGCACAAGCCGGAGCTGGCGCGCCTGCAGCTGGTCAACGACCGGCGCCTCTACGCCAACCTTTGCTACCAGTTCCGCCGCGTGATGCCCCGTGACGAGGCGCGCACCTGTGCCCGAGCCCTGGCCGCCCTGATCGACGGCTTGTGGCTGCGCGGCGCCCTGACTCTCGAGGGCCTGGACAGCGACGAGGCACGTCGCCTGGCCCGCGATTACCTCGATCGCCTGCTCGACACCCGAGACACCCTTTCCCCTTCCTGAATGGAGACCACCATGGCATCCCTTGAGACCCAGACCCTGTACATCGACGGTCGTTGTACGACCGCCACCTCCGGCGAAACCTTTGCCGTGGTCAACCCCTTCGACGGCACGCGGCTTGCCGAGGTGCAGCAGGCCTCCAAGGCCGATGTAGACACCGCTGTGGCAGCAGCCCGCAAGGGCCAGCAGGCCTGGGCGGCGATGACCGGCATGGAGCGCGGCCGCATCCTCAACCGCGCCGTGGCGCTGCTGCGCAGCCGCAATGACGAGCTGGCCGAGCTCGAGACCCGCAATACCGGCAAGCCGATCAGCGAGACGGCCGCGGTGGACATCGTCACTGGTGCCGACGTACTCGAGTATTACGCCGGCCTGGCGCCTGCCATCGAGGGCAGCCAGATTCCGCTTCGCGAGACGTCCTTCATTTATACGCGTCGCGAGCCGCTGGGGGTGATCGGTGCCATCGGCGCATGGAACTACCCCATTCAGATCGCCTGCTGGAAGAGTGCCCCGGCTCTGGCCGCCGGTAATGCCATCGTCTTCAAGCCCAGCGAGGTCACCCCGCTGACCACCCTGCGGCTCGCCGAGATCTTCACCGAGGCGGGGCTCCCCGATGGCGTCTTCAACGTGATTCAGGGCGACGGCAGCGTCGGGGCCCTGATGACCGGGCATCCCGGCATCGACAAGGTCTCCTTCACCGGTGAGGTAGATACCGGCAAGAAGGTGATGGCCGCCGCCGGGGGCTCCACCCTCAAGGACGTGACCATGGAACTGGGCGGCAAGTCGCCGCTGATCGTCTTCGCCGACGCCGACCTGGACCGGGCCGCCGACGCCGCCATGATGGCCAACTTCTACTCCAGCGGGCAGATCTGCACCAACGGCACTCGGGTCTTCGTCGAGGGCTCGGTGAAGGAGGCCTTCGAGGCGAAGATCGCTGAGCGCATGGCGCGCATCAAGGCCGGCGACCCCATGGACCCCAGCGTCAACTTCGGCCCGCTGGTGAGCTTCGAGCATCAGGAAAAGGTGCTCTCCTACATCGCGCTGGGGAAGCAGGAAGGCGCGACGGTGCTGGCCGGCGGCGACGCCTGGGACGAGGGCGAGCGGGCGAAAGGTGCCTGGGCGGCCCCTACGGTGTTCACCGACTGCACCGACCAGATGCGCATCGTGCGCGAGGAGATCTTCGGCCCGGTGATGGCGATCCTGGCCTTCGATGACGAGGAGGAGGTGATCCGCCGGGCCAATGACACCCACTACGGGCTGGCCGCCGGGGTCTTCACCGAGCGCCTCAACCGCGCCCATCGGGTGATTCAGCGTCTGGAGGCGGGCATCTGTTGGATCAACACCTGGGGGGAGTCCCCCGCCGAGATGCCGGTAGGCGGTTACAAGCAGTCCGGCGTGGGCCGCGAGAACGGCCTCGAGACCCTGGCCCACTACACCCAGACCAAGTCGGTGCAGATCGAGATGGGTCCCTTCGAATCGGTCTTCTAAGACTAGCATCGCCTATTGCCTCGCCCACCCCACCTGCCCGGGGCGCCGGGGGCAGGTCATAGCGAGGGTCCTATGCCAGGGATGGCATCGGTAGCGCCCAGGGATGGGTTCACAGCGCCCTCGCGAAGGCCTGCCGCCGGAACAGCCCCGTATTGAAGTTGCCTCGGGAGACACCATGTCCCAGATCCGTGAATTCGACTACGTCATCATCGGCGCCGGCTCGGCCGGCAACGTGCTCGCCAATCGCCTGACCGAGGACGAGGGCGTCAGCGTGCTGCTGCTCGAGGCCGGCGGCCCCGACCACCGCTTCGACTTCCGCACCCAGATGCCGGCGGCCCTGGCCTATCCGTTGCAGGGCAAGCGCTACAACTGGGCCTTCGAGACTGACCCCGAGCCGCACATGGATGGGCGACGCATGGAGTGCGGCCGTGGGAAGGGGCTGGGGGGCTCCTCGCTGATCAACGGCATGTGCTACATCCGCGGCAACGCACTGGACTACGACCACTGGGCCAAGGCCCCCGGTCTCGAGGACTGGACCTACGCCGACTGCCTACCCTACTTCAGGAAGTCCGAGAGCCGCGATATCGGCCCCAACGTCTACCATGGCGGCGACGGGCCGGTCAGTGTCACGACCCCGAAAGAGGGTAATAACCCTCTGTATCGCACCTTTATCGAGGCGGGCAAGCAGGCCGGCTACCCTGAGACCGAGGACGTCAACGGCTACCAGCAGGAGGGCTTCGGCCCCATGGACCGCTTCGTCACCCCGAACGGCCGGCGCGCCTCCACGGCCCGTGGCTACCTCGACCTGGCCAGGGGACGATCGAACCTGACCATCGAGACCCGCGCCCTCACCGATGTCATCGAGTTCGAGGGCAGACGGGCCGTGGGCGTGCGCTACTTTCTCAAGGGCAATCGCAAGGGCGGGGAGCGCCGGGCCCGTGCCCGCCGCGAGGTGCTGCTGTGCGGCGGGGCCATCGCCTCGCCGCAGATCCTGCAGCGTTCGGGCGTGGGCCCCAAGGAGGTCCTGGACGAGTTCGGCATCGCGCCGGTGCAGGTCAACGACAACGTCGGCGCCAACCTCCAGGACCATCTGGAGATGTACATCCAGTACGAGTGCACCCAGCCGATCTCCCTCTACCCAGCGCTGAAGTGGTGGAACCAGCCGAAGATCGGCGCCGAATGGCTCTTCCTGGG
>NZ_JAVLBC010000314.1:0-2052 GCF_031581305.1 Halomonas sp.
TGGCCTCGGCGATCGAGGCCCTGGGCATGAGCCTGCCGGGCAGTTCGGCGCAGAATGCCATCTCCCTGGAGAAGAGTGACGACTGCCATGCCGCCGGTGAGGCGGTGCTCACGTTGCTCGAGCGCGACATCAAGCCCTCCGACATCATGACCCGCCGGGCCTTCGAGAACGCCATCACCGTGGTGATCGCCCTGGGCGGCTCCACCAATGCGGTGCTGCACCTCGTCGCCATGGCCAGCACCATCGGGGTGGAGCTCTCGCTGGCCGACTTCACCGAGATCGGCCGGCGCGTGCCGGTGGTTGCCGACCTGCGACCCAGCGGCCACTACATGATGAGCGAGCTGGTGGCGATCGGCGGTATCCAGCCGCTGATGAAGACCCTGCTCGACGCCGGCCTGCTCCACGGCGACTGCCTGACCGTGACCGGCCGCACGCTGGCCGAGAACCTGGCCGATGTCGCCCCCTATCCGGACGACCAGCGGATCATCGCCCCGCTGGACCGGCCCGTGAAGACCGAGAGCCACCTGCGCATCCTGCACGGTAACCTGGCGCCGGAAGGTGCGGTCGCCAAGATCACCGGCAAGGAGGGCACGCGCTTCTCCGGCTCGGCCCGGGTGTTCGGCTCAGAGGAGGAGGCCCAGGCGCGCATCAACGACGGCACGGTGGTGGCCGGCGACGTGGTGGTGATCCGCTACGAGGGACCCAGGGGCGGTCCCGGCATGCGCGAGATGCTCTCGCCCACCTCGGCGATCATGGGCCGGGGGCTCGGCAGCGAGGTGGCGCTGATCACCGACGGGCGCTTCTCCGGCGGCAGTCACGGCTTCGTGGTGGGCCACGTGACGCCCGAGGCCTTCGACGGTGGCCCCCTGGCGCTGGTGGAGGATGGCGACCAGATCACCATCGATGCCGAGGCCGATACCATCGATGTCGACCTGCCCGATGAGGAGCTGATGCGCCGTCGCGCGGCCTGGCGCCAGCCCGAACCGCGCTACGCGCGCGGGGTGCTGTCGAAGTACGCCAGGACGGTGAGCTCGGCCTCCACCGGGGCGGTGACCGACCTGCCGGAGTGACGTTTCACCACGCCATGTTTCCCCTGCCGGTTGCCGGCATTTCCTGACCGGGGGATGACACTCTGCTCCGCGAGGAAGCAACGCTGCCACGCGGAGCCCTGTTCATCAGCGTGGTCATCCATCCTGGTGCCCTGCTGTGATGCCCGGTCGCAAGGAGTGTAAGCCATGTCTGCCCTCGACCTCGGTGTGTATTCCGAGACCGGCACCCTGCGGCAGGTGATCGTCTGCCGTCCTGGCCTGGCGCATCGGCGGCTGACACCCTCCAATTGCAATGCCCTGCTGTTTGACGATGTGTTCTGGGTCAAGCAGGCCCAGAAGGATCATGATGTCTTTGCCGGCGTGATGCGGGCCAGGGGCGTGGAGGTGCTCGACGTCAACGAACTGTTGGCCCAGACCCTTGATATCGGGGCAGGCCGCGCCTGGGTGCTGGACCACCGGCTCACCTGGAACCATGTCGGGATCGGCATGGTGTCGGAATTGCGCGCCTGGATGGATGAGCTGCCGAACGAGGCCCTTGCCGAATTCCTGATCGGCGGATTGAGAGTGAGGGATCTCCCCTTCGACCCGGTGGGGCTCTTCGGCAACCATCTCGGCCACTTCGGCTTCGTGCTGCCGCCCCTGCCCAACTTCCTGTTCACCCGCGACAACAGCGCCTGGATCCACGGTGGCGTTACCCTCAACCCGATGTTCTGGAGTGCCCGCAAGCCGGAGACCCTGCTGATGGCCGCCATCTACGCCTTCCATCCGGCCTTCGCGGGCCGGGTGAAGGTGCACTGGGGGGATCCCCTGGCGGACCATGGCCTCGCCACCCTCGAGGGCGGGGATGTCATGCCGGTGGGAAACGGCTCGGTCCTGGTGGGCATGGGCGAGCGCTCCTCGCCCCAGGCCATCGGCCAGCTGGCGAAGGCGCTGTTCGAGGAGGGCAGCGTGGACCGGGTGATCGCCTGTCAGCTCCCCAGGACCCGGTCGGCCATGCACCTGG
>NZ_JAVLBC010000115.1:0-10278 GCF_031581305.1 Halomonas sp.
CCGAGAAGAGGTTGCCGATCTTTACCGCGATGTCCAGCGCCGCGGCGGCGTCCACCGCATGGCGGGTCAACCCGAAGTCGGCGATGGCAGCGAAGTCCATGCCACCAAACCGTGTGCGGTTGACCCCAGAGTCGGTGCAGGCGCCCAGGCCGATCACCACGTCACGCACCGCCACGTCGTCGCGTACCGCGCCGCAGGAGCCGACGCGGATCAGCGTGCTGACGTCGTACTCGGTGATCAGCTCCTTGGCGTAGATGGAGACAGAGGGGATGCCCATGCCGTGGCCCATCACCGAGATCTCGCGGCCCCTGTAGCACCCGGTGTAGCCAGACATGCGGCGCACCGTGTTGACCTGGCGGACCTCGTCGAGAAAGGTCTCGGCGATGTACTGGGCGCGCAGCGGGTCGCCGGGCATCAGCACGGTGTCGGCGAAGTCGCCACGCTGGGCATTGATATGGGGCGTCGCCATCAGCGGCCTCCCGTAGCATTGGATAGCGTGGTGGAAGAAGGCGAGGCAGCAGAAGGAAGAAAGCTGTTGCCGTCCTCGATGGGGGCGAGGCGCCGATCTCCTCGCCGGGTACCGCCACCGCCTCGGCCCATCAGGCGGTGAATGCATGGTGGACATGGAAGAGCTCGGCCGGCCCGCCAGCAGCCAGATCACGGGTCATCGCCAGCAGGCGACCGCGGCCGGAGGCCATCCGAACTTGCCCGCCGTTGGCGGCAATCCAGGGGCCGAGTACCAGCGAGACGAGATCATCCACGCCGCCGTGGGAGTGCTTGTCGAGCACGGACCCGGGCAGGTCGAGGCCGGACCCGTCGAGGACTTCGCCGGCGTCGCGGATCAGCTCCTGGGGGAGAGCCCGCGCTACCATCAGTCCCTTCCGGGCATCGCATTGCCTCGGCGGTCGACCTCGAGGGTCTGCAGCAGGTTGTCGAGCAGTGTCGAGGCGCCGAAGCGGAAGTGGGCCGGGGTGATCCATGCTACGCCCATCAGGCGTTCGGCGAGCTGCAGGTAGGCCAGGGCGTCCTCGACAGTACGCACGCCGCCGGCGGCCTTGAAGCCTACGTCCCGGCCGCTGTCGCGGATGGCGGTCAGCAGGATTTCGGCCGCTTCCAGGGTGGCATTGATCGGCACCTTGCCGGTGGAGGTCTTGAGGAAGTCGGCACCGCCCTCCAGGGCCAGCTCGCTGGCGCGGCGGATCAGGGCCGGATCCTTCAGTTCACCGGTCTCCAGGATCACCTTGAGCCGCGCGTCACCGGCGGCCTGCTTGCAGGCCGCGACCAGCTCGCGGCCGGTCTCCTCGTCGCCGGCCACGAGGGCGCGCCAGGGGAAGACCACCTCCACCTCATCGGCGCCGGAGGCCGCGGACGCGCGGGTCTCGCGGGCGGCCGCCATGATGTCGTCGCCGCCGTGGGGAAAGTTGGTGACCGTGGCCACCCTGACGATGCCCTCGAGGCCCTGGGCCTTCAGCGCACGCCGTGCGGTAACCACGAAGGCCGGGTAGACGCAGACCGCAGCCGGGGTGCCGGCGGGCGTCTTCACCTGCTTGCAGAGGGCCTCGATGGTGGCATCGCTGTCGTCGTCGTTGAGGCTGGTGAGGTCCATCAGCGCCAGAGCCTGGCGTGCGGCCTGTTGCAGTTCGGTCATGGTGTATCCATCGGTTGCATGAAGGAGAAAGCCGGTATCATGCTCGAGGCGATGCTGCCGGCGGTGAATGTCCAGGTGCCTGTCGGGTGTCGAGACACCGTTATCGATCTGATGGGGCGACTCGTCCGCAAGTTGATGCATCGCTTCAAGGCAGGGCCAGGAAGACGCCAGCGATCGAGGCCGACATCAGGCTGGAGAGGGTGCCGGCCAGCACCGAGCCGGCCACCTAGGTCAGGCCACCGCACATCATCGCGAACAGCTGCGACGGCGTCATGCAGGCGATGAAGGGCATACCACGGCGCCGCGGTCTGGCCGACAAAGATGTTGGCAGTGGCGGTGAGTGACTCGGTGCGCGAGGTGCCCAGCGCCTTCTGAAGGGCGTCGCCGAGTAGACGGATTACCCCCTGCCTGATGCCCACATAGTAGAGCACGGCGATCAGCGACGAGAAGAAGGTAATCACTGGCAGCACCTGGATGGCGACCAGGGTGACCATTCCGATCAGGCTCATCAAGGCAGTCATGGGGTACCTGTCTGACGGGGCGGCCTGGGGCGGGCAGCCATCCGGTGAGTAAAGTGAAAATCTAACATCGATTGCGGCACGACGCTGATGCCGCTGGTTACCGGTCTACCGGCCGACCAGTCGCTGACCGTGGTGACCTATGCTCTGAATGTGGCCAGTGCGGTAAGTGTGCTGCCCGGGGTGCGCCTGATCCTGCTGGGCGGGGTCTATCATGGCGCGTCGCGCTCTTTCGCCAGCAGCGCCATGGGCGACGCTATCCGACGGCTCGGCATCAACAAGGCTTTCCTCTCCGCGGCGGGCGTGCACCGCCTGAAGGGCCTGAGCTGCTTTCACTTCCACGAGGTGGCTCCCAAGCAGGCGGCGATTGCCACGGCAGCGTATCGCCTGCTGGTGGTGGACGAGAGCAAATTCGGTGTTATTCGCCCGGCGCGATTCGCCGGGCTCGAGGAGGTTGATGAGGTCATCACCGCCGAAAAGGCCTTCTCGGATGGCGGGTCAGGAGGATGTGGGCAGCCGAAACCTGACCATAATCAAGGCAGAGCGAGGCAATAGTTGCTAATGTGTATAAGGCAAGATATACAATAATGCCTGCTAATCGTCTGGAGACTGCTTTCCATGCAAGCCGTAGATGTCATGACCCCCAATGTGATCACCGTCACCCCCGACAGTGAAGTCAGTGAGATCGCTAGCCTGTTGCTGGAACACGGCATCAGTGCCGTGCCGGTGGTCGATGCTGATGACAAGGTGCTCGGCATCGTCAGCGAGGGGGACCTGATGCGTCGGGTCGAGAACGATACCGACCAGCAAAAGTCCTGGTGGCTAAAGCTCTTCAGTGTTGGCGGCAGCGCCGTGGACTACGTCAAGAGCCACGGCCGCAAGGCCAGCGAGATCATGACGCCGCACCCGCTTACCATCACTGAGGATGAGCCGCTGCACCGTATCGCCTCGTTGCTCGAGAAGCGCCGCATCAAGCGTGTGCCGGTGGTGCGAGATGGCAAGCTGGTGGGCATCGTCAGTCGTTCCAACCTGCTGCGCGGCTTCTCGGTGAACCGTCAGCCGGCCGAGGGCGGTGATGATCGTGCGATACGCGATGCCATCGTCAAGGAGGTGGACGAGAACACCGGGGTCATGGTCGACCGGCTCAACATCATCGTGGCCGACGGCAAGGTGCAGCTCTGGGGGCTGGTGGAAAGCAAGGAGCAAAAGAAGGCCGTGCAGGTCGCCGCGGAGAACATTGCCGGCGTGACGGAGGTGGAGAACAATCTGGGCTTCGTGCCACGGGGCATGAGCGCGTACTGAGACCACGCAGTCTCGGCGCATGCGACAGCGGGGCGGCCAAAGGGCCGCCCCGCTGTCATGATCGGGCACGCTGCCCGCGCCCTGATGGGCGCCGCCGTGGCGACTCAGTCGTCGGCGCCTTGCGCCTTCTCCAGGGCCGTTCTCAGGCTCTCGAGGGTCCGCTCCGGATGGTGGAGCTTGTCGAGGCCGAACAGGCCGATGCGGAAGGCGCGATAGTCGTCGCCCTCATCACACATCAAGGGGACACCCGCGGCCACCTGGACACCGGCCGCGAGGAACTTGCCGACGATGCCCTCGTCCTCGGTGTAGCAGACCACCACGCCGGGGGCCTCGAAGCCTGGTGCCGCCACGCTGCGAAAGCCGTGCTCGGCGAGCATCCCGCGCACCCGTCGCCCGACCTCCCACTGCTCGTCACGCACCTTGTCGAAGCCGTACTGCTCGGTCTCGCGCATCACGTCGCGCAGTTGGCGCAGGCCGTCGGTGGGCAGGGTGGCGTGATAGGCGTGGCCACCGGCCTCGTAGGTTTCCATGATCGACAGCCACTTCTTCAGGTCGCAGGCGAAGCTGGTGCTGGTGGTCTCCTCGATGATCTCTCGGGCCTGGCGCGAGAGCATCACCATGCCGCAGCCCGGGCTGGCGCTCCAGCCCTTCTGCGGGGCACTGATCAGTACATCGACGCCGATATCCTGCATGTCGACCCAGAGGGTGCCGGAGGCGATGCAGTCGAGGACGAAGAGCCCACCCTCCTCGTGGATGGCGTCGGCGATCTGGCGCAGGTAGTCGTCTGGCAGCAGCATGCCCGAGGCGGTTTCCACGTGGGGGGCGAAGACGATATCGGGCTGCTGGTCATGGATCGACTCGACCACCTCCTTGATGGGAGGTGGGGCGAAGGGCGAGGTCGGGTCATCCTCGTCGACTCGACGCGCCTTGAGCACGTTGACATCGGAGGGGATCTTGCCCATCTCGAGGATCTGGCTCCAGCGGTAGCTGAACCAGCCGTTGCGGATCACCAGACAGCCGCGCTCCGTGGCGAACTGGCGTGCCACGGCCTCCATGCCGAAGGTCCCGCTGCCGGGAACGATCACCGTCGAGTGGGCGTGGTAAACATCCTTCAGGGTGGTGGAGATGTCACGCATTACGCCCTGGAAGCTCTTCGACATATGGTTCAGTGCGCGGTCGGTGTAGACCACCGAGTACTCGAGCAGTCCATCGGGGTCGACATCGGGTAACAGTCCGGCCATTTCGTTCTCCGTGTTGATGTGCAGGCCCGCTGCGTTCAGGCCGTTGGTTTCCAGAGGATATTCGGTTTCACTATTGCCGGCCAGCATGGCGGTGCTCAGGGGTGGCAGTAGTAGAGTCGCGCCGGCAGCACGTTGAGAAGCTCGAAATCGCACTCCACCTTGGAAAAGACCCGACGCAGGTCGGGCAATACCTTGGAGGAGAACTGGTAGATCAGCATGGAGCCCTGGGGCGAGAGCGCGTCCAGGCTACGCGTGAGGATGGATTCGCGGCTCGTGGCCGGCATGGTGCTGAAGGGGATGCCGGCCAGCACATAGTCGGCGTCGGGCAGGCCCAAGCGGGCCAGTTCGGCCGGGATCGTCTCGGCGGAGCCCTTGATGACCTGCAGTCGAGGGTCGGGGAGCGACTGCTCGAGGAAATCGACGAAGTCCTGGTTGGTCTCCAGCACTACCAGGGTCGATTCCGGCGGCATGCGGTGCAGGAGTTCCCTCGTGATGGTCCCGACCCCGGGACCGTACTCGACGACGACGCGCGCACGCTGCCAATCGACCCGCTCGAGCAGGCGCTGAACCAGAAAAGGGGAGCTGGGAATGATCGAGCCCAGCATCCGGGGGTGCTTGAAGAAGTTTCGCGCGAACAGGGAAAACTGTGCGCGTCGCACGGGTCCAACAACGCCTGTGGGTCGGTCATGCGCCGTCATGGGTTGGCCTCCTGCATGTGGACGGATTATGCCTCGACTCTAGGGCAGCGGAAGCAGGCGGGAAAGCCTGCGTGCCGATTCCACTCTCGATGATGTCGATTGGTGGTGGAACTCATCCACGCTGGGAGGCCTGGATGGCGGTCAGGGCAATGGTGTAGACGATGTCGTCGACCAGGGCGCCACGGGAGAGGTCATTCACCGGCTTGTTGAGGCCCTGCAGCATGGGGCCGACGCTGACCACCCCGGCACTGCGCTGGACCGCCTTGTAGGTGGTGTTGCCGGTGTTGAGGTCGGGAAAGACGAAGACCGTGGCGCGACCTGCCACCGGGGAGTCGGGGGCCTTCTGGCGGCCCACGCTCTCGATGGCGGCGGCGTCGTACTGCAGCGGCCCGTCGAGGCACAGCGAGGGCTCGCGCTCCCGGGCGAGGCGGGTGGCCTGGCGGACCTTCTCCACGTCGGCGCCGCTGCCGGACTCGCCGGTGGAGTAGCTGATCATGGCCACCCGGGGCTCGATGCCGAAGGCTGCAGCGGAGCGGGCGCTCTGGATGGCGATCTCGGCCAGGGCCTCGGCGTCAGGGTCGGGGTTTACCGCGCAGTCGCCGTAGACCACCACCTGCTCGGGCAGCAGCATGAAGAAGATCGACGATACCTGCCGATAGCCGGGCGCCGTCTTGATCAACTGGAAGGCCGGGCGCACGGTGTTGGCGGTGGTATGGATCGCCCCGGAGACGAGGCCATCCACCTCGTCCTCGGCCAGCATCATGGTGCCGAGCACCACATTGTCCTGAAGCTGGTCGGTGGCGGTCAGCTCGTTGAGCTTATCGGGACGTCGTTCGACCATCGGCCTCACGTAGTCCTCGCGGACCCCGTCGGGTTCGAGAATCTCGAGCTCATCGGGCAGTTCGATGCCGCGCTGGCGGGCCACCTCCTCGACTTCCTCGCGCCTGGCCAGCAGCACGCAGCGAGCGATGCCGCGCTGCTGACAGAGCACGGCGGCCTCCACGGTGCGCGGCTCGCTGCCCTCGGGCAGCACGATGCGCTTGCTTGCCCGCTGGGCCAGCTTGACCAGCTGGTGGCGGAAGGCGGCGGGGGAGAGCCGGCTCGGGTAGCCGCGGCTGAGGTTCTCCTTGAGCCACTGCAGGTCGAGGTGGCCGGCGACGAAGCGGGTCACCCGTTCGGCCCGCTCCGGGTCGTCGATGGGGATGTCGTTGGTCATGCGATCGAGGTGCTGGGCCGTGGTGAAGCTGTCGGAGTCCACCGCCATCACCGGTAGCCCGCTGCGCAGCGCCGGCCGGCAGAACTCGATCATGGCCTCTTCCGGCAGCTCGCCGTGGGTCAGCAGGATGCCCGCCAGGGGAACGCCGTTCATGGTCGCGAGCGCCGCGGCGAGCAGGATGTCGTCGCGGTCGCCGGGAGTGACCAGCAGCCGGCCGGGGCGGAACACGTGCAGGGCATGAGAGGCGCTGCGTGCGCAGAGGCTGGTGCCCAGCACACGGCGGCTGGCGGCCTCGCCCTCGTGCAGGAAGCGTGCCTCCAGGGCATGGGCGATATCCAGCACGCGTGGCGCCGAGAGCGCCGCATGCCAGGGCACGGCGCCGAGCAGCTGGAAGCGCTCGCCGCCCAGGGCCGGCAGATAGCGGCGCAGGCTGGCGACCAGCTGCTCGTCATGCCGGGCGGCGAGCCCGGGGGCCGCCAGGGGCGTGGGGTCGTCGCCGTCCGGCAACGGACGCAGCCGCATCAGGATACAACCCAGGGTACGCGGCGACTCCACGCCATCGAAGGCCTGGGCGTGCATGTCGAGGCGCTCTGCCAGGTCCTGGGGGTCGCTCAGGTCACCGTCGGCGACGAGGATGGTGCGCGCATTGAGGGCATGGGCCAGCTGGGCATTGAGCCGGGTCGCGTAGCTGCTGTGCGGGCTGGGAGCGAGCCCCTCGATCACTACCAGCTCGGGGGCCTCGCCCGCGTCCGGGGAGGCGACTCGGGCATGGCGCTCCACGGTCTCCTCCATCAGCTCGTCGGTGCGGTCTTCGCGCAGCAGGCGCTCCAGCCGGGCCTGGGGAAGCGGTGCGGGCGGCGCCAGTCCCAGGGTGCTTGTCGCCAAGGCACAGGAGCGGTCCGGTCCGTTGCCGTTGAGCTCGTCCTGTCGGAACGGCTTGAGAAAGCCGGCCTTGAGCCCGAGGGTATCCAGGGCGCGGATCAGGCCGAGGCAGGCCGAGGTCAGGCCCACGCCGCTGTCGGTAGGCACCAGCAGCAGGTTGCGGGGCTCGGGGCGATGGTCAAGCGGCGTCATGGGGGGGCTCCTGCAGCAGCTGGCGGGTTTCCTCGGCGATGCGTCCCTCCTCGTCGGTGGGTATCACCCACAGCTGGGGTCCGCCCGCGTCGGCGTCGATGCGGCCCTCGCGGCCGCCCACGGTGGCGGCGTTGGCCTCGGCGGCCAGCCGCAGGCCGAAGTGGGGCAGCTGCTCGACCACCCGCGCACGCACGGCGTTGGCATTTTCGCCGATGCCCCCCGTGAAGGCGATGCCATCCAGGCGAGGCAGGGCACAGGAGAGGGACGCCAGCGACTTGGCAATGCGGTAGCAGAATACCTCGATGGCCAACTCGGCGCCCGCATGGTGCTCGGCGGCGGCCTGCTCAAGGCGGCGCATGTCGTTGGAGAGGCCGGAGAGCCCCAGCAGGCCACTCTCCTTGTTGAGTAGGGTATCGATGCGTGCGATCGACCAGCCCAGCTGGCGGGCCAGGTGGGCATGCAGGCCCGGATCCACATCGCCGCTGCGAGTGCCCATCACCAGGCCCTCCAGGGGCGTCAGCCCCATGCTGGTGTCGACGCTGCGCCCCTGCCAGACCGCGCAGGTGGAGCAGCCGTTGCCCAGGTGGGCGATGAGCCAGCCGCCATGGGGGCGCTCACTGAGGGCATCGAGCCGGGCACTCACGTGGGCGTGGCTGCTGCCATGGAAGCCGTAGCGGCGGATGCCGTGGTTGCGATAGAGCCCTTCCGGCAGCGCATAGCGATAGGCACGACGGGGTAGGGTCTGGTGGAAGGCGGTATCGAAGACCGCCACCTGAGGCAGGTCGGGGAAGAGCGCCAGGGTCGCCTTCACCCCCGCCAGGTTGGCCGGGTTGTGCAGCGGGGCCAGGGCCACGGTGGCCTCGATGGCCCGCCGCACGCTGGCATCGAGTCGGGTGGCACGGGTGAAGCGCTCGCCGCCGTGGACGATACGATGTCCCACCGCCACGGGATGCTGTCCGTCCAACTGCTCGAGGATGGCCGCCATGGCCTCGGCGTGGTCGGCACCATGCAGCGGACGTGAGAACTCACGCCCCGCGGCGCCGACCCCCTTGAGGCGTGCGTCCACGCCGCCCAGGCGCTCGGCCAGGCCAGCCAGGCGAGGCTTGTCAGGGGAAGCAGGGACGAGGGCGTACTTGATGGACGAGGAGCCGCAGTTGATGACCAGTACCGGGGCGTTCATGGCGCGTCCTGTCGAGGGTGTCGGGTGCGCGGGCGATGCGGCCAGGAGGTATCTGGCGATTGGCTCGCCGGCAGCGCGAATCTAGCATGTTGCAGTGCGGGGTGCAGTGACCTCAAGGGTTTGACGCCGTATGCCTTGCTGCTTTCTTTACCTATGGAAGGGCGCTGGCGGCAGAATATGTTGCACTTTCGTCTAGGCTGTACCAAAATGATCCTTGCATGGGGAAACGCTGTTTCCTAACCGGGAGGTTCACCATGAAGATCATCACGATTTCTGCCATATCCGCTGTCCTGCTGCTGGCCGGGGCCACTGCCCATGCTCAGGGCAGCCCAATGAACTACCAGCCGAGCCCTTATCTCGGTGGCGATGTGCTGTTCTGGGAGCTCGACCCCGACGGTCCAGGCAACTTCGACAGCACGGGCCTTCGCCTGCGTGGCGGTGTGGCGTTCAACGACTACTTCGCCCTGGAAGGCCATCTCGGCACCGGTGGCTCCGATGGTCCGGCCGATCTGGATTACTTGGCCGGTGCCTATGCCAAGGGCATCGTCCCGATCGCCCCGGAATTCCGCCTCTATGGCCTGGCGGGCTTCAGCGAAGTGGACTTCGACGCGGATACCGAGAGCGGCTTCTCCTACGGGGCTGGCGCCGAGTTCGACATGGCCCCCAACCTCGCCGTGGGGGCCGACTACATGCGCTACCTGGACGAGTCGAACTACACCTTCGATGCGGCGAGTGTCGGGGTGACGTTCCGCTTCTGATGCCTCGGCGGCGCTCGCCGCCATGCCATGAAACGCGCCTCCGCCGGGAAACCGGCGGAGGCGCGCTGCTTGGTGGGTGGGCCGTCTGCTGTCAGACCTCCTTGTAGAGCTCGGCACCCTCCTGGCGGAACTTCTCGGCCTGCTCCTCCATGCCCTTCATCACGGCGTCCTGATCGCCATCGAGGCCCTTGTCCTTGGCGTAGTCGCGGACCTCCTGGCTGATCTTCATCGAGCAGAACTTGGGGCCGCACATGGAGCAGAAGTGGGCTACCTTGGCGGAGTCCTTGGGTAGGGTCTCGTCGTGGTACTCGCGCGCGGTATCCGGGTCCAGGCCGAGGTTGAACTGGTCCTCCCAGCGGAACTCGAAGCGCGCCTTGGAGAGCGCGTTGTCGCGTCGCTGAGCGGCGGGATGCCCCTTGGCCAGGTCGGCGGCATGGGCAGCGATCTTGTAGGTGATGATGCCGGTCTTGACGTCGTCCTTGTTGGGCAGACCGAGGTGCTCCTTGGGCGTCACGTAGCAGAGCATGGCGCAGCCGTACCAGCCAATCATCGCCGCGCCGATGCCGGAGGTGATGTGGTCATAGCCGCGCGCGATGTCGGTGGTCAGTGGCCCCAAGGTGTAGAAGGGCGCCTCGTCGCACTC
>NZ_JAVLBC010000116.1:0-10254 GCF_031581305.1 Halomonas sp.
CCTGGGCGGTGGCCCGGACGCCGGCAGGGAGGCACTGACGGGCGCTTCCCTGTTAGCATGTTCTCCCTCGATGCACCGGGAGCCCCCATGGACACCACTTCTCATCCCTTCGCTCAGCTCTCGCCCGCCCGGGTGGTGGCGGCGGTGGAGTCGCTCGGCTTCTGGCTGCCCGGCGAGCCCTTTGCCCTCAACAGCTACGAGAATCGGGTCTTCCTGGTGCACGACGAGGAGCGCCGCCGCTGGGTGGTGAAGTTCTACCGCCCCGAGCGCTGGACGGACGCCCAGATCCGCGAGGAGCATGCTTTCCTGGCCGAGCTCGCCACGGCCGAAGTGGCCGTGGCTGCCCCCTGGCGGGACGAGGCGGGCGAGAGCCTGCACCGGGCCGAGGGATTTCGCTTCACGCTCTTTCCCCACCTGCCGGGCCAGGCGCCGGAGTTGGAGAATCCGGCCCACCTCTTCGCCCTGGGCGAGCTGATCGGCGCGGTGCACGCGGTGGGGGAGCGGGGGCGTTTCACGCATCGTCGTGCGCTGGACCTGGATGGCATGGTGCTCGAGGCCCGCGACAAGGTGCTGGCAAGCCGCTGGCTGGACCGTCGCCAGCGTCAGGCCTACGAGCGCATCACCGCGACGCTGCATCGCAGCCTGGCGCCTCATGCCTGGAGCGCGGAACAGGCGATCCGCGTGCAGGGCGACTGCCATATCGGCAATATTCTCGGTCGCGACGAGCAGTTTGCGCTGGTCGACTTCGATGACTGCCTGATGGCGCCGGCGATCCAGGACCTGTGGATGCTGTTTACCGCGCAGGAGGAGGGGGAGCGTCAGATGCAACTCTCCGAAGTCGCCGAGGGCTACGAGCAGCATCGCGACTTCGACCGCCGCGAGCTCACGCTGGTCGAGCCGCTGCGCACCCTGCGTCTGCTGCGCCACAGCGCCTGGCTGGTGGATCGCTGGGCGGATCCGGCCTTCCCGCTGGCGTTTCCCTGGCTGGCCGATGCGGGCTACTGGGAGGGGCACCTGCGCATGCTGGAGCAGCAGCGCCAGGCCTTGGAAGCCAGGCCACGCTGGCTGGCCTGATCGCAGCCGGCGGCTTGTGAGCCACACGGACGCACCCCTTGGGGTGCGTCTCGGCTCGATGGGGACGCTCAGTCGTCGTCGGGATCCGGCGCATCGGCGGGAATCGGATTGGCGACCCCTGCGCCGTCGGCCTGTCGACGCTGCTCGTTGATTTTGGCGGCGGGATTGTCCTGCTGTTCAATGGCCAGGTCACTGGCCAGGCGCAGTTGAAAGGTCTGCTCCGGGGTCAGGCGGCAGTTGCCGTCCTGGCAGGCGGCGATTCCGAAAGCGCCATCGGTATCATAGGCCGCGGCGGAGATCTCGCCGCTGTAGATTTCGCTCTCGCTGCCGTCGGTCTCGATGCAGGTCAGCGACTGGGTCGTCAGGCGGATGCGCTCGCCGTCTAGGCGGGCGTCGCCGATCAGCACGCAGTATTCCGGCAGGGCATGGGAGGCATCGCCACCGGCCACCGGGTGGATGATCAGGTCGTCATGTTCCGGGGCCTGCGGGGACAGGGTCAGCACGTCGATGACCTGAGCGTCGACGGTCGCATCGGCCGGCAGTTCGAGGGTATCGCTCATGGCCAGGGTCGGCATCGCCAGCACGGCGGCCATCAGCAGAGAGGCTTGGGTCTTGATCATGTCGGGCTCTCGAGGGTGACTTGGGCACAGCATGAAGCACGCAGCATTTTATCACAGGGCAGGCGGCCCGGGGCGGCGAAGACGCGACACGATGTCACTGTCCGGCAGCGATGGCTCCCTGCGTTGCCGGGCGTCATGCGCTAGACTAGCGAGTCCCGAGACTCTTTTGTTGTACAAGATTAAAATTTTGTATATCTTCTGTACATGATGTGATGGCCAGGCCATCCTCCAACGATACCTCGGACACCGACACTGCAACGGGCCTTGACCATGACCGAAGAACTCGCCAACCACTATCGCCGGATCATCCACGAGCTGGGGGAGGATCCCGACCGGGAAGGCCTTCGTGATACCCCCAAGCGGGCCGCCAAGGCGATGCAGTTTCTGAACCGCGGCTACACTGAGTCGCTGGAAGAGATCGTCAACGGCGCGGTGTTCGAGTCCGAAACCGACGAGATGGTACTGGTCAAGGACATCGAACTCTACTCCATGTGCGAGCATCATCTGCTGCCGTTCATCGGCAAGTGCCATATCGCCTACCTGCCCAGCGGTAAGGTGCTGGGGCTCTCCAAGTTTGCGCGCATCGTCGACATGTATGCTCGGCGCATGCAGATCCAGGAGAACCTGACCCGGCAGATCGCCGAGGCCGTGCAGCAGGTCACGGAGGCTCGCGGTGTCGCGGTGGTCATCGAGGCGCGCCACCTGTGCATGATGATGCGCGGCGTGGAGAAGCAGAACTCCAGCATGACCTCGTCGGTGATGCTCGGCGCCTTCCGCGAGAAGCAGAGCACGCGCCAGGAGTTTCTCACCCTGGTCAACGGCCGCTGATTCCCCCGCAAGGAGCCCCGCCATGCCGATGCATGCTCTGGACGACCAGCATTTCGACCACGACCTCGCCACGATCCGCATCAAGAATCTGCGGCTGCGCACCCATATCGGCATCAAGGATGACGAGATCAGAAATCGGCAGGACGTGGTGATCAATGCCGTGATCCGCTATCGCGCCGACAAGGCGGTCGCGTTCAACCATATCGAGCAGGCGTTGAACTACCGCACCATCACCAAGCAGGTGATCGCCCTGGTGGAGGACCATCGCTTCCTGCTGCTCGAGCGCATGACCCGCGAGGTGCTGGACCTGATCATGAGTCACGACCAGGTGCTGACCGCCCAGGTGGAGATCGACAAGCCCCATGCGCTGCGCTTCGCCGATTCCGTCTCCATCACCCTCTCCGAGTCCCGGGAGCCCCGCCGGCCGCGCTGATGTGACATGAATCATCGATTAAGGACCCCGGTGCTTGGTGCACCGGGGTCTTTCGCTTAGCATGGGGGCAAACCGACAAGGAGCCGCCCGTGCGGCAGGAGATGATCATGCAAGCCCTCAAGGAAACGCAGCTCTACTGTCCCTTCGCCTATATCGACGGCAGTTGGGTCGCCGCCGACAGCGGCGAGCAGATCAACGTCCTCAATCCGGCCACCGGTGAGGCCATGGGGGATGTGCCTCGCCTGGGGCGGTCCGAGACCGAACGGGCCATCGCCGCGGCCGATGCCGCCCTGCCGGCATGGCGTGGCATGACCGCTCAGGAGCGGGCCGACATCCTGATGAAGTGGCACGACCTGATGATGGAGCATCAGGACGACCTGGCCATGATCATGACCTTCGAGCAGGGCAAGCCGCTCAAGGAGGCCGCGGGCGAGATCGCCTATGCGGCGAGCTTCCTGCGCTGGTTCGCCGAGGAAGCGCGGCGCATCTACGGTGAGACCGTCCCCGCCGCCAAGTCCAGCCAGCGCATCGTGGTCACCAAACAGCCCATCGGCGTGGTGGGGGCCATCACACCCTGGAACTTCCCCGCGGCGATGATCACCCGCAAGGCGGGCGCGGCCCTGGCGGCCGGCTGTACCATCGTGGTCAAGCCGGCTAGCCAGACGCCGTTCTCCGCCACCGCCCTGGCCAAGCTGGCTGAGCGGGCCGGGGTGCCGCGCGGGGTGTTCAATGTGGTGCCGGGCCGCGCCTCCGAGATTGCCGCGGCGATGACCGAGTCGCCGCTGGTGCGCAAGATCACCTTCACCGGCTCCACCGAGGTGGGGCGCCAGCTGATGGCCCAGGCCTCCCAGCATATCCAGAAGATCTCCCTGGAACTGGGCGGCAACGCCCCCTTCATCGTCTTCGAGGATGCCGACCTGGACGCCGCCGTGGAGGGGGCCATGGCCGCCAAGTTCCGCAACGCCGGCCAGACCTGCGTCTGCACCAACCGCTTCCTGGTCCAGTCCAGCGTGGTCAACGCCTTCTGCGAGAAGCTGGCGGTTGCCATGAACAGCGAGCTCAAGGTCGGGGACGGCACCGAGGAGGGGATCAACATTGGTCCGCTGATCGACGACAAGGCGGTGGCCAAGGTCAGCGAGCATGTCCATGACGCCGTGGACCTGGGCGCCGAGTTGCTGCTGGGTGGCCATCCGCACCCGCTGGGCGGCAACTTCTTCACGCCGACGCTGATCCGTGTCGCCAATCACAGAATGAAGCTGGCCCACGAGGAGACCTTCGGTCCACTGGCGGCAGTCTTCCCCTTCGAGGACGAGGAAGATGCCGTCAACATGGCCAATGCTACCGAGTACGGCCTGGCCTCCTACTTCTACTCCCGGGACCTGGGGCGTGTCTGGCGAGTCGCCGATGCCCTGGAGTACGGCATGGTGGGCATCAATACCGGGCTGATCTCCAATGCCGCCGCCCCCTTCGGCGGGGTCAAGGCCTCGGGGCTGGGTCGCGAGGGTGGCCACCAGGGGCTGGAAGAGTTCCTGGAGACCAAGTACCTCTGTATCGATCTGGGCTGACCGGGCTTCGTCCGGAGCCATAAGCCATAAGCCATAAGCTGTAAGAAACGAAAACCCCGTCGGCATGGCCAACGGGGTTTTCTGATGATGGCGACGCTATCTACGCTGTGCTTACAGCTTACAGCTTACAGCTTACAGCTTACAGCTTACAGCTCGCCGCAGGCGTCAGTGCCTGAAGTGGCGCATCCCGGTAAACACCATGGCGATGCCGGCCTCGTTGGCGGCGTCGATCACCTCCTGGTCGCGCATGGAGCCACCGGGCTGGATCACCGCGGCGATGCCGGCGGTGGCGGCAGCGTCGATGCCGTCGCGGAAGGGGAAGAAGGCGTCACTGGCCATCACCGAGCCCGGCACCGAGAGACTCTCGTCGGCGGCCTTGATGCCGGCGATCTTCGCCGAGTAGACGCGGCTCATCTGGCCGGCGCCGACGCCGATGGTCTGGCCTTCCTTGGCATAGACGATGGCGTTGGACTTGACGTACTTGGCCACCTTCCAGGCGAAGGCCAGGTCGCGCATCTCCTGCTCACTGGGCACCCGCTCGGTGACCACGGTCAGCTCGTCGCGGCCGACCATGCCCAGGTCACGGTCCTGCACCAGCAGGCCACCGGTGACGCGCTTGAAGTCGTGGGCGTGTTCGCGCTCGCCGGGCCAGTGCGCACCGACATCGAGCAGGCGTACGTTCTTCTTCTCGGCGACGATGCTCGCCGCCTCCTCCTCCACCCCGGGGGCGATGATCACCTCGACGAACTGGCGGTCGACGATGGCGCGAGCCGTCTCGGCGTCCAGCGGCACGTTGAAGGCGATGATGCCGCCGAAGGCGCTGGTGGGGTCGGTGGCGAAGGCCTTCTCGTAGGCCTCTCGGGGGCTTGCGCCGACCGCCACGCCACAGGGGTTGGCGTGCTTGACGATCACGCAGGCGGTGTCGGTGAAGGCCTTGACGCACTCGAAGGCGGCATCGGTGTCGGCGACGTTGTTGAAGGAGAGCGCCTTGCCCTGCAGCTGGGTGGCGGTGGCCACGCAGGCCTCGCTGGCGTCGGCTTCCACGTAGAAGGCGGCACTCTGGTGGGGGTTCTCGCCGTAGCGCATGGCCTGCTTCTTCTCGAACTGCAGGTTGTAGGTGCGCGGGAAGCCATCCTCGCCGCCGGGCACTCGTTGGCCCAGGTAGTCGGCGATGGCGGCGTCATAGCCGGCAGTATGCTCGAAGGCCTTGACCGCCAGGTCGAAGCGGGTGGCATCACTCACGGCGCCGTCCTGGGCGCTGATCTCGCCCAGCACGCGGGCATAGTCCCCGGCATCGACCACGATGGTGGTGTAGGCATGGTTCTTGGCACAGGCGCGCACCATGGTCGGACCACCGATGTCGATGTTCTCGATGGCATCCTCGAGGGTGCACGCCGGGCGTGCCACGGTGGCCGAGAAGGGGTAGAGGTTGACCACCACCATGTCGATGGGATCGATGCCGTGTTCCATCATCACGGCGTCGTCCTGGCCGCGACGGCCCAGGATGCCACCGTGAATCTTCGGGTGCAGTGTCTTGACCCGGCCGTCCATGATCTCGGGGAATCCGGTGTGCTCGGAGACCTCGGTCACGTCGATGCCGTTCTCCTGGAGCAGGCGGAAGGTGCCGCCGGTGGAGAGCAGCGCGACACCCTGCTCGACGAGGCCGCGGGCAAAGTCGACGATGCCGGTCTTGTCGGAGACGCTGATCAGGGCGCGGCGAACCGCGGCGGAGGAGGCTTGGGCCATGGGGGTCACTCTTCTGTCGATGATGGTGAATGGAGCGGCGGGAACGCCAAGGGAGTGCCACGGACTCCCTCGAGGAAGTGGTCAGATCAGGCCATAGTGCTTGAGCTTCTTGCGCAGGGTCCCGCGGTTGAGGCCGAGCATCTCGGCGGCGCGGGTCTGGTTGCCCTGGGTGTGGTCGAGGACCGAGGCCAGCAGGGGGGCCTCGACCTCGGCCATTACCATGGCATAGAGGTCGGTGACGCTGCTGCCGTCCAGGTGGTCGAAGTAGCGGGTCAGCGAGGCTTCCACGGCCTCGCGCAGGGGGCGGTCGTCCTGCGGGGGAGGATCGCCGCCGTCGCTCAGCATGGCGAGATCACGGGAGGCCTGGGCATTCAGCTCGGGCAGCGCGGCATTATGATTAAAGGATTGGCTGCTGTTCATGCGGCACAGATTCCATCGTGTGCCACGGCCCGGGCAACGCGACCTGGTGTCGCGGCGGGGTCGTGACGAAAGAGTTCATCGATGAAGCGGCGCTGGGCATGGCGGCTCTCCAGGCCATTGAAGGTGGCCCTCAGGGCGCGCCGACCGGCGTCGTCGAAACGTTCATCTCCGGCTAGGTACCAGCCTAGATGCTTGCGCGCGATGCGTACCCCCAGATGCTTGCCGTAGAAGTCATGCAGGGCCGCCAGATGGTCACGAAGGACCACGGCACGCTCTTCATCTCCCGGCGGGGCAAGCCGCTGGCCATGGCGCAGGTAGTGGTCGATCTCGCGGAAGATCCAGGGATTGCCCTGGGCGCCACGGCCGATCATTACCGCATCCGCCCCAGTATAGTCGAGGATGCGAGCAGCCTTGGCGGGAGAGTCGATGTCGCCGTTGGCGAACACCGGGATGCCCACCCGGGCCTTGATGGCGGCGATGGTGTCGTATTCAGCCTCGCCGCCGTAGCGTTGAAGGCGATGGCGGCCGTGCACGGCCAGGGCCTGGATGCCGGCCTCCTCGGCGATGCGCGCGACCCGCACGCCGTTGTTGCTCTCGGCGCACCAGCCGGTACGGATCTTCAGGGTCACCGGCACGTCCACCGCGGCGACCACCGTCTCGAGGATCTCGGCGACCAGGGTTTCGTCGCGCAGCAGGGCGGAGCCGGCCGCCTTGTTGCAGACCTTCTTGGCCGGGCAGCCCATGTTGATGTCGATGATCTCGGCGCCCATCGCGACGTTGAGGCGCGCCGCCTCGGCGAGCATCTTGGCGTCGCCGCCGGCGATCTGCACGCTGCGTGGACCCGGCTCGCCGCGGTGATCCATGCGCAGCCGGGACTTGCGGGTATGCCACAGGCTGGGGTCCGAGGTGACCATCTCGCCGACTACCAGACCGGCCCCGAGGCGACGACAGAGCGTCCGGAAAGGGCGGTCGGTGATCCCGGCCATGGGCGCCAGGACCACCCGGTTGGGCAGTTCATGGCGGCCGATGCGGGGTAGAGGGCGAGAGTCGGACATGATCAGGGGTCGCTGGCGTCAGGGGCTGCATATCATACGCCCCGGGCCGGCGTTGGTGAACCGCTACTCGGGGCGAATGCTTGCCAGGGGGCGCCGCCCGGTGAGGCGTACCCAGCCCTCACGGATCGCCGGCTCGTCCATGATCAGGCCGCGTCCGCGGTAGGCATCGAGCACCTGCTCGGCCTGGCCCTCGAGAATGCCCGAGAGGGCCAGTCGGCCCCCCGGCGCCACGCGCCCGGCGATCTCGTCGGCCAGTTCCATCAGGGGGCCGGCGAGGATGTTGGCGATCACCAGCGGGAAGTCGCCCGCTTCGAGCTGCTCGGGGTAGCAGAGCCGGAACTCGGTCTCGCTCACCGCGTTGCGCTCGGCGTTGTCGCGGCTGGCTTGCAGTGCCTGGGGGTCGATGTCGGTCCCGGTGGCCCGTCGCGCACCGAGCTTTAGGGCGGCGATGGCCAGGATGCCCGAGCCGCAGCCCACGTCGAGCACGTCCAGGCCCTGCAGTTCGTCGGCCACCGAGAGGCCGTCGAGCCAGGCCAGGCAGAGCGCCGTGGTGGGGTGGGTACCGGTGCCGAAGGCCAGTCCCGGGTCCAGATGCAGGTTGACGGCGTCGGGCTCCGGCGGGGCGTGCCAGCTCGGCACGATCCACAGCCGCTCGCCCATGCGCAGCGGCTGGAAGTCGTCCATCCACTCGCGCTCCCAGTCGCGGTCGGCCAGCAGCTCGACCTCCACCTCGGGGCAGGGCTCCTCGGGAGACTCGGCGGCCCAGGCCTGGCGTACCCGGTCGAGCATCGCCTCGATGCCCTCCAGGTCGTCATGGAGGCCGGTGAGCACCGTCTCGTCCCACAGCGGCGTGGTGCCTCGCTCCGGTTCGAAGACCGGGTCATCGAAGGCATCCTGGAGAGTGATAGCAGTGGCACCCTCGGCGAGCAGCAGTTCCTCGAGGAGCTCGGCATGCTCGGGGGTGATACGGGCCTTGAGTTGTAGCCAGGGCATGGGGGCGTTCCGTGGTCAGTCGGGAAACGGTAGTGAGTTATGCGTAGCGGACCTGGGTGGCATCCCCCCTTTGGGGTCAGACCCCGGCGGGAGGAATACCGCTAGAAAAGTGCGCTATGACGGGCTTGACGGCATGGCCGGGGTCTGACCCCAAAGGGGCCTCCGAGGCCTGTCGACGTATCAGCCCCGAGCACTTCCGCACACCGGGCTGAATCACAAGGGCACGAAGCGGGGAGTTACAGCCCCAGCTTCTTCTCCAGGTAGTGGATATTGACGCCGCCCTGCTGGAAGTAGCCGTCGCGCACCAGATCCTTGTGCAGGTCGGTATTGGTCTTGATGCCCTCCACCAGCAGCTCGTCCAGGGCGTTGCGCATGCGTATCAGCGCCGTTTCCCGGTCCACGCCCCAGGTGATCAGCTTGCCGATCAGGGAGTCGTAGTGGGGCGGCACGGTGTAGCCCGTGTAGACATGGGAATCCATGCGCACGCCGAGTCCACCCGGGGGGTGGTAGAGGGTCACCCTGCCGGGTGAAGGCATGAAGGTGCGAGAATCCTCGGCGTTGATGCGGCACTCGAAGGAGTGACCGGTGATCTTGACGTCCTCCTGACAAATCGACAGCGGCAGGCCCGAGGCGATGCGCAGCTGCTCGCGGACGATGTCCACGCCGGTGACCATCTCGGTGACCGGGTGCTCCACCTGGACGCGGGTATTCATCTCGATGAAGAAGAACCGGCCATCCTCGTAGAGGAACTCGAAGGTGCCGGCGCCACGGTAGCCGATGGTAATGCACGCCTCCCGGCAGGCCTCGAGGACCTCGGCGCGGGCGGCTTCGTCGATCCCCGGGGCAGGGGCCTCCTCGATCACCTTCTGATGACGGCGCTGCAGCGAGCAGTCGCGATCATAGAGGTGGATGGCATTACCCTGGCCATCGGCCAGCACCTGCACCTCCACATGGCGGGGATTCTCGAGGAACTTCTCCATGTAGACGGTGCCATCGCCGAAGGAGGAGTAGGCCTCGGTGCGGGTGACATTGACCGCCGAGAGCAGGTGGGCCTCGGTATGTACCACGCGCATGCCGCGTCCACCGCCGCCAGCGGCCGCCTTGATGATCACCGGGTAGCCGATGCGTCGCGCCACGGCGAGGGTCTCCCCCTCGTCGTCCCCCAGGGGGCCGTCGGAACCCGGCACCGTCGGCACGCCGGCCTTCTTCATCGACTCGATGGCGCTGACCTTGTCGCCCATCAGGCGGATGGTCTCGGCACGGGGACCGATGAAGGTAAAGCCGGAACGTTCGACCTGCTCGGCGAAGTTGGCATTCTCGGAGAGGAAGCCATAGCCGGGGTGGATGGCACTGGAGTCGGTGACTTCCGCGGCGCTGATCAGCGACGGGATATTCAGGTAGGAGTTCGCCGAGGATGCCGGCCCGATGCACACGGCCTCGTCAGCCAGGCGCACGTGCATCAGCTCGCGATCGGCCGTCGAGTGGACCGCCACCGTCTTGATGCCCAGCTCCTTGCAGGC
>NZ_JAVLBC010000117.1:0-10116 GCF_031581305.1 Halomonas sp.
CACGGCGGCGGCCTCGGTGCATACCGGGCGGGCCAATCGCATCATCGAGGAAGCATTGCGCGGCGGCTGGGTCGAGGAGCTGGCCGGCTATGCGGCGATCCGGCGCGAGGTCGCGGTAGAGAGAGCGAGACTCGACTTCCGCCTCGACGATCCCGAGCGCGGCTGCGCCTTCGTCGAGGTCAAGCAGGTGACCCTCAGGGAGGCAGACGGCCACGGTTACTTCCCCGACGCGGTGAGCGTGCGGGGCCGCAAGCACCTCGAGGCGCTGGCCGCGCTCGCGGCCCGAGGGCACCGCGCCGTGCTGCTCTTCTGCGTGGCCCATGAGGGCATCGAGGACGTGGCCCCTGCGGCCCACCTGGACCCGGTTTATGCCGCGAACCTGCGCGAGGTGGCGGGCCTTGGCGTGGAAGTGCTGGCGCGGCGCTGCGAGGTGATCCGCGAGGCCGGCGTGCCGGTGGCGATCCGCCTGGGGCGCCGGTTGCCGGTCTCACTCTCCCGCGAGGTGGACCCGACCGCGGTCGTCGACTGAGCCGGGAGGCTCGCGGGTTCAGCGGTCGATATAGAAGCGCTGGATGAAGCTGACCTCGGCGGGCGCGGCATTGCGATCGTAGCGCACGCGAAGGTCGAAGCGCATCGGCTCGTCTTCGTGGATGCGGAATACGGCCACCTGGGAGGGTGTGTCGCCGATACGCAGGCTGCGGAACGAAAGCGGCGAGGCGTCGCCCCCGTCGAGCCCGCCGATGCGCCCGTCGACCGAGGCCGTGACCGGGCGGGTCGAGCCATCCTCGAGCTGCTCCATCACGCTGACGTTGAGCAGGGCCATGACCTGGCTGCGCTGGATGCCGTGCTCCCGGGCCACCTCTTCTGGCAGGAAGCTGGTGTTCACGGCGCTGTAGTGGATCTGGTAGTCCCCCACCTGTTCGAACTGCTGTGCCTGGGCCGGCAGGGTCAGCAGCAGTGCCAGGCCCATGCCCAGGGCAGCCAGGCTGTGTCGGATCATCGTCGGTTCTCCCTACTGCGTTGTCTATCGCCTGCGCCTCTTCGGCGTCACGCCCTGTGGCGGGCGACCCGGAAGATGGCAATCTCGCCAAACAGGTTGGGCCACCAGCGCGAGGTCCAGTGCCCCTCGTGGTCACCGATGCCCACCGCCCGGTCGACAATGCTCAGACCCTTGTCGCGGCAGAGTTGTTCAAAGTCGTTGAAGGTCGACAGGTGGATGTTGGGCGTGTCGTACCAGGCATGGGGCAGCGATCGGGACACCGGCATGTAGCCCTTGAAGCCCAGGTAGGCGCGGTGGCGCCAGTAGGCGAAGTTGGGGAAGGTGATGATGCACTCCCCGGCGACGCGCAGCATCTCGTCGAGCATCTGGTCCGGTCGGCGCAGCGCCTGCAGCGCCTGAGTCATGACCACCAGGTCGCAGGCGTCGTCCTCGAAGTTGGCGAGCCCCTCGTCGAGGTTCTGCTCGATGACGTTGACGCCCTTGGCCAGGCAGGCGGTGATGCCGTCGGGGTCGATCTCCAGGCCGTAGCCCGTGACCTGCTTGTCGCGGGCCAGCGCCGCCAGCAGCGTACCTTCGCCGCAGCCCAGGTCGAGCACCCTCGCGCCCTGCGGGACCCAGTCGTGAATCAGCTTGAGGTCGGCGCGCATCATGGGTGGTCCTCCAGGCCCTGGTCGCGGGCGACGCGGTTCATGAAGGCGGCGAAGACCGCCTGATAGCGCGGCTCGGGCATCAGGAAGGCGTCGTGGCCATGCGGCGAGTCGATGTTGGCGTAGCTGACGGCCTTGTCGGCGCGGATCAGGGCGTTGACCAGTTCCTTGGAGCGCGATGGCGGGAAGCGCCAGTCGGTGGAGAAGCTCACCACCAGGAAGGGACAGGCGGCGGGTGCCAGGGCCCGGGCCAGGTCGCCGCCGTGGGCCGCGGCCGGATCGAAGTAGTCCAGTGCCTTGGTCATCAGCAGGTAGGTATTGGCATCGAAGGAGGTGGAGAAGGTGTCGCCCTGGTAGCGCAGGTAGGACTCCACCTGGAACTCCACGTCGTAGCCGAAGTTGAGGTCGTTGCTGCGCAGGTCGCGGCCGAACTTGCTGCCCATGGCATCTTCGGAGAGGTAGGTGATATGGCCCACCATGCGGGCGAGCTTGAGGCCGCGGCGCGGCGCCGTGTCATGGTCGGCGTACCAGCCGTCGTGGAAGTCACGGTCGGAGCGGATCGCCTGGCGGGCCACCTCGTTGAAGGCGATGTTCTGTGCCGACAGCTTCGGCGTCGCCGCGATGACCACCGCATTGGCGATACGCTCGGGGTAGGCGAGGGTCCACTGCAGCACCTGCATGCCCCCCAGGCTGCCGCCGATCACCGCGGCGAAGCGTTCGATGCCCAGCCGGTCGGCCAGCCGCGCCTGGCTGTTTACCCAGTCTTCCACGGTCATGATGGGGAAGTCGGGGCCCCACTGACGTCCTGTCGCCGGATTCCCGCTGGTGGGGCCGGTACTGCCATGGCAGCCACCGAGGTTGTTCAGCGAGACCACGAAGAAGCGATCGGTATCGATCGACTTGCCGGGGCCGATATGCGCATTCCACCAGCCCGGCTTGCGCTCGTCCGTTGCATGGTAGCCCGCGGCATGGTGGTGACCGGAGAGGGCATGGCAGATCAGGATGGCGTTGGAGCACTCGGCATTGAGGGTGCCATAGGTCTCGTATACCAGATCATAGGCCGGCAGCGTCCTGCCGCAGGCCAGGGCCAGGGGGTCGTCGAAGTGCGCCGTCTCGGGCGTCACCAGGCCGACCGAATCGCGGGGAAACTCGGGCATCAGTCGTGTCGTGTCCAGTCGTGAGTGTCGGCCGGCCTCAGAGGCCGACCAGGGCACCGGCGATGCCGGCGGCACGGGTCAGCGAGCCCACCACGATACCATCGATCAGGCTGATGGCGATGAACACCACGATGGGCGAGAGGTCGATCATGCCCAGCGGCGGGATCACCTTGCGCACCGGCGCCATGATCGGCTCCACCAGCTGCATCACCAGCAGGGCACCCGGATGGCTGGCCTGGGGCGCGACCCAGCTGAGGATGATCATCACGATCAGGGCGAAGAAGTAGATCTTGAGGATGGCGTTGGCGATGGCGGCCAGCGAACCGATCGCCACCCCGGCGATGGGCGCCATGCCGAAGCCGGCGATCTGCAGGATCACGATGATGGCGACTGCCTTGATGACGAAAGCCGTGGCCAGAGTGGCCAGGTCGAAGCGACCCATCACCGGCCCCAGGAAGCTCTGGAAGGGGCGTACCGCCGGCTGGGTGACCTTTACCACCGACTGGCTGATGGGGTTGTAGTAGTCGGCCCGAGATGCCTGCAGCAGGAAGCGCAGCATCAGCAGGAAGATGTAGATGTTGATCAGGGTGTTCACCAGCAGCAGGCCGGCACTTCCCAGTTGACTGCCCATCGGGGCTCCTCCGTGTCCTTGAAACGTCGTCGTGTCAGCCCGCGTGCGTGCCGGGCTGTCGGGTCAGCGCTGGCCGAGCTCGTCGGCCATCTCGCGGGCGCGGTCGGCACAGGCGCTCATGGCTTCGGCCATGATGCGGCGCAGGTCGGCCTCCTCGAGGTGCTCGATGGCCCGCTCTGTGGTGCCGCCAGGCGACATCACGTTGCGCTTGAGCTCGGCGGGTGACTTGTCACTCGAGAGTGCCATCTTCGCCGCGCCCAGAGCAGTCTGCATGGCCAGCCGCCGGGCGGTGTCCGCGGGCAGGCCCAGCGTCGCACCGGCGTCTTCCATGGCCTCGAACATCAGGAAGAAGTAGGCGGGGGCGCTGCCCGAGACGGCGGTGACCGCATCGAGCAGGGCCTCGTCGTCGACCCACTCCACCAGGCCCACGGCCTCCATCAGCTCGGTGGCGAGCCGGCGCTGCTCGTCGCTGACGTTGGCATTGGCGTAGAGGCCGGCGGCCCCGGCACCCACCAGTGCGGGGGTGTTGGGCATGCAGCGCACCAGCGGCAAGTCGCCGCCGAGCCAGTGCTCCAGGGTCTCGGCGGGCAGGCCCGCCGCTACCGAGACGATCAGCGGCCGGCGCGCCTGGACGGCGTCGCGCATCTTCTCGCAGACCTCGCGCATGATCTGCGGCTTGACCGCCAGCACCACTACATCGGATTTGGCGACCGCAGCGGCATTGTCGGTCGCGGTCTGGATGCCCAGCCGGTCGTGCAGCGGGGCGAGGATATCGTCGCTCGGCGACGTGGCCGTGATGTCGCCGGGCGCGAAGCCGCTGTCGATCATCCCGCCGATGATGGCGCCGGCCATGTTGCCGGCGCCGATGAAGGTGACTCTGCTGGCCATGGGGGTAGTCCTGTGTCGGTCGACGAATGTGGCCGGCGTGGTGCACCGGCGAAGGGTGGTTGTCACTCGCGTGCGCTTCGCTCCCCGAAGATCGCGGTGCCCAGGCGGACCAGAGTGGCACCTTCGAGCACCGCGACCTCCAGGTCGGCGGTCATGCCCATCGAGAGGGTGTCCAGTGGCGCCTCGGGGAAGCGCTCCCGGAGCGCCTCGAGGGCCTCGCGGAGGCGGGCGAAGGGTGCGCGCTGGGCGTCTTCTGGCCCCTCGGCCGGCGCGGGAATCGCCATCAGCCCGCGCAGGCGCAGGCGAGGCATCGCCTGAACCGCCTCAGCCAAGGCGGGCAGTGCCTCGAGCGAGACGCCCGACTTGCTCGTCTCGTCGCTGATGTTGACCTGTAGGCAGATGTCCAGCGGGCCGAGCGCTTCGGGGCGTTGATCATTCAGACGCCGGGCGATCTTCTCACGGTCTACGCTATGCACCCAGGCGAAGTGCTCGGCCACGTCACGGGTCTTGTTGGATTGCAGCGGACCGATGAAATGCCAGACGATGGGTTCCAATTCCGCCAGCTCGGCCTGCTTGTCCAGGGCTTCCTGGACATAGTTTTCGCCAAACTCGCGCTGGCCGAGGTGCCAGGCCTCGCGGATCAAAGCGGCGGGCTTGGTCTTGCTGACGGCCAGCAGCCGGGCGGCATCGGCGGGCCGGCCGGCTGCATTCAGCGCGTCGGCGAGCCGGGTACGGGCCGCGGCCAGGGATTCGGAAAGTACCAGGTCCGTCATGTCTGAGTGTCTGTCATACTGATCATATTGAAGGGAACCTTATTCCGGGAGCAGGGGAAACGCATGGATATTACCGAACTGCTGGCATTCTCGGCAAAACAGAAGGCCTCGGACCTCCACCTATCGGCGGGCCTGCCGCCGATGATCCGCGTCGATGGCGACATTCGCCGGCTCAATGTGCCGGCCATGGAGGACCGCGAGGTCCGCAAGCTGATCTACGACATCATGGCGGACCGCCAGCGCCGCGACTACGAGGAGTTCTTCGAGACCGACTTCTCCTTCGAGGTGCCGGGTGTCTCGCGCTTCCGTGTCAACGTCTTCAACCAGGCCCGTGGTGCCGGGGCGGTGTTCCGCACCATTCCCACCGAGGTGCTGACCCTGGAGGACCTGGGCATGGGCACGGTCTTTCGCCAGCTCTCCATGCTGCCTCGTGGCCTGGTGCTGGTGACCGGCCCCACCGGCTCGGGCAAGAGCACCACGCTGGCGGCGATGATCGACTACATCAACGACAACCGCTTCGAGCATATCCTCACCATCGAGGACCCGGTGGAGTTCGTCCATCGCAGCAAGCGCTGCCTGGTCAACCAGCGCGAGGTGCACCGCGACACCCTTGGCTTCGCCCCGGCGCTGCGCAGCGCCCTGCGCGAGGACCCGGATATCATCCTGGTCGGCGAACTGCGCGACCTGGAGACCATCCGCCTGGCGCTGACCGCGGCCGAGACTGGCCACCTGGTGTTCGGCACCCTGCACACTACCTCGGCGGCCAAGACGATTGACCGGATCATCGATGTCTTTCCCGGTGATGAGAAGTCCATGGTGCGCTCGATGCTCTCCGAGTCATTGCAGGCAGTGATCTCCCAGGCACTGCTCAAGCGCCAGGGGGGTGGCCGGGTGGCGGCTCACGAGATCCTCGTGGCCACCGCGGCGGTGCGTAACCTGATCCGCGAGGACAAGGTGGCGCAGATCTACTCGGCGATCCAGACCGGTGGCAACCTGGGCATGCAGACTCTGGATGCCTCGCTGGCGCGCCTGGTGACGGACAACACGGTGGCGCGCGACGAGGCCCAGTCGAAGGCGAAGGGCGTGCTGGCCAGCTAAGGAAGACACAATCAAAAAAAAGGGTCATCGCAATTCGGCGTGAAAACGATGGGAATTTCGCGTAGGCCGGATAAGCCGAAGGCGCATCCGGCGCGGCGGAGGCACCCATTCCACGCCCGGTGCGCTGTCGCTTACCGGGCCTACAGGGGGTGGGTGGCCAGCCGGTGTCGTGCGGTGAACTATCACGCCAGTCTGCGATGAACCAAAAAAAGGAGCAGGGACATGACGGCAACAGAATGGCTCTACCAGCTGCTGGATATCATGGTGCAGAAAGAGGCGTCGGATCTCCTGATCTCCGTGAATGCGCCACCGACCTTGAAGATGGCCGGCCAGCTCACCCCCCTGGGCGACCAGGGGCTCAGCGTGGCACAGGTCACTGAACTGGTCGGTGCCTCGATTCCCGATACGTTGCGGGAGCGCTTCCGGGTCGAGCACGAGGCGAACTTCGCGCTGAGCCTCCGGGGCAAGGGGCGCTTCCGCGTCAGTGCCTTCCAGCAGCGCAACCAGATGGCCATGGTGATCCGGCGCATCGGCTTCGAGATTCCTCATCTGGAGGATCTTTCGCTACCCGCCACGCTCGGCGATCTGGCCAATAACAAGCGCGGCCTGGTATTCGTGGTCGGGGGGACTGGCACCGGCAAGTCGACCACTCTGGCGTCGATGATCCAGCAGCGCAATGAAACCTTGGGGGGCCACATCATCAGCGTCGAGGATCCCATCGAGTACGTGCATCCGCACCGCAAGGCGATCATCAATCAGCGCGAGGTCGGCATCGACACCGAATCTTTCGAGGTGGCGCTGAAGAACACCCTGCGCCAGGCACCGGACGTGATCCTGATTGGCGAGGTGCGTACCCGCGAGACCATGGAGCACGCCCTGACCTTTGCCGAGACCGGCCACCTCTGCCTGGCGACCCTGCACGCCAACAATGCCAACCAGGCACTGGATCGTATCATCAACTTCTTTCCCATTGAGCGACATGCCCAGGTGTGGCTCGACCTCTCGCTCAACCTGCGGGCCATCGTCGCCCAGCAGCTGTTGCCTACGGTGGATGGCGGGCGTTGCCCGGCCATCGAGATCATGCTCAAGTCACCGCTGATCGGCGACCTGGTACGCAAGGGCGAGGTCAGCGAGATCAAGAACGTCATGACCCGCTCGCGGGATCTCGGCATGCAGACCTTCGACCAGGCGCTCTACGACCTCTTCAAGGCCGGCAAGATCACCGAGGAGGTGGCGCTGGTGCATGCCGACTCGGCCAACGATCTGCGCATGATGATCAAGTACGGCGACGAAGGCAGCGAAGGGGTAGCCGGGGCCAAGGAGGCCGCCAGCCACCTCTCGCTGCGCGGCGAGGACGACTTCTAGCGCGCCCCGCGGCTCAAGGGGCGTAGAGCCCACCCAAGACGCGGGGGCCGGCGGCGCCGGTTACCGAGGGCAGGTTGCCGGGCAGGCCGGCCAGCCGCCGCCACGCCAGCCAGGCGAAGGCGCCGGCCTCCAGCCACTCGGCGGGCCAGCCCCAGTCCTCCCCGGGGAGCAGCGGCGTCTCGGGCAGCCGGCGGGCCAGGCGAGAGAGCAGGTCCGGGTTGCGGGCGCCGCCACCGCAGGGCACCAGCACCGCGGCCGGTGGTGCCTCGAGGCGTTCTCTGGCCATGCCCACGCCAAGGGCCACGCTGGCGGCAGTCAGCTCGGCCAGGGTGGCCTGGACGTCTTGGGGCGCCTCCCCGCCCTGCAGATGCCCTTGCAGCCAGTCCAGATGGAAGAGCTCCCGCCCCGTGCTGCGCGGCGGTGGCAGGTGAAAGAAGGGCTCCACCAGCAGGCGCTCCAGCAGTCCCTCGTTGACCTGCCCCGAGGCTGCCCAGTTGCCACCGGCATCGAAGCGCCCCCCGCGGTGTCGAGCATGCCAGGCATCCAGCAGGGCATTGGCGGGGCCGGTGTCGAAGCCCAGCGGTGGGCGTTCGTCTTCGACGGGCGGCAGCAGGGTCAGGTTGGCGAAGCCGCCCAAATTGAGCACCAGGCGCCATTCGCCGTGCGCCCGGAACAGTGCCTCATGGAAGGCCGGGGCCAGGGGCGCGGCTTGGCCACCAGCGGCCAGGTCGCGACGCCGGAAGTCGCCCACTACCGGACGACCGGTGAGTTCGGCCAGCAGGCTGGGGTTGTCGAGCTGCAGCGTATAGGCCGGGCCGCTATCATGGCCCCGAGGAGCGTGCTCGATGGTCTGGCCATGGCTGCCGATGGCCGAGATGGCCGTCCTCTCCATCCCGCTCGAGGCGATCAGTGCCTCGACGGCAGCGGCCTGCAGGCGGCAGAAGGCGTCCTCGGCGGCCGCCAGTTCGGCAAAGGTCATCCGGTCGGCATGGCAGAGTCGCCACAGCAGGTTGCGCAGCGTTTCGGGCATCGGTGTGTCATGGGTGGCGACCAGGCGTGGTGCACTGTCCTCCTGGATCTCGACGAGGGCGGCGTCGATGCCGTCGAGGCTGGTACCTGACATCAGGCCGATGTAGAGACTCATGGGGACTCCTGGGCGGGCTCAACCGTGGATGGCGGGACATGGTAACATCCCCGACCATTCGACTACCGAGTGCCCGCGGTGTCGCGGGCCGCCTGCTGAGTGGAGAGGAGATAATGACCGATGTTGCTGGCGCCCTGGCGCTGCTGAAGCGCGGCACCCACGAGATCCTGCTCGAGGAGGAGCTGGTCAAGAAGTTGGAGTCCGGGCACAAGTTGCGCATCAAGGCGGGCTTTGACCCCACCGCGCCGGACCTGCACCTGGGGCATAGCGTCCTGCTGACCAAGATGCGTCAGTTCCAGGACCTGGGCCACGAGATCATCTTCCTGATCGGCGACTTTACCGGCCGCATCGGTGACCCCACCGGCAAGAACGTGACGCGTAAGCCGCTCACCGAGGAGGAGGTCAAGGCCAACGCCCAGACTTACAAGGAGCAGGTATTCAAGATCCTCGATCCCGAGAAGACCGAGGTGCGCTTCAATGCCGAGTGGTTCTCTGCCATGAGTGCGGCCGACATGATCGAGCTGGCTGGTCAGAGCACCGTGGCGCGCATGCTCGAACGTGACGATTTCGACAAGCGCTATAGTGCGGGTCAGCCGATCTCCATCCACGAGTTCCTCTACCCGCTGGTGCAGGGCTACGACTCCGTGGCGCTGGAGGCCGACGTGGAGCTTGGCGGTACCGACCAGAAGTTCAACCTGCTGATGGGGCGCGAGATCCAGAAGCACTTCGGCCAGGCGCCCCAGGTCGTGATCACCATGCCGCTGCTCGAGGGCCTGGATGGTGTGCAGAAGATGTCGAAGTCGCTGGGTAACTATGTCGGAGTCGACGAGGCGCCGGGGGCGATGTTCAACAAGCTGGTCTCCATGCCTGACAGCTTGATGTGGCGCTATTTCGAGCTGCTCTCGCTCAAGCCCAATGAGGAGATCGAGGCGCTCAAGCGGGATGCCGAGGCCGGTGCCAACCCCCGGGACCTCAAGATGATCCTCGCCCGCGAGCTGATCGGCCGCTACCACGGCGAGGCGGCGGCGGCCAATGCCCACCGCAGCGCCGGCAACCAGCTGGCCGAGGGGGAGCTGCCCGAGGACCTGCCTGATGTCGAGGTCGACTTCGAGGGCAGCGCCCAGGCGCCCATCGCCGCCGTGCTGAACCGCTCGGGGCTGGCCAACAACAGCGCCCAGGCCAAGGACATGCTCGGCAATGGCCGGGTCAAGGTGGATGGCGACGTTGTCCAGCGCGACCATATGCTGGAGACCGGGAAGAGCTATGTGATCCAGGCAGGAAAGAAGCGCTACGCCCGGGTGACCCTCGCCTGACGCCTCTCGGCAGGCGCGCCAACGACGCCCGCCCTGTGCGGGCGTCGTCGTTTCTGCCCACGGGCTATCTTGTCCACAGCCGGTGGTCACGAGGGGCTGT
>NZ_JAVLBC010000118.1:0-10103 GCF_031581305.1 Halomonas sp.
AGACCCTGATCAGGGACCCGAAGCCGCCAGCGGGTGGGCAGTTCCCGGCCGGCCACGGTCGAGGTGGCCAGCGGGGTGAGGGCGAGGGCGTCGTCCTTCAGAGGCAGGGTCTTGCCCCCGGGGGTGATCCAGCTGCCCGAGAGGTAGTCGCCCCCGCGAGCGCCGCCGCCGCGCAGTCGGAATGCCATCAGCTTGTGTCCGTTGGCCAGGTGCAGCGAGAACCAGTCCCAGCCCGCCTGGTCGGGTCCGAGCAGTTGGCTACTCCACTCGCGGTCGAGCCAGGCGCGGCCCGTCACCTGGCGGGGTGTGCCATCCAGGGTGACCTCGCCACTGACCCGATAGAAGGGCTGGCTGACGTAGATCGAGCCCTGGCCGTCGGCGGACTTCTGGCTGAAGCCGTTCTCGCCGTGCCGTACCAGGGGGCCCTCGGCCTCCAGGGCCAGCCGATAGCCGAAGCGCGCGTCGTCCGGCCCAGCCCGGGCAGCGAGGGTAAGGCGGTCGAGGGCATCGCGCCCCGGTTGGCTGACCCGGCTTGCCAGCATCCAGTCGTCGAGCCAGGCGCGGAAGGGGGCTGCGGTGACGCCCGCCTGGTCGCGCTCGGGGTCGCTTCCCCGCGAGCCGCTGCGCGCGAAGCGTTCGGCCACTCGGTGGGTGTCACCCCGAGAGACGGCCAAGTGAGCCATCCAGAGTTGCTCGGCGGCCCAGGGGATCGCATCGTCAGGGCGCTCGTCGGGGGGCCGCTGGGCCTGGCGGAACAGGGTCCACTGCACTCCCAGTGGCTCACCGCTCTCGTCTTCCAGGTTGGCGGTGAGGTACCACCACTCCAGGCGGTAGTCGGGATGGGGACCGTGGTCCTCGGGAAAGCGCAGTCGGGTACCGGGCCTGGCCTGCACGAAGCCGCCGGCCTCGGCGCCCAGCCCCGCGAAGCCCTGGGACGGGGCGGGGGGCGTCTCCCCCTCGCAGCCCGGCAGCCCTACCGCGAGCAGTGCTGTCAGCAGGCACGTCAGCCAGGGTTTCATGGGGCCTCCTCCTCGGCCAGCAGGGTGCGGGGCGGTGTGCGCCACAGGGTCAGGGCCGGCAGGCCGGCCGCCAGCAGCGCCACCCCCAGGGCGGTGGCCAGGGTCAGCCCGATCTCGGCGGGGAAGACATGCAGGGGCAGGCGCCAGCCGAAGGCGGCCACGTTGATCACCGCCACCAGGCAGGCGGTGATGGCAACGCCCAGCGGTATGGCGGCCAACCCCGTGACCAGCGACGCGCCGCCCAACTGGGCCAGCTGGATGCCGGCCAGGCGCCCCCGGGTCACACCCAGGGCCCAGAGCGGCGCCAGCCGACGGCGGCGCTCCCGGGCCTGGGCGAGCAGGCTGGCGAGCAGGGCCAAGGCCGCCACGGCCAGGGTCAGGGCATTGAGCGCCCGGGTAATGGCGAAGGTGCGCTCGAAGATCTCGGTGGAGAGTGCCTTGACCTGGCGCTGGTCGATCAGCGACTCCGGGTCCAGCGCAAAACGGGCGGTCAGCGCCCGGGAGAGGGCCTCGGCCTCGCGCTCTCCGGCGAGCACGATGCCCAGCGATCCCGGCACGGCGGCGAAGCGTTCCCGCAGCGCAGTCGCGGTCATCAGCACTTCGCCGCGGGGATTGCCGTAGTCGGGGTAGATGGCGGCCACCCTCACCCGCTGTCGGCCACCCGGTGAGCTCAGCACCAGCTGGTCACCGGGGCCGATGCCTTGTCCGAGTGCCAACTGCTCGTTGATAAAGGCCGACCCCTCTTGCAGCGCCGCCCAGGCCGCGTCGCGCCCGGCTCGGGTCTCGAGCAGTGGCCAGGTCGGTGTGAGCCGGTTGCCCGGGGTGATGCCGAACAGCACGACCGGCGCCTCGAGGCGCCGGTCGTCGGCCCCGGCCTGAACCTCGAGCAGGGTCGACTCGGCATTGGCGGTGGGCAGCAGCTCGTCGACCTCGTCGCGCGCGCCCAGCCAGGCCTGCACGACATCGAACTGCTCGGGCGGCGGGCGCAGGTAGAGGTCAGCGGTCAACCGCTCGTCGAGCCAGTCGAGAAAAGTGAGGCGAAAGCCGCCGACCATGCTGCCCACCCCCAGGTTGGCGGAGAGCGCGATCAGCAGTGCCATCATGGCCAGCGAGAGGCGCGGCAGCTGGAGCTGCAGGTCGGCCAGCGCCCACTGGGTCAGGGGGCGGCGTCGGGCAAGCCCGCCGAGGCCGGCCAGACCGATCGCCAGCAGCGGCGACAGCCAGAGGGCACAGGCCAACATCATCGCCGCTACCAGCACGAAGCCGGCGATCAGCCCCTCGCCGGCGGGCTGCGTGGCCAGCCAGGCCCATATTGCCAGGGCCAGCAGGCCGGTGATGGTGCCAGCGATCACCTGGCCACGCAGCTGGCGCTGGAAGCCGGCGCGCCACGCCTGAGCCTGGCCCATCCCCAGTACGCCGAGGCGCGAGGCCCGCCACAGCGTTCCGCTACCGGCGACGAAGAGCCCGCCCAGCGTCACCCCAAGTCCGCCCAGCCAGTAGTGCCAGGGCAGGCGTAATTCCGAACCCACCGCGGCGCCATAGAGGTTCTGCAGCGTGGCCGCCACGTCGGGCAGCAGGGCACGGGCCAGCCAGACACCGCTGGTGATACCCGCCAGGGCGCCGATGATGCCCAGCAGGACCAGTTCGAGCGCCAGCAGGGCGACCAGGGTGCGCCCCGGCACGCCCAGCGCGCGCAGGGTGCGCAGCAGTCCCAGGCGCTGCTCCAGCGCCAGGCCCAGCGCCGCCTGGACGATGAAGAGCCCGACGATCAGCGCCAGCAGCGCCATGGCAGTGAGGTTGAGGTGGAAGCTCGCGGTGAGCTCGCCCGGGTCGACCAGGGTGTCGGCGCGGCTGAGCCGGTAGCCCTCGGGGGCCGAGTCCAGCGCGCCGGCCGCGGCCACCAGCCGGCTGACCGCAGTGCCACGCTCCAGCAGCCGGGCCGCGACGGCGATGTCCACGACCAGGGTGTCCGGCGGCAGCGACGGGGCGAGGACCAGCGGCGGCAGTCGCCGGCCATCGGCCAGCGTCGGCTCGGCGCCGGGGGCCGTCTGCCGATCGAGCCCCAGCCGCGGGATGGTATCCGGGGCCAGTCGGGTCTGCCAGGGTGGCGTAAAGAAGGCCGTCAGCTCACCGCTACTGCCTGCCGTGGCGAAGGCGCTGTCGCCGGGCAGGGTCAGCGGGTCGATACCGATCACCGTCAGCCGCTCGCCCGGCGACGTCACCACCGTGCCCTCCAGCAGTGGTGAGACCGGCAGCCCGGCGCGGCGCAGAGTCACGAAGTCCTCTCGGTCGAGGGGCTCGCCGTCGCGGCGCTCCAGGCGGTCCAGACCGGTGGTGAAGAGCGCCTCGGCCCGGTCGTAGCTGTCCCTGGCCGAGGCATTGATCGCCTGCACGCCGCTCCACAGCGCGCCGGCTACCCACAGGCCGAGCAGCAGCATGGCGAGCTGGCCGGGGTGGCGGCGATAGTGGGAGAGCAGGGTGACCAGGGCGGTGAGCATCAGGCGCATGCGTTCTGCCCCGTCGCGGGCCGCGTCAGCCGGCCATGCGTGAGGTGCAGCCGGTGATCCAGCGGCGCGGCCACCCGGGGGCTGTGGGTCACCATCAGCAGGGCGCAGCCGGTGTCGCGTACCAGGGCCAGTAGCAAGTCCAGGACATCGTCGGCGGTGCCCTCGTCCAGGTTGCCGGTGGGCTCGTCGGCGAGTAGCAGGGCCGGGCGTGGCGCCAGGGCGCGGCCGATGGCCAGGCGCTGCTGCTGGCCGCCGGAGAGCTGCTCCGGGTAGCGCTTCGCCAGGCCGGCCAGGCCCAGCCGCTCGATCAGCTCGGCCGTCCAGTCGGGCCGCTCGCGCCCGGCCAGACGCGCCTGCAGGCGCAAGTTGTCGAGCACGCTCAGGCTCGGCACCAGGTGAAACTGCTGGAACACCAGGCCCAGGGTCTCGCGACGTAGCCGCGCCCGGCTCGCCTCGCCGAGCGACGAGATGGCCCGGCCGGCCACTATGACCTCGCCGCGATCGGGCAGGTCCAGCCCCGCGGCCAGGTGCAGCAGGGTCGACTTGCCGCAGCCCGACTCACCCATCAGTGCCAGGCTCTCGCCGTTGGCCAGGGTCAGGTCGACCCCGGCCAGTACCTCCAGCGGGCCCTGAGGGGTGGCATAGGCCTTGTGGACCTGGCGGAATTCGAGCATAGCGGCCTCCCTGCGGTAGAGGCTTTGATGTTCCCACAAAAGCGTTGTCCACATAAAAAGTCAGCGCCACCCGAAGGTGGCGCTGGTCGCGTGGCAAGGCGAATGCCCACGATCAGTGGTCGTGGTCGTGGTCGTGGTCGTGGGCATCGCTGCCTTCGCCCTGGCCGGGCTCGGCCAGGGCGTCGTGCAGGGTTCGGGCGTTGTGGCGCATCATGCCCAGCCAGCTGCTGGCTTCACCCTCGCTGGCCAGGGCGTCGGCATAGAGGGTGCCAGCCACCGGCAGACCGGTTTCCTCGGCCAGCTGGTCGATCATCGCCGGGCTGGTCATGTTCTCGTGGAACAGCGCCTGGACGTTCTCCTCGCGGATCACGTCGATCAACCGGGCCATGTTGGCCGCACTGGGCTCGGCCTCGGTGGAGAGCCCCTGGGGGGAGAGGAACGCCAGGCCATAGGCGCGGGCGAAGTGGCCGAAGGAGTCGTGGCCGGTGATCACGCTGGTGCCAGCGGGAATCTCGCCGAGCAGCTCGCGCAGATCGCCATCGGCGGCGGCGATCTCTTCCCGATAACGCTCGGCGCTGGCCTGATAGGCCCCGCTGTTGTCCGGGTCGGCCTCGATCAGGCCTTCGAGGATGTTGGCCACGTAGAGCGGACCCATGCCCAGGTCCTGCCAGGCATGGGGGTCGATGGGGCCATGATCATGGCCGTCGTGATCGTCCTGGGTTTGCTGGTCTTGCGCGTCATGCCCGTGATCATGCGCATCGTCGTGGTCGTCATGGCCGTCATCCTCAGCGGCGGCGATCCTCGCCGCGATGCCGTCGGTGGTCACCACCAGGGGGCCGGCAAAGTCGCTGGCGTCGATCAGCCGTTCCATCCAGCCCTCGAACTGCAGGCCGTTGAAGACCACGAGGTCAGCCTCGGCCAGGTCGCGGGCGTCGGTGGGGCGCGGCGAGTAGACGTGGGCATCGCTGTCCGGCCCCACCAGGGCCGTCACCTCGACGTGCTCGCCGCCGACGTTCTCGATCATGTCGGCGAGGATGCTGAAACTGGTGACGACCTGGACGCGTTCGGCGGCCAGGGCGGCGGGCAGGGCCAGCAGGGTGGAAGCCCCGGCGAGCAGGGCAAAGGGGCGTGAGAGGCGCATGGCAGGCTTCCTCGGTGGTTGTGTCAGGGGATGCTGTGTCAGTCGTGTTCGGGCGCGCCCAGCGGCGCGGCATGGCGACGCCAGCGGGCGGTCAGGCTATGGTGTCGGCCGAACAGCGCAGAGAGCACATAGCCGCTGCCGGCCAGCAGGATGATGGCCGGCCCGGAGGGCAGGCTGAGGTGGTAGGAGAGCAGCAGGCCGCCGGTGCTGGCCACCAGGGCGATGCCGATGGCGATGGCGATCAGCCCCTCCAGGCGCTGGCTCCAGAAGCGCGCCGTGGTGGCCGGCAGCATCATCAGGCCCACCGCCATCAGGGTGCCCAGGGTCTGGAAGCCGGCGGTGAGGTTGAGCACCACCAGCCCCAGGAAGATGCCGTGCACCACGCCGCCGCGCACCCCCTGGCCGCGCAGGAACAGCGGGTCCAGGCACTCCACCACCAGGGCACGGAAGATCACCGCCAGGATCACCACGATCAGGCTGCTGATGCCGGCGATCAGCACCAGGGCGGTGGAGTCCACGGCCAGGATCGAGCCGAACAGCACATGGGTGAGGTCCACGCTGCTGCCGCCCAGCGACACCAGCATGACGCCGGCGGCCAGCGAGATCAGGAAGAAGCTGGCCATGGCCGAGTCTTCGCGGTGGCCGGTCATCTGCGACACGCTGCCGGCGAGTACCGCGATCAGCAGCCCCGAGAGGATGCCGCCCAGGCTCATGAGCGGCAGCGAGAAGCCTGCAGCCAGGAAGCCCAGCGCCACGCCGGGCAGGATGGCATGGGCCATGGCGTCGCCGATCAGGCTCATGCCGCGCAGCATCAGGAACACGCCCAGGGGCGGGGCGGCCAGCGACAACGCCAGGCCGGCCACCAAGGCGCGCTGCATGAAGCCGTACTCGAGGGGCACCAGCAGCCAGGCGTCAATCAGTGCCAGCATGGGAAGCATCCGGAAAGGTCAGGGGCAGGCGCGGTGCCCGGGGCACCAGGCCGCTATGGTGGTCGACCAGGGCGTCGGGGCTGACCCAGCGGCCATGGCCGCCGGAAAGCAGCAGCACCTCGTCGGCCAGGCGGGCAAGCTGTTCCATGTCATGGATCACCACGATGATGGTGGTCCCGCGTCGTGCCATGTCGCGCAGCACCTCCATCAGCACGTCCACCGTCTCGATGTCGACGTTGGCAAAGGGCTCGTCGAGCAGCAGCAGCTCGGCCTCCTGCATCAGGGTACGGCCCAGCAGGGCGCGCTGGCGCTGGCCGCCGGAGAGCTCGCCCAGTGGCCGGTGGGCCAGCTGCGAAATGCCCAGCCGCGCCATGATTTCGCGGCCGCGCCGGTAGTGGGCCGCACAATACCCTTTCAGGGCCCCGTGGCTGGGCCAGGTGCCGGTCATGATCAACTCTTCCACGCTCATCGGGAAGGTGAGGTCCAGCGCCAGCTGCTGGGGGAGCCAGGCGCAGCGCTCACGGGGTACCCGGCACTCCACGCTGCCGGCCACCGGAGACAGCATGCCCATGAGGGCGGCGATCAGGGTGCTCTTGCCGGCCCCGTTGGCGCCGATCAGGGCGGTGATGGCGCCATCCATGAAGCGGCCGTCCAGATGCTCGAGCACCGTCTGGCCACCGCGGGCCAGCTGCAGGTCGTGCAGTTGCAGGCGCGACATCAGGACCACCATCCCGCGGCCCAGGAGACCGTCAGCCACAGGGCGGCGAGCGGTGCGGCGACCAGCAGCAGGCGGCGGGTCGCCGAGAGCGACATCAGCGAGAAATGGCAGGGCCCTTCCGGGCGATGCCGGTGTCGGTGGTGCGCCATGGTGAGGAGCCTCCGGAAAAACAGGTGGAGGTTATAACATAACAATGTCAGGGTTGGCCACCGCGAGATGCGACGTCGGGTGCTGCCTCTTGAAGCGCATCGACCCGCATGCTGGTGGCGCGGCGTTGCACGGATCCCCGGGGCGCGATGCCGCGGCCTGGGCGGCCAGGGGAGTGTGGTAACCTCCTTTGACGGCCGACTGGCAAGGATGTCACGCATGACCCCGACCCGCTCCCTGATGATTCTCCTCGGCTGGCTCGCGCTGGTGACGCTGACCGCGATGACCGGCATCGCCACCCCGCCCGGCGAGTGGTACGCCGGCCTGGCCAAGCCACCGCTGACCCCGCCCGACCTCGCCTTCCCCATCGCCTGGAGCACGCTCTATCTGCTGATGGCGCTGGCTGCCTGGCGGGCCACTCTGGCCGCCGCGCCCGCTGCGCGCTGGCACACCCTCTGGCCCTTCGTCGCTCAGCTCGCCGCCAACGCCCTGTGGTCGATCCTGTTCTTCGGCCTGCACTGGATGGGCCTGGCACTGCTCGACCTGCTGCTGTTGGGGGGGCTGATCGTGCTGACCATCCGCCGCTTCGCGCGGGTATCCCCCGTCGCCGCCTGGCTGCTGGTGCCGTACCTGGCCTGGGTGAGCGTTGCGGCCTACCTCAATGCCGCCACCTGGTGGCTCAATGGCGGCGGCTAGACGATGACAGGGGTGTCACAATGGCTCTGGTGGGGCCTGCTGCCGGCGGGGCTGGCGCTGCTGCTGCACCGCTTTCATCGGCGGCTGAGGGTCAGCCTGGCGGCGCCGCGGGTGCCGGTGCAGCGCCGCCTGGACGAGCACGGCGTGATGGGCGAGACGGTGACCATCCCCACGCAAAGGGGCAGGCGTCTGGTGGGCTGGTGGCTGCCCGGCGAGGGGCGCGGCACGGTGGTAATCACTCACGGCTGGGGGGCCAACCGCGAGCTGATGCTGCCACTGGCAACGCCGCTGCAGGCGGCCGGCTGGAACGTGCTGCTGTTCGATGCCCGCAACCATGGCGAGAGCGACGCCGACAGCTTCTCCTCCATGCCGCGCTTCGCCGAGGACACCGAGGCGGCGCTGGCGTGGCTGCAAGGCCGCCCCGGCATGGCGCAGGCGCCAGTGGCGTTGCTCGGGCACTCGGTAGGCGCCGCGGCAGTGCTGCTGGCCGCCTCGCGCCGCGACGACATCGCCGCCGTGGTCAGCCTCTCGGCCTTCGCCCACCCCGACGGCATGATGCGCCGCTGGCTGGCGGAGAAGGGGCTGCCGTTCTTTCCCGTGGGCTGGTATGTGCTGCGCTATGTGGAGCGGGTGATCGGCCACCGCTTCGACGCCATCGCCCCGGTGCACACCCTGCCGCGGGTGCACTGCCCGGTGCTGCTGGTACACGGCCGTGACGACCAGGTGATTCCACCGAGCGATGCCGAACGGCTGCATGCCAGCCGCGGCGATACCCCGGCCGAGCTGCGCCTGCTACCCGGCGATCATGACCTCAGCCAGCACATCGATGCTGAACTGCCCGAGTTGCTGGCTTTCCTGGAGGCCGTCCTGGCCGAGGCTGCGCCCCACGCAAGTCGAACCTGAGACGCCCAGCGCGCTTCTCGCGCTTTCATCGCCTTCACAGCCCCAGGGCGTGACGCATCACCTGGCGCTTGGCGCCCTCCAGGCGTTCGGCCACCGCCAGCCCGGCGGCGCCGGCATCACGCAACGGCGCTGGGCCGGTGAACACATGGTGGAAGGTCTCCATGGCGGCGATCATGGCCAGGGTTTGAGGGCGGCGGGTGCGGGCATAGCCGGAAAGCGGCCCTCGTCCGCCCGGGTCCTGGCCCGCCTGAAAGGCCGACACCACCCGGTCGCTCAGGGCCGCGGCGTCCTGCAGCCCGAGGTTGAGCCCCTGGCCGGCCAGCGGATGGATCACATGGGCGGCGTCGCCCACCAGCGCCAGGCGCGGCCGCACGTAGCGCTCGGCGTGGCGGCGGCGGATGGGGAAACTGCCGCGGCCCCGTACCGCCTCGATGCCGCCGAGGCGCGTGGGGAAGGCCGTCTCGATGGCCAGGCGCAGCGCCTCGTCGTCCAGCGTCTCGCGGGAAAGCGTCGCTTCGTCGCTGTCGTACCACACCAGCGAGGCATGGTGGCCGGGCAAGGGCAGCATCGCCTGGGGGCCGTGGGGCGTGAAGCGCTGCCAGCTGACGTCTTGCTGGGGCAGGCGGGTGCGCACGTTGATGATCAGCGCGCGCTGGCCGTAATCCTCGTCCTGGGTAGCGATACCGGCCAGCTCGCGGATGCGTGAGCCGGCCCCATCGGCGCCCACCACCAGCCGTGCAGCCAGCAGCCGGCCATCATCAAGTTCGACCAGGGCATGCTGCCGGCCACTGATCAGCGCGATCGGGCTGACATGGCACAGGGGGGTGACGTTGGGCAACTCGGCCAGGCGCCGCCAGAGGGCGTGGCGAATCACCCGGTTCTCGACGAAGTAGCCCAGGTCCGGCAGCCCGAGATCGGAGGCGCTGAAATGGACATGGCGCTTCTCGGTCGCGTCGCTGGCCTCGATATGGCGGAAAGGGCAACAGCGTGCCTCGGGGATGAACGACCAGGCGCCCACCCGCTCCAGCAGCCGCTGCGAGGCCAGGTTGAGCGACGATACCCGCAGGTCGAAGGGCGCATCCTCGGCAATCGCCTCGGGCGCTCCGCCGCCTTCCACCAGCGTGACGGCCATGCCGGCCTGGCCGAGGGCCGCCGCCACGGCCGCGCCGACCATGCCGCCGCCCACGATGATCGCATCCAGGGTGTCGTCCATGCTTCTCTCCAAGCGGAAACTCTGCCCAATGGGGAAACTACCGCCCAGGATATCGGACCTGCCGAGCCAGGGAGTGGCCAGGCCCCCGGCGTTCGGCACCTGCTGGAGGAACGTCGCTCGGCCGAGGGCCTGCTTGCCTAGACGGCACGCTTGCGG
>NZ_JAVLBC010000315.1:0-2003 GCF_031581305.1 Halomonas sp.
AGCTCGCTGGGGTCGAGGCGCGGGGGCTTGGGCGCCTGCATGGCGAGCTGGCCGCGTTTCTGCCAGTTCAGCCGCGAGACGCAGCCGCGCGCCAGCTGCAGGGCGTGGGCGTCGTTCTCGGCGTAGTGGTCGGCCACGCCACTCACCTTGGCGTGCACGTCGGCGCCGCCCAGGTCCTCGGCACTGATGCTCTCGCCGGTGGCGGCCTTCACCAGCGGCGGGCCGCCGAGGAAGATGGTGCCCTGCTCCTTGACGATGATCGACTCGTCGGCCATGGCGGGCACGTAGGCGCCGCCCGCGGTGCAGGAACCCATCACCACGGCGATCTGCGGGATGCCCTCGGCAGAGAGCGTGGCCTGGTTGTAGAAGATACGCCCGAAGTGGTCGCGGTCCGGGAAGACCTCGTCCTGGCGGGGCAGGAAGGCGCCGCCGGAGTCGACCAGGTAGAGGCACGGCAGGCGATGCTTGCGGGCGATCTCCTGGGCGCGCAGGTGCTTCTTCACGGTCAGCGGGAAGTAGGTGCCGCCCTTGACCGTGGCGTCGTTGGCGACGATCACGCACTCCACCCCCGAGACGCGACCGATGCCGGTGACCACGCCGGCGGCGGGCACGTCGCTCTCGTAGACCTCGTGGGCGGCCAGCGACGAGAACTCGAGGAAGGGCGAGCCTTCGTCGATCAGGTGGTCGATGCGGTCGCGCACGAACAGCTTGCCGCGGGACTCGTGGCGGGCACGGGCCTTCTGGCCGCCGCCCTGGGTGATGGCCGCGGTCAGCTCGCGCAGCTTGCCGACCTCGTGGCGCATGGCGACGTCGTTGGCCTGGAAGACATCGCTGCGCGGATTGATCTGGGTGTTCAGGATTGCCATGTACCCCTCCGGGGAGCTGTAAGCCGTAAGCTTGAAGCTGTAAGAAAACCCCGCTTGGCAGGTGCTTACAGCTTATAGCTTATAGCTTACGGCTTGGGTTAAGCGGATTCGTTGAAGATCTCGCGGCCGATCAGCATGCGGCGGACCTCGCTGGTGCCGGCGCCGATCTCGTAGAGCTTGGCATCGCGCAGCAGGCGGCCGGTGGGGTACTCGTTGATGTAGCCGTTGCCGCCGAGCAGCTGGATGGCGTCCAGTGCCACCTGGGTGGCCTTCTCCGCACAGTAGAGGATCACCCCGGCGGCGTCCTTGCGCGAGGTCTGGCCGCGGTCGCAGCCGGCGGCCACGGCATAGAGATAGGCGCGGCAGGCGTTCAGGGTGGTGTACATGTCGGCGATCTTGCCCTGCACCAGCTGGAACTCGCCGATGGCCTGGTTGAACTGCTTACGCTCGTGGACGTAGGGCACCACGATGTCCAGCGCCGCCTGCATGATGCCGATGGGGCCGGCGGCGAGCACGGTGCGCTCGTAGTCCAGGCCGCTCATCAGCACGCGCACGCCCTTGCCGACCTCGCCGAGCACGTTCTCTGCCGGCACCTCGCAGTCCTGGAACACCAGTTCGCAGGTGTTGGAGCCGCGCATGCCCAGCTTGTCGAGCTTCTGGGCGGTGGAGAAGCCGGGCATGCCCTTCTCGATGATGAAGGCGGTGATGCCCTTGGAGCCGGCCTCCGGGTCGGTCTTGGCATAGACCACCAGTACGTCGGCATCGGGGCCGTTGGTGATCCACATCTTGTTGCCGTTGAGGATATAGTGGTCGCCACGCTTCTCGGCGCGCAGCTTCATGGAGACCACGTCGGAGCCGGCACCCGGCTCGGACATGGCCAGCGCCCCGACGTGCTCGCCGCTGATGAGCTTGGGCAGGTACTTGGCCTTCTGCTCGGCACTGGCGTTGATCTTGAGCTGGTTGACGCAGAGGTTGGAGTGGGCGCCGTAGGAGAGGCCCACGGAGGCGCTGGCCCGGGAGATCTCCTCCACGGCGATGCAGTGCGCCAGGTAGCCCATGCCGCTGCCGCCATCCTCGTCCGACACGGTGATGCCGAGCAGGCCCATGTCGCCGAACTTCTGCCAGAGGTCGTTGGGG
>NZ_JAVLBC010000119.1:0-1461 GCF_031581305.1 Halomonas sp.
GTCAAACCCGGCCAGGCGGTCGCCGCGATGCTGCCCAATGTGCCGGCAATGTTCGAGGCCCACTTCGGCGTGCCCCTGGCCGGCTGTGTGCTCAACACCCTGAACATTCGCCTGGATGCCGAGGCCATCGCCTACATGCTCGAGCACGGCGAGGCGAAGGCGATCCTGGTCGACCCGGAGTTCGCCGACGTGATCGAGGCGGCGGTGAGCAAGCTCGAGGAGAAGCCGCTGATCATCGACGTGGCGGATGAGCAGTTCGTGCCCGAGGGGCGCGCCATCGGCGAGGTGGCGTACGAGGCGCTGCTGGCCGAGGGGGATCCGGCCTATCCCTATCGGCTGCCCGGGGACGAGTGGCAGGCGATCTCGCTCAACTACACCTCCGGCACCACCGGCAAGCCCAAGGGCGTGGTCTATCACCATCGCGGCGCCTACCTGAACGCCGTCAGCAACATCCTGGTGTGGGCGATGCCCCACCACCCGGTCTACCTCTGGACCCTGCCGATGTTCCACTGCAACGGCTGGTGCTTCCCCTGGACCATCGCCGCCGCCGCCGGCACCAACGTCTGCCTGCGCAAGGTGGAGGCCAAGAAGGTGATGGACCTGATCGCCGACGAGCAGGTCACCCACTTCAGCGGCGCGCCCATCGTGCTCAACGGCCTGGTCAACCTGCCCGCCGAGGACAAGCGTGACTTCGACCACTCGGTGGAGGTCACCACGGCGGGTGCAGCACCGCCCGCCTCGGTGATCGCCGGCGTCGAGACGCTGGGCATCGACGTGACCCATGTCTATGGTCTCACCGAGGTCTACGGCCCGGTGACCTCCTGTGCCTGGCGCGAGGCGTGGAACGAGCTGCCCATGGAGGAGCGTGCGAAACTCAAGTCCCGCCAGGGGGTGCGCTATCACATGCTGGAAGCGCTCTGCGTGGCCGACCCCAACACCCTGGAGCCGGTGCCCAAGGACGGCCAGACCATCGGCGAGATCCTGATGCGCGGCAACAACGTGATGAAGGGCTATCTCAAGAACGAGGTGGCCACCGAGCAGGCCCTGGAGGGCGGCTGGTACCATACCGGCGACCTCGCCGTATGGCATCCGGACGGCTATATCGAGATCAAGGACCGCTCCAAGGACATCATCATCTCCGGCGGCGAGAACATCTCCACCATCGAGGTGGAAGACACGATCTACGCCCACCCGGCGGTGGAGGAAGCCGCGGTCGTGGCCAAGCCCGACGAGAAGTGGGGCGAGACGCCCTGCGCCTTCGTCAAGCTGAAGGTCGGCTACGGCGAGGTCACCGAGCAGGAGATCATCGATCACTGCCGCGAGCAGCTGGCGCACTTCAAGGCGCCCAAGAGGGTCATCTTTACCGAGCTGCCCAAGACCTCCACCGGGAAGATCCAGAAGTTCGTGCTGCGCGAAGAAGCCCGCAACGAGGAAGTGGTCAAACGCCTTCTGGACTACGGC
>NZ_JAVLBC010000119.1:1471-10025 GCF_031581305.1 Halomonas sp.
AGTAGGGGCATTCCACCAAGATTAATCTCAGATCCAAGCGAGGAGCGCCGCCCGCAGGCTTGCCGACGGAAAAGCTCCGAGCGGTACTGCATTTGCGAGACTTCTGAGCAGTCCACAAGACATCATAGGAGAGTGTAAATGAGCCAACAACCGATCGGCGTCGTCGGCGCCGGTACCATGGGCCAGGGCATCGCCCAGGTCCTGGTCACCAGCGGCTTTACCGCCAAGCTCTACGACGTGGCCGACGAGCAGCTGGAACGTGCCCGCGGCGCCATCGACAAGGGTCTGGGCAAGCTGGTGGCCAAGGAGAAGCTCAGTGAGGCCGACAAGGGCGCCGCCCTGGCGCGTCTGGATACCACGACCTCGCTGGACGCTCTGCGTGACTGCGAGGTGATCATCGAGGCCGCCCCTGAGCAGCCGGCGCTCAAGGAGAAGCTGTTCAGCGACCTGAGCCGCCTGAGCCATGAGGCGATCCTGGCCTCCAATACCTCCTCGTTGTCGCTGACCCGGCTTGCTGCCGTCTGCGAGCGCCCCGAGCGGGTGGTAGGCATGCACTTCTTCAACCCGGTGCCGGTGCTCAAGCTGGTCGAGGTGATCCGTGCCGAGCAGACCAGTGATGCCACCGTGGCACGCATCGAGCAACTGGCAGCCGACCTCGGCAAGACCGCGGTGCCGGTAGGCGACTCGCCCGGCTTCGCGGTCAACCGCCTGCTGGTGCCGATGATCAACGAGGCGGCCTTCCTGGTCCATGAGGGAACTGCCACCCCCGAAGCGGTGGACGAGGCCATGAAGCTGGGGGCCGCCCATCCCATGGGGCCGCTGGCCCTGGCCGACCTGATCGGCCTGGACGTCTGCCTGGCGATCATGGAGGTGTTGCAGGAGGGCTTCGGCGATCCGAAATACCGCCCCTGCCCGCTGCTCAAGCGCATGGTCAATGCTGGTTATCTGGGGCGGAAGAGCGGCCGCGGCTTTCACACTTACGAATGAATGGCCCGGGGCTTCTCCGGGGACAGGTCTGCGAGGAGGCGCTGTGAATACTTCCCTGTACGCTACCGACGTCATCCCTGGCGTAGGACCTCCTCTACGACCTGTCCCCGGCGCCCCTTGCGTACTTAGCTGAGATTGTCCTTACCAATAAAAGAGGATTGCCGCCCAACCAAGCGTTAGCTAGGGTTGAGCGGTCTGCCTTTCAAGAACACCACCGGGAGCCCCCATGAGCGAGAACCTGATCGATGTGGTCGATAACGCCGGCGTCGTGCGCCTGACTATCAGTCGCCCCAAGGCGCTGAACGCGCTCAACAGTGATGTGCTGGCCGAGCTGGACAGCGTGCTGGCCAACCTGGAAGCCCGCAATGATCTGCGTGCCGTGCTGATCACCGGCGCCGGGGAGAAGTCCTTCGTGGCCGGTGCCGATATCGCCGAGATGCGTGACAAGACCCCGGAACAGGCCCGCGGCTTCGCCCGCCAGGCGCTGGCCGCCGTCAAGCGCCTGGAGACCCTGCCGGTGCCCACCGTGGCGCTGGTCAACGGCTTCTGTCTGGGCGGGGGTTGCGAGCTAGCCCTGGCCTGTGACTGGGCGGTGGCCAGCGACAATGCCCTCTTCGGCCAGCCTGAAGTGCTGCTCGGGGTGATTCCCGGCTTCGGCGGCACCCAGCGCCTGCCGCGCCGGGTCGGTCCGGCCATGGCGCTCGACCTGTGCACCACCGGGCGCAAGATCGACGCCAGCGAAGCCCTGCGCATCGGCCTGGTCAACCGCGTGATGCCCCAGGCCGAGCTCGAGGCCTACGCCGAGGAACTCACCAAGCAGCTCGGTGGCAACGGGCCGCGTGCGGTACGGGCCACCAAGCAGGCGATCCACGATGGCATGGACCAGGATCTGGACAGCGCCCTGTCGTTGGAAAACGCCCTGTTCGCCTTCTGCTTTGCCGGCGAGGAGCAGACCGAGGGCATGAGCGCCTTCATCGAGAAGCGCAAGCCCAACTTCTGATTCCGCGGGACCCCAGTGACAACGGCCGTGGCGGGAACACCACGACCGTTGTCCTGTGCGGGTGGGAACGGGCATGGTGCGCGGTGCGAGTCAGCGCCCGCTCACCGCTGACGAGGACATCGACGACCTCCGCCTGGACGATATCCAACTGACGGAGTTCTTCCAGCCTCTGAAGCAGCCCCCCTGTGTTCAGGCCCCCGGCCGGTGCGTACCATGGCCCTCCCGCGAACGGTTCGCCGCATGCCCCCGGCCCGATGCATGCTCCACCCTCCCAGCGAACGGTGTGTCTCGAGTGATCGACTTCCTTGTACAACTGGATCCCGTCCTGCAGGCGTTTCTCGCCACCCTCTTCACCTGGGGCGTTACGGCTGCCGGCGCGGCGCTGGTGTTCTTCACCAGCGCGGTCAATCCTCGCTTCATGGACTCGATGCTCGGCTTCGCCGCGGGCGTCATGATCGCCGCGAGCTTCTGGTCGCTGCTGGCCCCGGGGATCGAGATGGCGGAAGAGCTGGGCCACATCGCCTGGCTGACCGCCGTGATCGGCTTCATGAGCGGAGGGGGCTTCATGCGGCTGGCCGACCGATTGCTGCCCCACCTGCACCCCGGCCTCGGCATGGACAAGAGCGAGGGCATCAAGACGACCTGGCAGCGCAGCACGCTGCTTGTGCTGGCGATCACCCTGCACAACATCCCCGAGGGGCTTGCCGTGGGCGTGGCCTTCGGCGCGGTGGCCACCGACCTGCCTTCCACCACCCTGGGCGGGGCCCTCGCCCTGGCGATCGGCATCGGCATCCAGAACTTCCCGGAGGGCACGGCGGTCGCCATGCCCCTGAGGCGAGAGGGCATGAGCAAGCGCAAGAGCTTCCTCATGGGGCAGGCGTCGGGCATCGTCGAGCCGATCGCCGGCGTCATCGGCGCGCTGTTCGTCTTGAAGATGCAGAGCATCCTGCCCTATGCGCTCTGCTTCGCCGCCGGCGCCATGATCTTCGTGGTAGTGGAGGAGCTGATCCCCGAGTCCCAGCGGAAGTACGAGAACATCGACCTGGTGACCATGGCCACGATGACCGGCTTCACGGTCATGATGGTGCTGGACGTCTCCCTTGGCTGATCGGCGTCATGTCCTGTCATGCCATTCCCGACACTGGAAACCAGTCTGTTTGCGCTATGTTTCGCCGGCGAGGAGCAGATCGAGGGCATGAGCACCTTCCTCGAGAAGCGCAAGCCGCACTTCTGACGCTGTGCGAGCCTGAAATGACAAGGCGGACGTGGCAGTGGTGCCACGGCCGTCTTGTCATGCGGGGCCGGGGTCCCGGAACGAGTCAGTGCAGCGGGTCGACGCCCTGTCCGGAGAGTTCCGGGAAGTCGTCATGCATCGTCAGCGGCTCTATGTTGCCACGCGTGGCCAGGAATTCCGGCCGCCGCGATGGGGCCGCATAGGGCTCCTCCAGGGCGTTGTCCACGCTGTTGTAGACGAAGAACAGGTTGGAGCGGGGCCAGGGCGACATATTCTCGTTCGAGGCGTGCAGGGTGTTGCACTCGAACAGCAGCAGCGAGCCTGCCGGCCCCTTGGGCGCCTGGATGCCACCGTGCTCGGCCAGGCCGGCCAGGGCCCTCTGATCGGGCACCCCGATCTTCTGGGCCTTGAGGGACTCCCGCCAGTTCGCCTCGGGCGTCTCGCCCATGCAGGGCACGAACTGGCGGTGGGAGCCGGGAATCAGCATCAGCGGCCCATTGAACTCGCTGTTGTCGGTCAGCATCAGCGAGGCGCTCACCGCCCGCATGCGTGGCATACCATCCTCTGCATGCCAGGTCTCAAAATCCGAATGCCAGTCGAAGCCGCTGCCCTGAAAGCCGTACTTGTCGTTGATGCGCGACTGATGGATATAGACCTCGCTGCCCAGCAGCTGTCGCACCATGCCGAGGATGCGCGGGTCACGGGTCAGGCGGTCGAAGTGCTCCGAGAGCTGGTGCATGCCGAACACGGAACGAATGGCGCCGCTGGCCGGGTCCTGGATGACCTGGTCGGAGCGCATCAGCGACTCGTCGTTGGCCATCTCCTGGAGCTCCTCGAAGAACGGCTCGATGCGGTCCCGGGAGAAGAACCCGTCGAACCACAGGAAACCGTCCCGTTCGTAGCGCGAGAGGGCCACCTCGTCCAGCGGGCCCTCCCAGCGGCGCTGGTTGCGGGCATGCACCACGGGCTCCCGGCGGGGGAGTGGTGCGCGGTAGTCGGTCAGGCGAGTGGGATAGGGGTCGAAACGATCCACCATGGGAAACCCTCCTCGTAAGTCCAGTTATTCGGATTACGAATGTCCCTGGGGATGAACGGCAGGTTTTGATCCGGCGGATTGCCACCAGGGGCATACATCCGGTGTGTTTTGCACTGGGTACTACCCTCTGGCCCAGATCGCCCGAGTTCAACCCCCCACCCGAATGGTTGGGTGGGACGGCCTTATTCCGGAGGTTGCGCCAGCGTCTGTCGCAGCCGCTCCACCCGCGCCTTCATTCGCGAGACATGGCTGCCGTGCCAGTAGAGTTGGCCGCAGGTCTCGCACTGCAAAAAATCGTCCACGTGCTGTTTTGTCAGGGGTTCGAGCCGGTCGATCACTGACGCCTTGTCGACGACGGCCAGGCGGCCGTTGCAGTGCGTGCAGCGGGTGAAGGGCGCGAAGGCCGGGGCGAGGTCGAACTCCCTGCACACCTCCTCGACCTGCTGCCAGGGTTCGTCGCTGCGCACGTAATGGGCAAGATGGATGCGCTTGCGCTTGAGCAGCCGGCGGTCGCGGGTCAGTACCACGCGCTGCTCCTCGTCGGCCTGGACGGCCAGCTCGGCATCGCCGATGTCGTTGCGATAGTAGCAATCGAAGCCGAGCAGACGCAGGTGGCGGGCGAGGCGGCCCAGTTGGGCATCCGCCAGGAAACGCGGGCATGACGGTGGGCGAGGCCGCAGATGGCGGGCTTTCGGCGGGGCAACGGTCCAGGGGTAGACCTCCACCCGCTCACCACCGGCGAGAATGTGCTCGAAGCCCACCGAGGTCCCGTTGACCAGGATGACGTCCACCTCGGTATGGGGGACGCCCAGGGACTCGATCACATCCTTGATGGCGGCCCGGCGCGACACGTCACGGAAGAAGGATGCATCGCGCGATGCCGGCGGCAGGAAGTCGTTCAGCCGGTCATGGAACCGGAAGTCGGCATGGGGCATGGCGCTCCCCTCAAGGAAGTTCCGTGGACAGTCTAGGCCATCCGGCGACGGCGTCGCCGGATCATGCGGGTGGCGATGGCGGTGCCGGCCAGGGTGATCGCCATGCCGGCCAGTATCTGCAGGCTGAGACGTTCGTCCAGCAGCAGGTAACCCCACACCAGGGCGCTGACCGGCACCAGGAAGGTCACCGTGGAGGTGGCCGTGGCCCCGGCACTGGCAATCAGGCCGAAGTAGAGCAGGAAGGCCACCGTGGTGCTGAGCACCGCCAGCGCCAGGCCGTTGGCCCAGGCCTGGCCACTGATCGGCTCCGCGGGCCAGAGCAGCAGCCCCGGAACGAGCAGGATCAGCGCCGACATGGTGGTGCTGCCGGCGGCCAGTACTCGCACCGGCAGGTGAGTGAGATAGGTCTTCGAGTAGTTGCCGGCCACCCCGTAGCAGAAGGTAGCCCCCAGCACGGCAAGGATGAACCAGCCATCGCCGCCCAGGGCGAAGTCCAGCCGGTCGGCCGAGAGCACATAGACCCCGAACAGCGCCATGGCCAGTCCCAGGTGCTGCTGGCGCTGGATGGGCGTGGCAAAGAACAGCGCCCCGAGCAGGGCCGTGAAGATCGGCGTGGTGGCATTGATCAGCGAGGTGAAGCCCGCCTCCAGTCGAGTGGTGGCGAGCGCCAGCAGCGAGAAGGGCAGTACATGGTTGATCAAGCCCAGCAGGAAGAGCCTGCCGGCGTTCTCGCGCACCAGCCTGAGGTAGCGAACGCTGAGCAGCAAGGGGACCAGCAGCGCCGCGCCAACCCCCATGCGCACCAGCACCAGCGGCACCGGGCCGAACTCGGGTGACGCCACCCGCATGAAGATGAACGACAGGCCCCACAGCGAGGAAAGCAGCAGCAGGCGCAGGGTATCGGCGGGGGACATTCCAGTTCCTTTGGATGACGAGGCGAGGGGGATGAGCCGACAGGTTACGGCGGGCGGTGTGCGCTGGGAAGGGGAGCGGCGGTGGCGAGCCCCTTCGCGGCATTGCAACATGATATTCATGCGGGTTGAGGGCGCGCGCGCCTGACGCCTGCTATAGATGAAGGGCACCTTATCCTCCACGCCCCAGGAGCCTTAGCCATGCCCGCCATGATGAAAGCCGCCGTGTTCGTTGAACCCGGCCGCATCGAGATCGACGATCGCCCGATTCCCGACATCGGCCCCAACGACGCCCTGGTCCGGGTGTCCACCACCACCATCTGCGGCACCGACGTGCATATCCTCAAGGGCGAGTACCCGGTGGAGAGGGGCCTGATCGTGGGCCACGAGCCGGTCACTCACCGCTACCCGCTGGAAAAGATCGTCGACGCCTACGACCTCTTTTCCCACCAGCGCGACGGCGTGCTCAAGGTCGCCCTCGAGGTCTCGTGACGGCCGCGTGGCCCTCTTCTCCGGCCGGGCGGAAATCTCCGTTCGGCCTTTTCCTGACCATGCAAGCCACGTTTTGCAGGCGATATAGCCAATCACTGACATGGCCAATCGGCGATTTCGCATACTGTAGCAGCGTTGATGGTTGGCACCGTAACTTTGAAGCTAATCGGCTATGCTGGTGATGCATGGGTCTTTTCTAGGTTAGATAAAATGGTAACATGTGAATACCAGTTTGCGAACAATCGGGCATGCACGGTTCTTTCTGCGCAAATGAACGGCCGCTTTCAATCCAAGGAAGATATGCCGGAAAAGGCAGCGGTCACGCTCGTCGGTGTTATGTAGCCGGCACGATGATTGGTGTTATGCTTCCGAGCTATACTTGATTTCAAGTAATTGAAGTGGGTTGGAGAGGAGTTGGCGTGCAGTATCAACACTGTTGAACGCACGTGCGGGTTCAAGTGTGATATCGAGCACGCTATCTAATACAGCTCTTAGATGGAGAAAATAATGAAAAAGCTGACAATTCAGTGGCAAAGGCTGCTTAACGATAAAAAACAAACCTGTCCACGGTGTAGTGATACAGGAGAGGCAGTGAGAATTGGAGGTTTAAAACTTAAAAATACGTTGACGGAGTTGGGTATTGAAGTTGAGTTAGTGGAAAAAGAAATAGATTTACCAGAATTTTCTAATAACCCTCTCCAGTCTAATAGCATATTGATCAACGGTAAGCTTCTTGAGGAGTGGGTAGGCGGTGAAACAGGAAAAAGTAAATGCTGTGATGTTTGTGGGAGTTCCGAGTGCCGGACAATATCTTATGGTGAAAATACATTTGAATCTATCCCGGAGAATTTAATAATAAAAGCAGGTCTTCTGGCCGCAGCGCAACTCATCGATAAATAAAGGAAAAACCATCCATCAATGGGGTAAACCAGACTGCGAGAACGGCTGCGGCGCTAACGCGGCAAGTTTGGTTGCGCAGTTGGTTACACCAGGCGTTACACATAGAATATGTTGAATGTCAGCTCCTGGCCGAACCCCGCCCTTGGGCGAGGTAGGGCTCACTGACCAGCGGCACGCTGGACGTGGCCGCAGGGGTTGCAACCGCGCGAGTTCTGGTACACTCGCGCCATTACAGTGGCTGACGGAGACACGATGGAAACGGAACTGAGCGAATTCGAGCAGCAGATGCGTCGCGAGATCAACGCCTTCATGGACAATGAGCAGGAGACCCGGCGCAAGGCGGCGACCTCGCCCCCCGAGTGGCCTGCCGACGCGAACCCTGCCCCCAAGGCCGCACGCAGCAAGCCGTCCGGCGCGCCCAAGACCGGCCACCTGGTAAAACTGGCGGTGCGCACCAAGCCGCTGGAGCTCGATAGCGTCTTCGAGCACATCTCCTCCAGCATCTCGAAGATTGAGGCTCAGCTGGAAGCCGAGAAGGCCGCCCGCAAGGCGGGCTATCCGATCATCGGCTATGTGGTCGAGACCCGCCGGCTCTAGGGTTTCGCCTGCCCGCGACCACTGAGAGGAGAGAGACGATGGCCGAGATCATCCGGGAATCGACCCTCACCTGCCCCGAATGCGGGCACACCAGGATCGAGACGATGCCTACCGATGCCTGCCAGCACTTCTACGAGTGCGAGGCGTGTCATCGTCTGCTCAGGCCCAGGCCCGGCGACTGCTGCGTATTCTGCTCCTATGGCAGTGTGCCTTGCCCGCCCATCCAGCAGGGGCAGGGGTGCGGCTGAGGTGACGAGCGTTGATGTGCCCGGCCCGCCGGCCCTGTTCCCGGGAGCCACGAGGCGGCATGATGCGGGAGTCCATCGGTACGAGGAGTGCCCCGTGAAGATCACCCAGCTCGCCAACTATCCCGTGAAGTCGCTGGGCGGCATCATGCTTGACCGGGCCGAGCTGACCGAGCGCGGCCTGGCCTACGACCGCCAGTGGATGGTGGTCGACGAC
>NZ_JAVLBC010000120.1:0-10017 GCF_031581305.1 Halomonas sp.
GGCCGTCATCCGCCTGCAGCCGGCCCTCCTCGACGGCGACCACCTCGGTGCCGGTATGTACCTCGACGCCCCGGCGGCGCAGCGTGGTCTCGAAGTGCCGGCGCACCCGGGCATTGTGGGTCGGCAGGATGTGCTCGCCGCGGGTGAAGAGCGCGAAGTGGAGCTCGGCCGGGTCGCGCCCCCGGGCGGACAACTCGCGGCCCAGCCGGTACTGCATGGCCAGCAGCAGCTCGACCCCGCCGGCGCCGCCGCCGACCACCGCCACCCGAGTCGTGCCGGCGAGCGCCTCGATGCGCTGGAGCAGCGTCAGCCAGCGGTCGTTGAAGCGGTGGATCGGCTTGACGGGGACAGCATGCTCGGCGGACCCGCCGATCGTATCCACGCGCGGCGTCGAGCCGATATTGATCGACAGCCAGTCGTAGGACACCGGCGGGCGCGAGCGGCAGAGCACCTTGCGCGCGTCGTGGTCGATGCCCACGGCCTCGTCGGCGAAGAAGCGGGCCCCGGCATATTCCGCCAGCCGGCGCAGGTCGATATGCACGTCGTCGTAGCCGTAGTGCCCGGCGACGTAGCCCGGCAGCATGCCCGAGTAGGGGGTGTGGGTGTCGCGGCAGATCAGGGTAAGCCGCACGCCCGGTTCGGGCTTCATGGCGAAGCGCTTGAGCACCCCCACATGGGTGTGCCCGCCGCCGACGAGGACGATATCCCTTAATGCTTGTAACCCCAGGGGGTGCTGCGGGTGCTGCATGGTCAGGGTCGCTCGAGATTGGTGGGGCATTGGCGTTGCCGCCACAGTCTAAAGGCAAATCGATGACGCGACGCCATGCCGGCGTTCGGCATGACGTCGTCGCCTGGTTCGACGTCAGGCATCGAGTCGGGTCACCCGGATGGGCAGGCCCTGGCGTACGGCGGCGCCGCTGATGGGCTCGAGCCAGGTGCCGTCCACGCGGCGGGTGGGGTCCTTGAAGCCCAGGTCGTTGATGTTGATGCCGGCGCGCAGCCACTCCAGGTCCGGCTGGGACTCGCCGTCGATCACGTGGGGGATGGCCCCCAGATCGCGGTGGCCATAACCGTGCTCGATACCCAGCGCGCCCGGCATTACGCCCTCACCGACCAGCGCCAGGGCGGTCACGCTGCCGCCGGGGCTCTCGATGCGGATGGTGTCGCCGTGACTGATGCCGAAGCGCTCGGCGTCCTGGCGGTGCATCATCACCGGGTTGTAGGGCTTGATCATGCGCAGCCGCTCGAGGCCGATGGCGTAGGAGTTCATCAGGTTCGACTTGAACGAGAACGCCAGCAGCGGCCACGCCTCCTCGGTGAATACCTCGCGCATGGCGCGGCCGTCGGCCAGCGGCGGCAGGGCGTGGCGGGGTACGCCGCGATTTGACTCGCCGGTCTGGGTGTTGATGCTGGTGCCCACCTGCTCGTTGTAGACGCACAGGGTACGCTTCCAGGCGCTGGTGAGGTTCTCGCCCTTGAAGTGGTCCTTGACGTCCTCGAAGCGGCCGCCCCGGGCGTAGAGGTAGGCCACCGGGCCGCGCTCCTCGGGCTTGAGGGTACGCGCAAGCCTCGGCAGCAGCGGGGCCAGGCCGCCGTGGGTGATGTCGCTCTCGTCGGCGTCGGGCAGCGGTTCGCCCTGCATGGCCACGTTGGCGGCGGCGCGCAGGAAGAAGTCCTCGGCGCGGTTGAGCGGGTGCAGGTTACCGTCGGCGTCGGGGATCGCGCCCTCGCCGAAGCCGGGGAGCCCGAGGCGTCTGGCGGTGGCGATGAAGAAGCTCTCCATGGAAACCGGCTCACCTTCCTCGGTCTTCTGCTGGCGCGGTTCCACCACCGGCCAGCAGGCGGTGGTCATCTTGCCCAGGGTGCCGCGCCACGCGCCGGTAAAGCCCCACACCTCGTACATCACCGAGTCCGGCACGATGTAATCGGCGTAGCGATTGGTCTCGTTGAGGAAGCCATCGACGGCGACGTAGAGCCCCAGACGCTTGGGGTCCTTGAGCTTGTCGGCGATCAGTGCCTCCAGGCCCGCCTGCCCGTAGATGGGGTTGGCCATGCAGCCGATCACCGCCTTGATCGGGTAGGGGTAGCCGTCCAGCGCCGAGGGCAGGTGCTCGGTGAGGGTGGGCGGTGCCAGCGAGCGCCAGGGGGCGCGGGCGGGGTAGGGGTTCTCCCCGGCGGCCACCTTGCGCCGGTACTCGGAGGACTTCTCGTAGGGGAAGCGTGAGCGAGAGAGGAAGATCCCCTTGGGGCCGCGCTTGCCGGGGAAGTTGGCCAGGTCGTAGCGGGGGCCTTCGCCCACGCCGTTGAACTGGCCACCGCCGGGGGCGCTGCCGCCCTTGCGGTTGTGGTTGCCGGCCAGCACGTTGAGCATCTGCACCGCAAAGGCGGCGTAGAAGCCATTGCCGGACATCATGCCGCCGTGGCAGTTGGTCACCGCGCGGCGACCGTGGCGGGCATAGCGCTCTGCCAGGTCGACGATGGTGGCTTCGGGGATGCCACAGTGCTCGGCATACTCGGCCAGGGAGTACGCGTTGGCGGATTCGCGCAGCAGGGTCATGCTGCTCTTCACTCGCACGTTCTCCCCGTCGGCATGTTCCACCTCGCGGTCGACGAAGAGCTCGGCGGCCATCGCGTCAGTGCTCTTCACCAGCTCGCCGTCGGCCACCACCATGGGCACGTCGGCGTCGCTGTCGGCCTCGTCCAGGCCCAGGTCACTGGCGCGCAGGAAGCGGCCGCGGCGGGGGTGGCCCTCGGACTCGATCACCAGGTGGGTGGCATTGGTGTGGGTCACCTCGCCGGCGGCGTCCGCAGCGGGCTGGCCGGGCAGTGCCAGGAAGTCCTTGGCGTACCCCTCGTTGTCGAGCAGCCACTGGATCACCGCCATGGCGAAGGCGCTGTCGGTGCCCGGGCGGATCGGCACCCAGCGGTTGTGCTCGTCGGCATGGGAGACCGAGGCGTTGAGGCCGGGATCGACCACCACGTACTCCAGGGTGCCGGCGGCACGTGCCTGGGCGATCAGCCGCCCCTGGCGCTTGAAGGGGTTGCCGGCCTGGCTGGGCGCACAGCCAATGTACATGATGAAGCGCGCGTTCTGGATGTCCGGCTTGACGTGGGCGAACTTCTGCATGTCGTTCATCACGGCGCCGGAGCCCATGCGGAAGGCCAGGCCGCAGTAGGAGCCGTGGTGGCCGTAGTTGCGGGTACCGAAGGCGTTGAAGGCGAAGCGCTTGAGCAGTGCCGAGCGGCCATAGTCGGTGGCCTCCATCACCATCAGCTGGTTGGCCTTCGGGCCATACTCGGGGTTCTCCGGGTCGATGGGGGTGTCGACATCGTGGATGGCACGCAGCCCGTCCACGTGCCCCTCGCCGAACAGGTCGCCGCCCTCGCAGATCTCCTCGATGACCTGCTCGAAGGGTACCTTCTGCCATTCACGGCCGCCGCGCCCACCGACCCGCTTGAGGCAGTGGGTGACGCGGAAGGGGCTGTCGATCTGGCTCATCATGGCGTTGCCGCGGGCGCAGGCGGTGGAGCGGTTCTGCTGACCCTGGTCGCCATAGGCGCTCAGCCCGCGCAGGGCTTCGGCCACCGGGGTACGCATCGGCAGGTGCTCGTCGGCGGAGAGCGGGTTGTAGGGGTTGCCGGCGACGCGCAGCACCTGATCGGTGGCATTGTCGACGCGCACCCGCACCCCGCACTTGGTGGTGCAGCCGTAGCAGACGGTGAAGGCGAGGCGCTGGTCCGGGTTGAGTGTCAGCTCGCCGCTGGCCGGGTCGACGGTGTACTCCGGCGCCAGGGAGTTGCCGTGGATGCGGTGCTCAGGTTTTTCGCCGGCGCTGCCGGTGATCCCCTTGCCCATCTTGAGCAGCGGGTCGGCATAGCCGGCCGCGAAGGTGGCGGCACCGCCGGCGGCGACGGCGCCTTTCATGAAGCGACGGCGTGAGGTATCGACAGGGAACTTAGCCATGGCCGGGGGCTCCTTCAGTGGTTTCCGCAGCGCTGTGGGCGTCGGGTTGTGCGGGGGGAATGTCGGCGGCACTGCCGCCCTGGCGGGCCTGGCGCCACGGCACGAAGAGATCGATCAGCAGGATGGCGGCGAGCCACAGGCCGAAGGTGCCGACGATGCCCAGGATGCCGGAGGAGCCGGCGGGGATGCCGTAGTGGTGGAAGCCGGCGCTGTGGCGGGCCACGGTCTGCACGTCCATCAGCACCACCCAGCGGAACATCCAGCCCACATGCAGCGCCACCAGGCCCAGCACCCAGGCCCAGGCGAACAGCGCCGGGCGGCGTGCGGCGGGGCGGGTGAGCAGGAAAAGCACGGCACCGAACAGGGCCACGCCGGTGAGACCGCCCCACAGGGCGGTGCTGCGCCACTCGGCGCTGTCGCGCACCGACTCCATGGCCGCGGCCACCGAGCCGACGTGGGCATTGATGCCGTCGAGGAACCAGCTGCCGGCGACCAGCGCGGCGACCAGGCAGGCCCCCAGCATCACCCTGAGCATCTGCCGAATGACCGTGGTGCTGCGCTCGCCGGCCACCCGGTTGAGCACCAGGACCAGGCCGGCGGCGGCGATAACGCCGGTGGCGACGAACATTGGCGGCAGCCACACGGTGTGCCACAGCGGGCGGGCCTTGACGATGGCCACCTCGGCGCCGGTGTAGAGCATGATGCCGGTGGAGAGCGCCAGGGTGCCCAGGCCCACCAGCACCATCAGGGCGCGCGGGGTCGGGGCGTCGCCCAGCGACAGCCAGCGGGCGATGAACCCGGCGATGCCGGGTGCCTGGCGATGGGCCTGCAGTGCCGGGCGCCAGGCCAGCCACGCCAGTACGATCACGCCCACGAGATAGAGCGGCAGGACCAGGCTGCCGACGGACATCCAGGAGTGGCTGTTGGCGTAGGCGTAGAAGTGCCAGAAGCGCAGCGGCTGGTGCAGGTCGGCGAGCAGCGCCACCGGGGCCACCAGGGTGGTGGTCAGGCAGGCCAGCAGCGCCAGGCGCGCGGTGGGCAGCCACCTTGCGCGACCGAACACCAGCGCCGGGGCGGCCAACCACAGGCTGGCGTAGGAGAGGGCGATCATGAAGAAGTACTGCACCGCCCAGGGGTACCAGGCGATGTCATAGCGCGGGGCGAGCAGCTCAATGGCGGAATTCATAGCCCATCTCCTTGCCGTGGGGGTCGAGGACGTCCAGGGCCACCGGCTCGGCGTCGGGGCGAGTGACGAAGCGCTCGTCCATGCCGAGGTAGAAAACCTGGGGCAGGGTGTTCTTTTCGGGCTGCAGCACCATCAGCTCGTCGCGATGCTCGGCGATCATGCGGCTGATCTGGCTCTGTGGGTCGCGCATGTCGCCGATGATCCGCGCGCCGCCCACGCAGCTCTCCACGCAGGCCGGCAGCAGGCCGGCCTCCAGGCGATGGGCGCAGAAGGTGCACTTGTCGGCGGTCTGGGTGCGCTCGTTGATGAAGCGCGCGTCGTAGGGGCAGGCGTTGACGCAGTAGGCGCAGCCCACGCAGCGGTCGCTGTCGACCACCACGATGCCGTCCTGGCGCTGGTAGGTGGCCTCCACCGGACAGACCGGCACGCAGGCCGGGTTCTCGCAGTGGTTGCAGAGCCTGGGCAGCATGAAGGTGGCGACCTCGCCGGTCTCCTGGTGCTCCACCTCGTACTGGGAGACGGTGGTGCGGAAGCTGCCCAGCGGGGCGGCGTTCTCGATATGGCACGACACGGTGCAGGCCTGGCAGCCGATGCACTGGCGCAGATCGATGAGCATGCCGTAGCGCTTGCTGGGATCGCCTTCACGGCGGGGTGGCTGCTGGTTGATGCCGGCGCTGGCGACGCTCGAGAGCGGCACCATCGCGGCGCCCGCGCTGAGGCGGGCCAGCTGGCCGAGAAGGGAACGGCGAATGGGGTCCATGGCGCCTCCGGTGGCCTGGGTGGGGCGGGGTTGCCGCCTGACGGGTCAAGGTCGATACCGGAAGGCTACCTGCGACCAAGGTCCAGGCACTTGATGTCGATCAAGGGATTATTGGCAATCTCTTAACCCTGGCGTAATCCTGGTGCAAGTCTTTGATTTTAAAAGTTTTAAAGATGGTCGGTCAGGCAAGAAAAAACGCCCCGCCTGCAAGGCGGAGCGTTCGCTGTTCGTCATCGTGTCAGCCTCCCGCGGGAGGGTGCGATCAGGGCGGTGAGCCGCTCGGGTCGATGGTGCGGTAGACGAGGCGGAGCTCGTCGATGGTGAGATGCTCCAGCTTCCCCGAGAGGAGGTCGCTTATCTTCTGCATCGGCAGACCGGCGCGGCGGGCGATTTCTCGGCTGCCGAGGTCCGATACAGCGATCAGCCGCGTGATGATGCGCATGAGGCGTGACCGTTTTTCCAGGTCCCTGACATCAAGGTCAGGGCAGCTTCGCGGGGGGTCGGTGGGTTCCGCGTATGCGGTATGTCGTGCCGTGCTCATGATGCTCCAGTGGGCGGTTTCGACAGCCACACTATGGGGTCTATACGGCGATTTTGCCAGTATCGATTCGGTGATTTTTGGTGTGAGACGGGGGCATCGCGGGGTTCGTGGTCCGGGGCAAGGGTGTGCAGAATATCGAACTAGCCGGGCGGTCCCGCCGATGGCCGGCATGTGGCGGCGGTGGCAACCTCTGGATACGCATATCCTTATACTGTAAGGACGCCCGAGGAAAGGCATCGTCCTGCCTTGCGGGGATTTCGCGACCGGCATGGGTCGGCTGCGACAAATGTCTAGTCACCGGGTGTTCAATATTTCTTGAACGTTTGTCGTTCGTTTACTATTTTTGTCGATGTTTTGTGAAAAAATCTTACATCGCGGCAATCGACAATCGACCAAGAGGCTGACATGAACAACGAGACGTCCACGGAGACGCACCTGACGCGAGTCCTTGCCCGCAAGGACGTGCTGGCCCTGGCCTTCGGCGCCATGATCGGCTGGGGCTGGATCGTGCTGACCGGCAGCTGGATCCAGTCGGCCGGCAGCCTGGGGGCCATCACCGCCTTCCTGATCGGCGGGCTGATCATCGTGCTGGTGGGGCTGACCTATGCCGAGCTGGCCTCGGCGATGCCCCAGGTCGGGGGCGAGCACGTCTACAGCTACCGGGCCATGGGGCACTTTGCCTCCTTTCTCTGCACCTGGGCCATCACCCTGGGCTACGTGAGCGTAGTGGCCTTCGAGGCCGTGGCACTGCCCACCGTGGTGGAGCACCTCTTTCCGAACTATGCCGTGGGCCAGATGTGGAACATCGCCGGCTGGGACGTGAAGGCCACCTGGGTCGCCGTCGGCGTGGCCGGGTCGGTGCTGATGATGTGGATCAATTACATCGGCGTACGCACCGCCGCGCTGGTCCAGAAGGTGGTGACATTGCTGATCCTGGCGGTCGGCATCCTGTTCATCACCGGCGCCCTGTTCCAGGGCAGCACCGAGACCATGCAGCCGCTGTTCAGCGTCGAGGAGGGTGTGATGGGTGGCATCATGATGGTGATCATCATGGTGCCCTTCATGTTCGTGGGCTTCGATGTGATCCCGCAGGCCGCCGAGGAGATCAACCTGCCATTCCGCGAGATTGGCCGGGTCTTGATGATCTCGGTGATCCTGGCGGTGTTCTGGTACGCCTTCATCATCCTGGGGACCGCACTGATGCTCGATCCCGAGGCCCTTGGTGCCAGTTCGCTGGCGGTGCCGGATGCCATGCAGGCGGCCTTCCAGGCACCCTGGGCCGGCAACCTGATGATCCTGGCCGGAATCGCGGGCATCATCACCAGCTGGAATGCCTTCTACATCGGCGGCTCACGAGCCATCTATGCCCTGGCGCACTCCGGCATGCTGCCGGCCTTCCTGGCCAAGCTTCACCCGACGCACCGCACTCCGACCAACGCTATCCTGGTGATGGGTATCCTTTCCAGCATTGCGCCCTTCTTCGGCCGCCAGGCGTTGGTCTGGCTGGTGGTGGCCGGTGGCCTGGGCATTGTCATCGCCTACCTCTTCGTGGCGCTCTCCTTCGTGGTGCTGCGCCGGCGAGAGCCGGAGATGGCGCGGCCCTTCCGGGTCCGCCGTGGCAAGACCGTGGGTGCCCTGTCGGTGATCCTGTCTGTCGTGCTGATCGGCATGTACCTGCCGGGCAGCCCCTCGGCGCTCTCCACCATCGAGTGGTTCATGTTCGCCGGGTGGATGCTGATCGGGCTGGTCCTCTACGCCTGGTCGCGGGCCCGCTATGGCATCGCCTACAGCGACACCATGATGAACCGCGAGCTGGCTGGCGCCGATCCCTATCCCGGTCGCTGAAGTCATCTCCTGACGGGCCGCACCGGCGGGTTCCGGTGCGGCCCTGAAAGCCAGGGGATTAAGGACGGCCAATGGGCGTCCTTTATTTTTGACACAATATAAAAATATCTATATTTTTATATTGTGTCCACGTAATGCCATGGAGCCCCTGACATGACCGTACTGACCCAGCTTCCCGAGACCGCCATGCCCCTGCCCGCCGATATCCGCGGCTTCACCCTGGCGCCGTCCTCCCAGTCGCCGCGCCTGCTGCAGTTGACCATCAGCCGCGAGGTGGTCGAGGCCTTCCTGGAGGCTGTCGCCGAGTGGCCGGTGCAGGCGCTGGAGTACAAGTCCATGCTGCGCTTCCGCGTGGCGAAGATCCTCGACGACCTGTGCGACAACACTCTGCAGCCGGTGCTGGTCAATACGCTGGTGGACCGCGCCACCGGTGGCTTCCAGGTGGTTCCCGAAGGGCTGGACGCCGTCGAGCAAGCCGACGAGATGGTCAAGGTGGCCACCGCCGTGGCTCACCTGATGGGGCGCTCCAACTACGACGCCATGAGCGGCCAGTACTACGCACGCTTCGTGGTCAAGAACGTCGATGACTCCGACTCCTACCTGCGTCAGCCGCATCGGGTCATGGAGCTGCACAACGACGGTACCTTTGTCGAGCAGGACACCGACTATGTGCTGATGATGAAGATCGACGAGCAGCACATGGAAGGCGGCAACTCGCTACTGCTGCACCTGGACGACTGGGAGGGGCTGGCGCGTTTCTACCACCATCCTCTGGCACGCCGGGAGATGCGCTGGACCGCGCCGCCCAGCAAGAATGTTGCCAAGGACATCTACCACGCGGTCTTCGACGTGGACGCCAGCGGTCTGCCGATCATGTCCTACATCGACCAGTTCGTGCAGCCCAAGGACTTCGAGGAGGGCAACTGGCTGACCGACCTCTCCGAGTCGCTCGAGAACAGCCCGGCGATCCTCTCGGTGCCCAACCCGGTGGGCAGCTTCCTGCTGATCAACAATCATTTCTGGCTGCACGGCCGTGACCGCTTTACGTCTCACCCGGACCTGCGCCGTGAGCTGATGCGCCAGCGGGGCTACTTCACCCATGCCAAGACCCTGCGCAACCCGCGCCAGGTCTGAGGTGCCGTGCCCCGAACGACGGGGTACCCTGACGAGGCCACGCCGTGACGACGGCGTGGCCGTCTCATTGGAGGTGCGAGAACGGCATGTACGATTTCATCATCATCGGCGGCGGCATCCTGGGCATGTCCACCGCCATGCAGCTCAAGCAGGCCTATCCGGATCGCCGCATGCTGGTGGTGGAGAAGGAGGGCGGGGCGGCCCGACATCAGACTGGCCACAACAGCGGCGTGATCCACGCCGGTGTCTACTACACGCCGGGCAGCCTCAAGGCGCGCTTCTGCCTGGAGGGCAACCGGGCCACCAAGGCCTTCTGCGACGCCCACGGCATCGCCTACGACACCTGCGGCAAGCTGCTGGTGGCCACCAACGAGCAGGAGAAGCAGCGCATGGAGGCGCTATGGGAGCGCACCGCGGCCAACGGCCTGGAGCGCGAGTGGCTCTCCAGTGAGGCGCTCAAGGAGCGCGAGCCGAACATCACCGGCATCGCCGGCATCTTCGTGCCCTCCAGCGGCATCGTCGACTACGCCGAGGTCACTCGGGCGATGGCCGCCGAGTTCGAGCGCCTGGGCGGCGAGATCCGCTTC
>NZ_JAVLBC010000316.1:0-1986 GCF_031581305.1 Halomonas sp.
GCGCGGCCAGCGGCAACTCCACCTGGCGCAGGATCTGGCCGCCACTCATGCCCATGCCGCGCGCCGCCTCCATCACCCCGGGGTTGATGCCCTCGAGCCCGGCCAGGGTGTTGCGCACGATCGGCAGCAGGCCGTAGAGCAGCAGCGCCACGATGATCGGCAGGGTGCCGAAGCCCAGCACCGGCACCGCCAGCGCCAGCACCGCGACGGGCGGGAAGGTCTGGCCCATGGACGCCAGCTGGCTGACCAGCGGCAGGAAGTCCCGCCCCCAGCGGCGAGTCGCGGCGATGGCGGCGCCCACCCCCACCAGGATGGCCAGCACGGCGGCCACACTCACCACCAGCAGGTGACGGCCCAACAGGGTCACGAAGTCGGCACGGGCGTAGATCACCTGGCGGCTGTCGGATTCGATCCAGCGAAACAGCCCCTCCAGCTGTCCCATGCCCAGCGTCGCCGCCAACAGCAGCGCCAGCCACCCGAGCGGCAGGACCCAGCGGCGACACTCAGTCATCGCCGCGTCCTCCCACCAGCCGGCGCAGGGAAAGTTCCCCTACCGGCATGTCATCATCATCCACCACGGTGAGCCGCTCCGCATGGCGCCACAGCATCACCGAGAGCGCCTCACGCAGGCTGGCATGCTGGCCGACCCGCTCGCGAGACAGCAGGCGCGGCCCCAACGGCAACATCCGCTGGCTGACCGGGAGCAGCGCCGCCTCCTTCAGGCCACGATCCTCGCCGCCGAGCAGCGACTCGACGAACCCATCCGCCGGTTCGCGAAGCAGCTCCAGGGGCCGTCCCTGCTGCACGATCCGCCCCTGATGCATCACCACCAGATGATCGGCCAGGCGCAGCGCCTCGTCCATGTCGTGGGTGACGAAGACAATGGTCTTCTCGAGCCGCGACTGCAACGCGCGCAGCTCCTCCTGCAGACCTTCTCGGGTCAGCGGGTCCAGGGCGCCGAAGGGCTCGTCCATCAGCAGGATATCGGGGTCCGCCGCCAGCGCCCGGGCGACGCCCACCCGCTGCGCCTGGCCGCCGGAGAGCTGGTGCGGGTACTTGTGGGCGAACTCCGCCATGGAGAGCCCGAGCAACGCCATGAGCTCCTCGACCCGCTCCTGGATCCTGGCGGCCGGCCACTTGAGCAGGCGCGGCACCAGGCCGATGTTGCGGGCCACCGTCCAGTGGGGAAAGAGGCCCGTGCTCTGGATCGCATAGCCCATGCGACGGCGCAGGTCCTCCTCGCGAAAGCGTCGAATCTGCTGGCCGTCGATGTGAATCTCGCCCTCGCTGTGCTCGATCAGTCGATTGATCATGCGCAGCGTGGTCGACTTGCCACACCCGGAGGTCCCCACCAGTACGCAGAGCTCCCCCTGGGCCACGCTGAGCGAGATATCGTCCACCGCGATGGCGGCGCCGAAGCGCTTGGTGACATGGATGAGGTCGATCATTTGGCCCCTCCCGGGCGCAGGATCTCGGTCAGGGCCCCGAGCAGGGCGTCAACGAACAGCGCCAGCACCAGAATGGGCAGTGCCCCCAGCAACACCAGGTCCATGGCAGCCTGGCCAAGCCCCTGAAAGATGAAGGTCCCGAGGCCGCCGGCCCCGATCAGCGCGGCCACTGCCGTCAGCCCGATGGCCTGGATAGTGGTGATGCGGATGCCCTCCAGGATCAACGGCAGCGCCAGCGGCAGCCGTACCTGGCGAAACACCTGCCCGCGGCTCATCCCCATGCCACGTGCCGCGTCGATGACCGCGGGCTCGACCGCCTCCAGCGCCACGAAGGTGTTGCGCACCATGGGCAGCAGGCTGTAACCGACCAGGGCCAGCAGGGCCGGTGCCCAGCCGATGCCGCTGACGCCCAGTGCGGCGAGCCAGTCGACGTTCGCCGACAGCCAGGCGAGGGGCGCAAGCAGCAGGCCGAAGAGGGCAATGCTGGGAATCGTCTGCAGGAAGTTGAGCACGCCGAAGCCGGCCTTCTGTACACCGG
>NZ_JAVLBC010000317.1:0-1978 GCF_031581305.1 Halomonas sp.
TGAAGGCACTGGGCTCGAGGTCATGGCGGGCCAGCAGCTTGTAGAAGTCGGTGCCGTTGCGCCCGGCGATGCGCGCCGCCTGGGTAACATTGCCCTCGATGATCTTGAGCACCTTGACCAGGTAGCTGCGCTCGAAGCCGGCGCGGGCGTCGTTGAAGGTCGGCAGGGCATTGTCCTCGGCGGCCAGCGCCTGGGCTACCAGCCCCTCTGGGATCATCGGCGAGGTCGTCAGGGCCACGCACTGCTCCACCACATTGACCAGCTGGCGCACGTTGCCGGGCCAGGCAGAGGCGGCCAGCAGGTTGAGCGCCTCCGGGGAGAAGCCCTTGACGAAGGGCTTGTGCCGGGCGGCAGCCTGGGCGACCAAGTGCTTGGCCAGCAGCGGCACGTCTTCAGCGCGCTCCTTGAGCGGCGGTAGCCGCAGGTTCACCACGTTGAGGCGGTAGTAGAGATCCTCGCGGAACTCCCCCTCGTGCATGGCGCGGTCGAGGTCGCGATGGGTCGCCGAGATGATGCGCACGTCGATGGGAACCGAGGTGGTAGAGCCAAGCGGTCGGATATGGCGCTCCTGCAGGGCGCGCAGCAGCTTGACCTGCAGCGTCAGTGGCATGTCGCCGATCTCGTCGAGGAACAGGGTGCCGCCGTCGGCCGCCTGGAAAAGACCGCGGTGCTCACTCACTGCCCCGGTAAAGGCACCCCGAGCGTGGCCGAACAGTTCGCTCTCCAGCAGCTGCTCGGGCAGTGCACCGCAGTTGATCGCCACGAAGGGCTTGTCGGCCCGCGGGCTGGCCTTGTGGATGGCCCCGGCCAGCAGCTCCTTGCCCGATCCCGAAGCACCGGTGATCAGCACACTGACATCGGAGGCGGCCACCATGCGGCCCTGCTCGAGGATGCGCTCCATCTCGGGGCTGCGGGTGATGATCGCTTCGCGCCAGTGGTCATCACCTTCGGTGCCGGAGGTTGAGGTCTGGGCCAGGGCATCGTCGATGGCGGTGAAGAGCTCGTCTCGGTCCACCGGCTTGGTGAGGAAGCCGAAGACCCCCTGGCGAGTGGCGCTCACGGCATCGGGAATCGAGCCGTGGGCCGTGAGGATGATCACCGGCAGGCCCGGCACCCGGCGCTGGAGCTCCTGAAATAGCGCCAGACCATCCATCTCGTCCATGCGCAGGTCCGACAGCACCAGGTCGGGGCGTGCGACTTCCAGCCGCTTTAGGGCCTCGCGTCCGCTCTCCGCGGTAGTGACACGGTAACCGCGGCTCTCGAGCCGCATGCCCAGCAGCTTCAACAGGCTGACGTCGTCATCCACCAGCAGGATGCGTGCGCCGGGTGCACCGGCGTTGGGCAGGCGTCCGGTCTGCTTCATGTCGTCTCTCCCGGTTCATTCATTCTGCTGTCGCAGGTTGATGCTCTGTTCGATCTCGGTGAGCTGCTCGAGCTTCTCGGCCATGGCCTCGAGCTCCTCGGCAAGCGCCTCCCTCTCCTCCACGGCGGCCTCATGCCCGCTCCGGCTCTCGGCCAGCTGGCCGGCCAGGCGGCGACGCCCCTCCAGCTCGTTGAGCCAGTAGCGCAGCAGCGGCTGCAGTTCTGCGGGCGCACCGTGCAGGTCGGCCTTGTAGAGCGCCGCAGCGCGGTCCCACTGTTGCTCGTCGCCCCAGGCGAGCAGTACGGCCCGCGCCAGGCGACGTTCGGACCTCTCGCCGCCAAGGCGCGTCAGGGTCGCCTCTCGCCACACCCGGTCACCGCGCTGGGAGGCCAGGCCAAAGGCCACCCAATCATCGAGCAGGCAGGGCACGTTGTCGAAGTCCGGCAGCTCGGCATGGCAGAACACCGAGCCGCTAGAGGAGCTCTGGATGGGCGAGGGGGCGGAAGGCGACTGCAGCTGCTCGGGCAAGTATTGGCAGCCGGCCAGCCAGGCCGTGGCCAGGCACAGGAGCCAGGGGCGCGCGGTCATGGGGTGTCATTCCTCGAGTGGGCGCCC
>NZ_JAVLBC010000318.1:0-1968 GCF_031581305.1 Halomonas sp.
GCAGGATGGTCATGCGGCGCGTCTCGTCCTCGGGGAAGACGCGCCCGCTGCGCAGGGCGGCGAACAGGTGGAGGAACACCACCCCCGGCTCGCCGAACACCTCGCCGGAACGGAAGTAGGAGTGCCCCCTGGGGTAGTCATAGCGGGTATTGACGTCGTCGCAGTCGACAGCGAAGACGTTGCGCGCCACTCGGCTCATGTCCTCCGGGCCGGAGTGGCCGAGGCGCCGGGAGGCGATGCGGTTCTTCAGGTTGGAGGCCTTGCTGGCGCGCAGCGCCAGGTCATCGGAGGCGAAGTAGACCGTGACGTTGCGTGAGGCATGGACGATCAGCTCGCCGCTGTGCCCTTCCTCCAGCGACTCGTTGACGATATCCGCGGCGATCAGGAAGGTATTGCGGAACAGCATCGGCACCCCACCCGGCAGGGAGTACTTGCGCCATACACGCATCGTCTCGCGCAGCACCCGGTTGCCCATGGAGTGAGCCAGAATGTTGATGCGCTTGAGGCAGGGGGTCGGGGCCACCTCGAACTGATCGCTCTCGCGCCACTCCAGAAAGCGCTGCAGCACACGAGCAAAGGAGAAGGCACTCAGGTCTGCCGACTCCTGGTCATACCAGTAGTCATTGACGATGCCCATGTCGTTGTCGCAGGGCCAGACCAGGGGCACCACCAGCACCTCGCCGGGCTGCCATTCCACTTGAAGCTAGCACAGCCTCCCCGGGCGGCCAGGACAGGGCCACGTCAGCCCCCGGTCACCGGCCACGCGGCTCATCTGCCCAGCATCGCCAGGTACTGCCTGAGGGCCACGGCATTGTTGTGGCGAACGTCCCTTGCAGCGAAGACCAGGGTGACGGTGTCGCTGGCGGCCCGCTCGGCCAGGTCTCTCAGCGTCTCGCGATGCGCCTTGAGCTCGGCCAGGTAGCGGCGACGAAACTCGCCCCAGCCCAGGGCCCCGTCATGGAACGCCTTGCGCAGCTCGTCGCTGGGGGCAACCTCCCTGCGCCATTCGTCGATTCGCGCATCGGCCTTTGCCACCCCGCGGGGCCAGAGCCGGTCGACCAGCACCCGGTAGCCATCGTCTCGACTCGGTGCCTCGAAGGCACGCTTCAGCTCGATGCTCATGGAGGACCTCCTGGCGGCGAATACGCCCCCAGTGTAGCCAAGCGCCGGCTCAGGCCTCGAGCACGTGGCGCAGGATCTCCACGACCTGGTCGGTGGTGGTGCACCAGGCCTGTGCCTCGGCGTCGACCTCCTTGAGCGGATGGACGATCTCCTCGCCGTGCAGGGTGACGTAGGGCTTGCCCAGGGCGGCGCAGTAGCCGGCATCGAAGGCGGCGTTCCACTGCTTGTACTTGTCGCCGAAGCGCACCACCACGAGATCGCTCTTCTCGATCAGGGTACGGGTGCGGATGGCGTTGACCTTGGAGGACTGGTGGTCGCGCCAGAACTGACTGGGTGTCTCGCCCAGGTGGTCGCCGGCCGCGTCGCTGGCGTCATGGTCGGTCACGGGCGCGGAAAACACCACGTCGAGGCCCGCAGCCTCGGCGCCGCGCCGGATCTCGTCGCGCCAGTCGGTGTGGATCTCGCCGGAAAGATAGACGTGAAAGCTCATGCAGGGCTCCAGGACAGGGAATCGAACTGCCATGGTAGCCCAGAAGGCCATTTATTGGAAATACATTCCATTTTACACGGATACCCTCTCCTGCCCCTGCGAGGCCGGCCATGACGCCTGTAAGGCCGGGGGCCGTTGCCCGACAGAGCCCTGTGACCGCAGAGTCGAGAGGAGGCAGATCATGAAACGCACGCATGGGTGGAGGGCCGCCGTCCTGGTGGCTGGCCTGGCCTGGTCGCTGGGGGCAGCGGCCGACGGGCGCATCTTCACGCGCGACGGCCTGGCCATCGGCGGCACGGACCCGGTGGCCTACTTCACCGAGGGCCGGCCGGTGGCGGGCTCGCCCGACTATCAAC
>NZ_JAVLBC010000121.1:0-9730 GCF_031581305.1 Halomonas sp.
CCGCCATGCACCTCGATACCGTGTTCACGTTCTGTGGCGGCAACGTGGTGACCGCCTTCAAGGAGGTCGCCGATGCGGTGGTCTGCTACGACCTGCGTCCCGGCGAGGGCGACAGGACCCTGGCGTTCCGGCGGGACCCACGCCACCTGTTCGACCTGGTCGCGGATGTCCTGGGATATCGCTCGCTTGAAGTGGTGCCCACCGGCGGCGACAGCCCGGAAGAACGGGAGCGCGAACAATGGAACGATGGCAACAACGTGCTGGCGTTGAGCCCCGGTGTCGTCGTGGGCTATGACCGTAACGATGACACCAATGCGGCGCTGGAGGCGGCGGGTATCGAGGTGCTGGTCATTCCCGGTGCCGAGCTGGGCCGTGGCCGTGGCGGCGGGCGCTGCATGAGCTGCCCGACACGTCGTGATCCTGTCTGAGAGGGAAGGGGACGTCGCATGGCATTCAATCTCGAGAATCGGCGGCGTACCATCAAGGCGATTCTCGTCGCGACCCTGGGAGGCTGACATGCTGGTGGTGGCGGCACTGGGCGGCAATGCCCTCTTGAAACGCGGGGAGCCGCTGACGGCCGCGGCGCAACGCGGTAACGTGCAGGTGGCGGTCCACGCGCTGGCCGACATCGTGCGCGCTGGTCACCAACTGGTGATCACCCATGGCAACGGTCCCCAGGTGGGCCTGCTGGCGCTGCAGGGCGCGGCCTATCGGCCGGACGAGGCCTATCCGCTGGACGTGCTGGGCGCCGAGACCGAGGGCATGATCGGCTACATGATCGAACAGGAGCTGGAGAACGCACTCGACCATGATCGCCCGGTGGCGACCCTGCTGACCCAGGTGGTGGTGGATCCCGAGGACCCGGCCTTCGCTCATCCCACCAAGTTCGTCGGGCCGGTCTACGAGCGGGACGAGGCCGAGCGTCGCGCGGCGGCGGCCGGCTGGCAGATCGCACGCGACGGCGACAAGTGGCGACGGGTCGTGCCCTCGCCGACACCGCTGGAGATCCCGGACCTGCGAGTGTTGCAGCTGCTGCTCGCCCAGGACGTGGTGGTGGTCTGCACGGGGGGCGGCGGGATCCCGGTCCTGCGCCGGGAGGACGGCAGCATGATCGGTGTGGAGGCGGTGATCGACAAGGACGCTGCCAGCGCGATGCTGGCTCGCCAGCTGGGCGCCGACGCCCTGCTGCTGCTGACCGATGTCGACGGGGTGTACCGGGATTACGGCACCGATGCCGCGTCCCCGGTCCACGCCCTGACGGTGGCCGGGGCCCGGGAGATGGCTCTGCCGGCCGGCTCCATGGGGCCCAAGCTGGCGGCCGCCTGTGACTTTGCGGAGAATGGGGGCATCAGCGGCATCGGCCGACTGGTCGATGCCCTTGCCATACTGGAGGGAAAGGCGGGCACGCGGGTGTCGGCCGACGCATAGGATGCGCTGATGACGCAGCATGAAGCCCAGTTGGAGGCCGAGGAGGCCAGCGGTTCCATCGTCGCCATTCGCGGTGGCGTCGTGGACGTCAGGTTTGCCGGGCAGGTCCCCGGCATCCGGGAACTGCTCTACGCCGGGAAGATTGGCCTGGAGGTGGCCGGCCTGGCGGACGATGGGGTGGTGCGCTGCATTGCGCTGGGGCCGGTCAGGGGACTGGGGCTCGGCATGCCGGTGCGGGCCACTGGCGCGCCGATCAGCGTGCCGGTCGGCGACGCCGTGCTGGGCCGCATGCTCAACGTGTTCGGCATGCCGATCGACCGCAAGCCTGCCCCGGCGAGCGAGGATCGGCGCTCCATCCACCAGCCATCGCCGCGGCTCGAGGATCGGGTCGTGCGCAGCAGGATCCTGGAGACCGGCATCAAGGCCATCGACCTGCTGTCGCCCATCGAGCGGGGCGGCAAGACCGGCCTGTTCGGGGGGGCCGGCGTCGGCAAGACCGTGCTGATCACCGAGCTGATCAACAACACCGTGCAGCAGCACAAGGGCGTGAGCCTTTTCTGCGGCATCGGTGAGCGCTCCCGAGAGGCGGAAGAGCTCTATCGCGAGATGGGCGAGGCTGGCGTGCGCGACAACACCGTGATGCTGTTCGGCCAGATGAACGAGGTGCCCGGGGTGCGATTCCTGGTGGGCAAGACCGCCCTGACCATGGCGGAGTATTTCCGCGACGATCAGCAGCGGGACGTGCTGTTGCTGATCGACAACATCTTCCGCTTCGTGCAGGCCGGCTCCGAGGTCTCCGGGCTGATGGGCCGCATGCCCTCGCGGGTCGGCTACCAGCCGACGCTGGCCACCGAGCTGGCGGAGCTGGAGGAGCGCATCACCTCCACCCGCAAGGCCGCCATCACCTCGGTCCAGGCCGTCTACGTGCCGGCCGACGACTTCACCGACCCCGCCGCCGCCCATATCTTCTCCCACCTGTCGGGCTCGGTCGTGCTGTCACGCAAGCGGGCCAGCGAGGGCCTGTATCCGGCCATCGATCCCCTGGCCTCCTCCTCGGTCATGCTCACACCCTCGGTGGTGGGGCAGCGTCATTACGACATCGCCCGAGCGGTGCGCCGCACCCTGGCCGAGTACGAGGAGCTGCGGGACATCATCGCCATGCTGGGCATCGAGGAGCTCTCGGCCGCCGACCGGGCCACCGTCGCCCGCGCCCGCCGGCTGGAGCGCTTCCTGACCCAGCCCTTCTTCACCACGAGCTCGTTCACCGGGACCGAGGGCAAGCGCGTGTCCATTGACGATACCCTCGAGGGATGCGACACCCTCCTGAACCAGACGCGTTTCGAGCATGACGAGGGCGACTACTACATGATCGGGGCCCTCTCCGACCTGGAGGGGGAGACATGAGCCTGTCAGCCGAGATGCAGGTGACCCTGCGGCTGCCGACCTGGACCCTGTACGAGGGCCCGGCGACCCGGCTGTTTGCGGAGGCGGAAAACGGGGCCTTCGGGATGCTGCCGAACCATATCGACTTCGTCACCGCGCTGGTGCCCTCCGTGCTGATCCTGACCCTGGCGGACGGCGAGGAACGGATCTTCGGCATCGACGAGGGGATCCTGGTGAAGAAGGGCCATGACGTGGACATCGCCATCCGGCGGGGCGTCCAGGGTCGCGACCTGGCCTCGCTGAGGGAGACCGTGCAGGAGAGCTTCGTCGAGGTGGATGAAGACGAGCGCGTGGCCCGCTCCGCCCTGTCTCGCCTGGAGGCGGGCATCGTGCGGCGGTTTGCCGACCTGCAGCGGCCCAGGACGCCATGACCCGGAAGCGGAAGTCTCCGGTGGAGGACATCGGCCGTCGCGCCCGGCGCCGGGAGAGAGCGCGGCACGACCCGGGCAGCAGCCCGCTGCGGGGGCTCGGGGTCTTCGGCATGATCGGCTGGTCGATCGCGGTGCCCACCGTGGGCGGCGCCTTTCTCGGGCTGTGGCTCGACCGCCACATGCCGCAGGCGTTTCAGTGGACCCTTGCCCTGATCCTGGGGGGCGTGGCGCTGGGCAGCTTCATTGCCTGGGCCTGGGTCAGCAAGGAAGCCAACGACAAGGGGAGCGAGCATGATGACGATTGACTGGCACGCCGTGATTACCGGCTTCGGCGCCGGTGTCGCTGTCAGTATCCTGTACTTCCTGGGCCTGGCGCTGAGCGTCCGCCTGGCACTGCGCCTGACTCGGCCCGTCGCCGTCCTGTTGCCCAGCGCCGTGGTGCGGATCGGGCTGCTGCTGGCGGCCGGCTGGTGGGTGACCGACGGGGGCACCCTGGGCGGGGCTTTCGTGGGCTATGTGCTCGCCTTCTTCCTGGTGCGCTCCATCGCTACCCTGATGGCCCGGCTACCCCGGGTGAAGGAGGCCGGATGCAACTGACACCCGACGAGACGACGGTCTTCACCCTCTGGGGCCTCGGCATCAACGAGACCGTGGTCAATACCTGGATCGTCATGGCCATGCTGACCGTTGCCTCGATGCTCGTGACCCGGAAGCTGCGCCCGGACGTGCCGCCGAATCGCTGGCGAACGACCCTGGAGGTGATCGTTACCGGGATCCAGCGGCAGGTGGAGGACATCTCGCCGCAGTCGTCGCGCCACGTCCTCTACTTCTCGGGGACGCTGTTCCTGTTCATCGCGCTGTCCAACCTGCTGCTGGTCGTGCCGGGCTTCACGCCGCCCACCTCCTCGCTGTCGACCACGGCGGCCCTGGCCCTGTCGGTGTTGATCGCCGTGCCGCTGTTCGGCATCAGCCGCCAGGGCATCGGCGGCTACCTGAAGACCTATATCCAGCCCTCCATCGTCATGCTGCCCTTCAACATCATCAGCGAGTTCTCCCGGGGGATCTCGCTGGCCATCCGCCTCTACGGCAACGTGATGAGCGGGGCGGTCATCGCCGGCATCCTGCTCGGCGTGGCGCCGTTCTTCTTTCCCGTGGTGATGGACGTGCTGGGCCTGCTGACCGGCCTGATTCAGGCCTACATCTTCGCCATCCTGGCGACCGTCTATATCTCGTCGGCCACGGCCGTCGTCAGCAAGCCGGACAACAAGGAGCAAGACCGATGACTGATGCAGCCCTTATTGCGGCCATTTCCATCTTCACCGCGGGACTGACAATGGCTTTCGGTGCGCTGGGCCCGGCGCTGGGGGAGGGCCGCGCCGCGGCCGCCGCCCTGACCGCCATCGCCCAGCAGCCGGACTCGGCCTCCACCCTGTCGCGCACCCTGTTCGTGAGCCTGGCCATGATCGAGTCCACGGCGATCTACTGCTTCGTGGTGGCGATGATCGTGCTGTTCGCCAACCCGTTCATGGACGCCTTCCTGCAAGCCACCCAACCGGCGGCAGGCTGAGCCATGTCGATCGACTGGGTCACGGTCCTCGCCCAGATCGCCAACTTCCTGGTGCTGGTCTGGCTGCTCAAGCGCTTCCTCTACAAGCCGATCCTCAAGGGCATCGATTCCCGCGAGGCCGAGATCGCCGCCCGGATGAGCGAGGCCACGCGCGCCAAGGAGAAGGCGGCCGCCGCCGAGGCGGACTTCGTGGCACGGCAGCAGAAGCTGCAGGCCGACCAGGACGCCTTGGCGGAGCGTGTGCGCGAGCAGGCGAAGCAGCAGCGGGACGCCCTGCTGGACGAGGCCCGTGAGAAACTGGAGCAGGAGCGCCAGGATACCCTGGCGTACCTGGCCCGCGAACGGGAGCGCTTCACGTCGGAGCTCTACAAGGCGAGCGCCGAAACGCTCTACCAACTGGCCGGCCGGGCGCTGTACGACCTGGCCGACGAGCGCCTGGAGGAGCACATCGCCCTGCATGTGATCGGCAAGCTGGACCCGCTGTCGGACGAGTTGGCTTCTGCGGCCGACAACGCCGAAGAAGCGGTGGCTACCACCCATGTCCCGTTGCCAGCGGGGGCCCGCCATGAGGTCGAGGCCGCCCTGCAGGCCCGGGTACCCGGCCTTCCCCTGCGCTTCACCACCGATGACAGCCAGTCCCCCGGCCTGGTCCTGCGCATCGGCAGCCTCCAGCTCGCCTGGACGGTCGACAGCTACACCGACGAGCTGGTCGAGCTGCTGGAGGAGCGCCTGGCCAGTGGCGAGTCGGGCAGGGTGAACGCGCATGGCGGATGAGTCGCACCGGCCCGACGTGCAGGACTTCATCGACGTCCTGCTGGACAGCCCCGCCCCCTCCCCGGTGCTGGCCGAGGTGGGGAGGGTCGCCACGGTGGGCGACGGGATCGCCGTGGTCTCGGGGCTCGGTCGGGCCCTGGCGGATGAGCTGCTGGTGTTTGCCTCGGGGGTTCGCGGCGTGGTGCTGGACCTCGAGCCTGACCGGCTGGGGGTCGTGTTGCTGGGCCCCTCGGAGCGAGTGAGGGCCGGTGAGGATGTCTGGCGCACCCACAAGGTGATCAGTGTCCCGGTGGGACCGGGCCTGGTCGGCCGGGTGGTCGACGCCACCGGCCAGCCCCGGGACGGCAAGGGCAGGGTGACCGCCGTGGCCGAACGGCCGGTGGAGGCCCGGGCCCCGGACATCCTCAGTCGCGCGGCCGTGAGCCGCCCCCTGGCGACAGGTCTCAAGGCGGTCGATGCCGCGGTACCGGTCGGCCTGGGGCAGCGTGAGCTGATCATCGGTGACCGCCAGACCGGCAAGACCTCCATCGCGGTGGATACCATCCTCAATCAGTCACGCTCTGAGGTCCTGAGCATCTATTGCGCCATCGGCCAGCGCGGGGATGCGGTGGCCAGGGTCATCGAGGCGCTCCGGGCGAGCGGGCAGCTGGCGAAGACGATCGTGGTCGTCGCCGGCGACGAGGACGCGCCGGGCCTGGCCTATATCGCGCCCTATGCGGCGATGACGATGGCGGAATTCTTCGCCGACCAGGCCCGGGACGTGCTGGTCGTCTTCGATGACCTCACCCACCACGCCCGCTCCTATCGGGAGCTCTCGCTGCTGCTGCGGCGACCGCCCGGGCGCGAGGCGTTCCCCGGCGACATCTTCTACGTGCATGCCAGGCTGCTCGAGCGGGCCGGCCAGTTCACCGAGGACGCCGGGGGCGGTTCCATCACCGCCCTGCCCGTGGTGGAGACCCAGGCGGAAAACCTGTCGGCCTATATCCCGACCAACCTCATCTCGATCACCGACGGCCAGATCTATCTGTCGCCGCGGCTGGTGCGCAAGAACCAGTTCCCGGCCGTGGACCTCGGGGTGTCGGTGTCGCGGGTGGGCGGCAAGGCCCAGCACCGCGCCTTCCGGGACGTCGCCGGCAACCTGCGCGTCACCCTCTCCCAGTTCGAGGAGCTGGAGGACTTTGCCCGCTTCGGCACCCGGCTGGATGATGCCACCCGGGCTCGCCTGAGCCGTGGCGCGGCGGTTCGGGCGGCATTGCGCCAGCCCGAGCGGGACCCGGTACCGGCCGTGGAGCAACTGCTGGTCCTGCTGGCGGCGATGGAGGGCATGTTCGATGGGCTGTCGGAGACCGAGGTAGTGGCCGCCATGGATACCATCCGGGCATCGGTGGGGGACGCCCTGACGGGGGTCGCCACGCGCATCGCCCGCAACGAGCCCCTGGACGAGGAGGATCGCGCCGCCATCCTCTCGGTGGCGCGGACGGCCCTGGAAAAGGCGGAGGGCGGCCGTGACGCAGACGCTTGAAGCCCTCTCCCGCCGCTTTGATACGCTGACCAGCATCCGCGGGATCGTGCACACCATGAAGACGATCTCGGCCATCAATGCCGTGCCCTACGACCGTGCCGCCCGCTCCATCGAGGCCTATCACCGGACGGTGCGCAGCGGACTCCAGGCCTTCGTTGCCAGAACCGGCCCCATCGCCATGCCGGCCGCGGAGTCGGCCGACAGCGTCGTGGTGGTATTCGGCTCCGACCATGGCCTGTGCGGCAACTACAACGAACTGCTCGCCGAGAAGGTACAGGCGGAACTCGTGCCGACCACGGCCGGACGCGCCGCCCTTCGGGTGCTCTGTGTCGGCGCCCAGATGAATGACGCCCTGGCGGGGCAGGGCCTCAGCCCCGAGAGCGTGCTGCTGCCGCCGGCCTCGGCGGATGGCATCGGGCGCCTGGCGGGCAGCATCGTCACCCGGCTGGACGACATCGGCGGCGGCGAGCCTCACCACCGGAAGGTCACGCTGGCCTTCACCCAGCGCGCCGGACGCGGGCAGCACGAGCCGGTGCTGATGCCGCTGCTGCCCCTGGGGCAGGCGTTCCTGTCGGAGCTCGCCGGCCGGCCATGGCAATCCCGCTCCCTGCCCGACTACTCGATGCCCAGCGCCGAGCTGTTTGCCGCCCTGTTGCGCAGCCATATCTTCGCCAGCGTCTTCCGGGCCTCGGCGGAGGCCATGGTCACCGAGAATGCCGCGCGGCTGGCCCTGATGCAGCAGGCCGAACAGTCGGTGGACGATCGCCTGGACGAGGTGAAGGGCCAGCTGCGATCAGTGCGCCAGGACAACATCACCACCGAGCTGCTGGACGTCATCATCGGCTTCGAGGCGCTGCGCAAGCCTTCCCGTAGCTCTCCTCACAAGACGACTCGCCCCTCTCCTTCCAACACTCCCCGCCGGACCTGAGGGACCGGGCCCAGGGAAGGCGTGCAGGCGCCGCGTCGCCTAGCGGCAACCCGAACCGCGCCACACCCCTGGGGGGGGGATGGCCAAGTATGCCCGGGCGGTGAGTTCTGCCTACAACAGGGCGGTGCCCGACCTGCCGGAGTGAGGGCGAGTCAGGAGGAATGTGGTCATGTGGAGCGCTTTCACTATTCGAGGCTAGCCTTCTATGCTTCTAGTGGATTGCGCCGATGCATCGAGATATCGCCCATTGCCATCTGGCCATGACACGTCGTGGCGGTGGATACGTCGCCATCGCACTCAGCGAGAGGAGGTAGTATGCCGAAATCCGGTCCCAAGCAAGCTCGAGTCGAGCCGATCCGCGAAGCCGAGGACCAGAACCTGCCGGTCATTGGTTGGCATGTCATCGACGAGACGGATCCCGAGAACGAGATCGCGGTCTCGGAGCATGACACCGAAGCAGAAGCCATTCGCGCTGCGGAAGAGTACGAACAGCGCGAGGAGTGAGCACCGCACGATTCACCTGGTCAGTGGTCGAGCACTACCAACAGGCCCGGCCAAACGGTAATCGAACGACAGCGAGGAGAGGTCAATGAGTGATGCAACCGCCGGTAAACGCCTGGAAGGCAAGGTGGCCCTGGTGACGGGTGGGGTACATGGTATCGGCAGAGCCATCTCCCTGCGCCTGGCCGAGGCCGGCGCCAGCGTGGCGGTCACGGATATCGACGATGATGCGGGGCAAGCCCTGGTCGAGGAGATCGAGAACAGCCAGGGAACGGCACGTTACTGGCATCTCGATACCTCCAGCGAAACGCAGGTCAAGAGCGTCTTCAAGGAGACGGTGCAGGCGTTCGGCAGTCTCGACGTGCTGGTCAACAATGCCGGTATCTCCGGCGTCAACAAGCCGACCCACGAAGTGACCGCCGAAGAGTGGAACGAACTCATGGCGGTCAACGTCAACGGCGTCTTCTATTGCACGAAGCATGCGGTTCCCTACATGCAGAAGGCCGGCCAGGGCAGCATCATCAATCTCTCTTCCATCTATGGCATCGTGGGTGCAGCTGACCTGCCGCCCTATCACGCCTCCAAGGGCGCCGTTCGGGTGATGAGCAAGAACGATGCGCTCTTCTATGCCAAGGACAAGATCCGGGTCAACTCCGTGCATCCCGGCTTCATCTGGACGCCGCTGGTGGAGGGGATTGCCAAGGAATCCGAGGAGGGTGTCGAGGCATTTCGTCGCCACCTCGATAGCCTGCATCCCCTGGGCCATGTGGGCGACCCCGATGACATCGCGCACGGGGTGGTCTATCTCGCCTCCGACGAGTCGAAGTTCGTGACCGGAAGCGAGCTGCTGATCGACGGGGGTTACACCGCAAAGTGAGCCTGACCGGGGGCAGGAGGGCTGCGCGGCATCTTCCAACCGACGAGTTCAGCAGGGGAACCAGCCTGACACACGCGTCGGGCCTTCGGGCTCGCCGCCTTTCGTATGGCATCACCCCGAGTCGGATGAGGCGCGGCTGACAGGCGGCTCACTCATCAGCCCGTCAGGTGGATGGGCGCCAGCGCCGCGTCGGCTGTCTCGACGCGACCGATGATCGCGGCCTGCCGGTAGCCCAGGGCGTGCAGGGCCGAGAGGCATGCTTCGGTACGCTCGGCGGGGACCCCGGCCAGCAGCCCCCCGGCGGTCTGGGGGTCGAAGA
>NZ_JAVLBC010000122.1:0-9678 GCF_031581305.1 Halomonas sp.
GTGGCCGTGCTCGCGGTGCTGTGGTTCGACAGCATCGCCATCGGCGTGATCATCGCCGCCGCCCTGGTGATCAACATGCTGGCCGCCGGCATCGCCGGCATCGTCATTCCGCTGATGCTCAAGCGCTCGGGCATCGATCCCGCCCTCTCGGGGTCGGTGATCCTGACCACGGTAACCGACGTGGTGGGCTTCATGGCCTTCCTGGGGCTGGCCACGCTGTTCCTGCTCTGACCGCTGCCTCGCCTGAGTCCCCGGAGACACGAACCCCCGCCATCGGCGGGGGTTCGTGTCTCTGGCCATGGGCAAGGCGGCCGGTCAGGTCTCGCGATTGCTCTCGGCCAGGTCGACCAGTTCACGTACGGCCACCGCAAAGAGCGGGAACCCTCCATGGCTGCCGCTGCTCACCTCCTCGAGCAGACGGCACCAGCGCCGGTGCATGCCCTCGTGGAGCAAAAGCCACTGCTCGACCCGCTCCGTGGCGTCGCGCGGACCGCCCTCCATCCCCAGAACGCTGATGGTCAGCGCCAGCTGCTGGCGATCGATATCATCGCGGAAAGTCTCGCGGGCCTGAGCCTGCCAGCTGTCACGCACCTTGAGATCGGTGATCTGCTGGATCATCCACGGCAGTTCCAGGCGATCGCCGATGTCGTAGTACACCTCGGCGACGCGCTGGGGCTTCTCGTTGGTCTGGCGAGCCACCTGGATGATGCCGAGTGCCGCATAGAGGCTACCGGCAGCTGCCACGGTAGAGGCCAGGGCCTCCGGCACGCCGGCCTCCGTGAGCTCATTGCGGCGAGCCTCCCAGGCCTCGTGCTCCTCGCCGCGCAGACGCTTGCCGATGTTCTCCTGCAGCTGTGCCAGGCGCGGGGCAAAGAAGTCGATGGCATCCCGGGTGCTCATGCCGGTACGGTTGCGCAGGAACCAGCGGGTGGCACGACGCAGCATGCGCATCAGGTCGAGCATCATGGCGTACTGCACCGCGCACGGCACCTGGTTGTCCAGCGCCTCGATCTGCTCCCAGAGGCGCGGCAGCTGGAAGCTGTCACGCGCGACCACGTAGGAGCGGGCAATGGTGGCGCGGTCGGCACCAGTGGAGTCGATGAGCCGGCGAACGAAGACGATGCCCATATGGTCGACCAGGTCGTTGGCCACCTGGGTGGCGACGATCTCGCGCTTCAGGCGATGGTCGTACATCTCCTCCTTGTAGCGCTCGACCAGCGCCCTGGGGAAGATCCGCTCGACGAACTTGACGATGGTCGGATCGTCCGGCACGTCCGAGGTGATCAGGTCGCCCTTGAGCACGCTCTTGGCGTAGGAGATCAGCACCGAGAGCTCCGGCAGCAGCATCCCCTGCTCGTTGGCGGCGCGCTCGTTGAGTATCTCGTCGTCGGGCAGGAACTCCAGCTCGCGGTCGATCTGGCCGGCGGCCTCGAGCTCGCTGATGAAGCGCCGGAAGGGGCCGATGCCCTGCCGGGACAGGAGCTCGGCGAGATCCAGCGCCTGGGTCTGGCGGTAGTTGTCCAGCAGCACCAGGTCCGAGACCTCACCGGTCATGTCGGCGAGCAGCTGGTTGCGCTGCTTCTCGGTCATGTCGCCACGCTTGACCACCTCGTCGATGAGGATCTTGATGTTGACCTCATGGTCGGAGCAGTTCACCCCGCCGGCATTGTCGATGAAATCGGTATTGACGCGGACGCCTCGGGCGGCCGCTTCCATGCGCCCGCGCTGGGTGAGGCCGAGATTGCCGCCCTCGCCGATGACCCGGCACTGCAGCTCGCGGCCATCGATGCGCAGGCCGTCGTTGGCCTTGTCGCCCACCTGGGCGTCGGTCTCCTCGCTGCCCTTGACGTAGGTGCCGATGCCGCCGTTCCACAGCAGGTCGACCCGAGACTTGAGCATGGCGCGGATCAGCTCGTTGGGCGCCAGCTTGTCCTCCTTGATGCCGAACAACGTCTTCATCTGCCTGGAGATGGGAATGGTCTTGGCCGAGCGCTTGAACACCCCGCCCCCCTCGGAAATCAGCTCGGCGTTGTAGTCCTCCCAGCTCGAACGCGGCATGTTGAACAGACGCTGGCGCTCGGCGAAGCTCGCCGCCACGTCCGGGGTCGGATCGACGAAGATATGCAGGTGGTTGAAGGCCCCTACCAGGCGGATCCGGTCGGAGAGCAGCATGCCGTTGCCGAAGACGTCGCCCCCCATGTCACCGATACCGACCACCGTGAACTCGTCCTGCTGGGTGTTCAGCTCCAGGCCACGGAAATGGCGCTTGACCGACTCCCAGGCCCCCTTGGCGGTGATGCCCATCTTCTTGTGGTCATAGCCGTTGGCTCCGCCCGAGGCGAAGGCATCGCCCAGCCAGTGGCCGTACTCGGCCGAGATCTCGTTGGCGATATCGGAGAAGGTCGCGGTGCCCTTGTCCGCGGCCACCACCAGATAGGCGTCGTCGTCGTCGTGGCGCACCACATCGCGGGGCGGCACGATCTCGCCCCCCACGCGGTTGTCGGTGACGTCGAGCAGGGCACGGATGAAGGTCTTGTAGCAGGCGATGCCCTCCTGCTGGATGGCGTCGCGGTCACCGCCCTCGGGAAGGCGCTTGCAGACGAAGCCGCCCTTGGCGCCCACCGGCACGATCACCGCGTTCTTGACCTGCTGCGCCTTGACGAGGCCGAGCACCTCGGTGCGGAAGTCCTCGAAGCGGTCGGACCAGCGCAACCCGCCCCGCGCGACCTTGCCACCGCGCAGGTGAACCCCCTCCACGCGCGGCGAGCAGACAAAGATCTCGTAAGCCGGCCGCGGCTTGGGCATGCCGGTGACTCGGGAAGGCTCCATCTTGAAGGACATATAGTCCTTGTGACGTCCATTGTCACCCTTCTGGTAGTAGTTGGTGCGCTGGGTCGCCTGGATCAGTTCCATGAAGCGGCGCAGCAGCTGGTCATCATTGAGGCTGGCGACATCATCGAGCAGCCGGATGATGCGCTCCATGCAGGCCTCGATGTCGCCTTCCGGCGGACGTTCGGCCGGATCGAAGCGCAGCTCGAAGAGCGTCACCAACTCGCGGGTGATCTCCGAATGATTGACCAGAGTGGTGGCCATGTAGCTCTGGGAGACACCGAAGCGGATCTGCTTGAGATAGCGGGCATAGCCCCGCAGCATGGCCACCTCGCGCCAGTCCAGGTTGGCGCCGATGATCAGCCGGTTGAAGGGGTCGTTCTCGGCTTCCCCGTTCCAGATACGCTGGAAGGCCTCGACGAAGGGCCCGCGCATTTCCTGCAGGTTGACCTCGGTACTGGTGTGGTGCTCGAGGTCGAAGTCATGGATCCAGTAGCTGCCGTCACGGGCCTGAAGCTCGTAGGGGCGCTCACCGATCACCCTGAGCCCCAGGTTCTCCATCATCGGCAGCACGTCGGAGAGCGGGATGGGCTGGTCACGGTGGAAAAGCTTGAGATTGACACCGCTACCCTCCTCCTCGACCAGTCGGTAGAGGGAGAGCGCCAGCGGAAATCCGTCATCCAGCTCGCTGATGTGCTGCAGGTCGTAGACCGCGGTGCGCGCCGAGAAGTCATCACGATAGCTGGCGGGGAAGGCATCGCGAAAGCGATCCATCAGCAGGTTGGCCTGCTCCTCGCCAAACCCCTCGATGGCGGCGCCCTGGAGGTCGTCGCGCCAGTTGCGGGCCAGTGTCGCCAACTTGGCTTCCAGGCGCCGCAGGTCATAGTCCGCCGGCTGGTCTCCCTTGAAGCGCAGGATGAACTGGATGCGGGCCAGCACCGACTCCGAGAGGTAGGTGTTGAAGTCGCCGAAGGTGGCGTCGAGCTCCTCACAGAGCAGATCCTGGGTGCGCAGACGCAGCTCGGTAGAGAACACATCGCGCGGCACGAAGGCCAGGCAGGAGTAAAACCTGCCGGAGCGATCCTCACGGATGAACAGCCGCACCCGTCGCCGCTCGCGCATGTCGAGGATGCCCAGCGCCGTCTGGGTCAGCTCGTCGGTATCGATCTGGAAGAGGTCGTCGCGGGGATAGACCTCGAGGATGTGCAGCAGGTGCTTGCCGTTGTGCCCCTTGGGATTGAAGCCGGAGTTGCCCATCACCGTCTTGATCTTGCGGCGCAGGATCGGCACGTTGCGCGGCGACTCGTTGTAGACGGTGGCGGTGTACAGGCCGAGGAAGCGCCGCTCGCCGATCACCCGCCCCTGGTCATCATAGCGGTCTATCGAGATGTAGTCGGGATAGGTCGGGCGATGGATCCGCGCATGGTGGGCGCTCTTGGCGAACGACAGCAGCTGGGGGACCAGCACGTAATGGTCTCCCTCGACCCCCTGGTCGGTGCGGATACGCTCCTGGTAACGGGGCTGGTCGAGGCGGAATACGCCCAGCTTGCTTTCGTCGACCCGGTCGAGGCGTTGGCGCCCCTCGGATTCGTGGACGACAAATTCGTCGTAACCCAGAAAGGTGAAGTTGTCATGGAGCAGCCACTCCATGAAGGTAATGGCCTCATCGTGATCGGCGGCATCGATCTGCTCCGGACGCGAGGCCTTGAGCTCTTCAACAGCAGCCTTAGCCTGTTCGCGCATCGGCTCGAAGTCGGCCACTGCCGTGCGCACGTCGCACAACACCTCCTGCAGGCTCGCCTCGATCTCCTCGAGCAGCGTGGGATCCGAGTGGCGGTCAACCTCGATGGCGATCAGCGACTCACGATTCTGCGGGGCATCGGCCTGCCGCGTCGGCGTGACCCGCGTGAGCCGGTGCTGTCCGTCGCGCTCCGTCGCCAGCACGGCATTGTGGATGGCGTGGACGGTCATGCCGCGCCGGTTGAGCTCGATGCGTACCGAGTCAACCAGAAAGGGCATGTCCTCATGGAGCACGGCGATGAAAGTGTGGGTGGACTGCCAGCCATGCTGCTCGAAGTCGGGGTTGAAGACCCGCACCTTGGGATCGGCGGGATCGAACTGCTGCAGGAAGTGCCACACGGCAAGGGTGGCGCCATAGATGTCGTCGAGACGGCGGTCGGCCAGGTCATCGAGCGGTACCGTGGCATAGAAGTGGCGGGCGAAGGCACCGACCTGGGCGGCCTTGTCCTCGTCCAGACGGCCTTGTAGCCGCTCCTCGAGTTGCTTGAGCAGATCCTGGCGAGTCTCCTCGTGTGCGACGTGTTGCATCCATCACCTCGGCTGCCTGCGACCGCCGAAGGCGGCCGTGAGAACTTGACGTGGCGGCCTCCTGGCCGCAGCGCCTTCCAGCTTACGTCACTTCCCGAGCCCACCCCAGCCACATGCCCCTTCACTCATGGAGCATGTCGGTTACGCATCACCGCTTGACTTCGCGCCGCCCACACCGGCCCATGAGGCATCAGCCACGCCGCTCAAGCAGGACCCCACACTCGCAGTGGTGGGTCCAGGGAAACTGGTCGAAAAGCGCGAAACGCCGGATGTCGTGGGTGCGAGTCAGCGTCGCGAGATTCTCGGCCAGGGTCTCGGGGTTGCATGAAATATAGACGATACGCGCATACTCGCTGAGCTGGCGACAGCTCTGTTCATCGAGTCCCGCCCGGGGCGGGTCGACCAGCACCGTGGTGAAGGCGTAGTCATCAAGGGCCATCTCGGCGACCCGGCGCCCCCCCTTCTCGCCCTTCAGGGCCTGGGAGAACTCCTCGGCGGACATTCGGCCGACCTCGGCGTTGTCGATGCCGTTGGTCTCCAGGTTGACCCGGGCACTGGCCACCGAGGTCCGCGAGATCTCGGTGGCCAGCACTCGCCGGAAGTTGTCGGCCAGCGCCACGGTGAAATTACCGTTGCCGCAGTAGAGCTCCACCAGGTCACTGTCCTGGCTGTTCCGGGTGACGTCACGGGCCCAGCCCAGCATCGCACGACAGATCTCGGCATTGGGCTGGGTGAAGCTGTTCTCCACCTGCTGGTAGACGAGCTCGCGATCGTCGACCACCAAGCGTTCCCAGACATGATCCCGCGTCAGTACCAGACGCTGCTTACGGGCGCGACCGATGATCATGATGCCCAACGCCTGCTCGAGACGACGGGCCTCGACCTCCCAGGCCTCGTCGAGCCGGCGATGATAGATCAGGGTGACCAGCGCCTCGCCGGAGAGGGTGGTGAGGAACTCCACCTGGAACAGCCGACGGCGAAGCAGGTCGTTGTCGTGGATGGCATCGAGCAGGCGCGGCATGAGGTCATTGATCTGCCGGCTGGCCACCGGGTAGTTGTCCAGGCGGACTACCGTCTTGCTCTTGGGATCCTCGGGATCGACCTCGAACATGGCGTAGAAGAGATCGTCTCCCTCGTGCCAGAGACGGAATTCGCAGCGCTGGCGATAGTGGCTCGGCGGCGAGGGGAAGACTTCCAGCGACGGCGGCGCGAAGCGAGCGAAGTCGCGGGTGATGCGCTCGCGCTTGGCCTCCAGCTGCTGGTCATAGCGGGCGGGGTCGACGACGGGAATGGCCACGGCGGCTCCTGGGATGAAGATGACAAGATGAAGAAAAAATGACGATGGCCGTGCTCGGGATCGGCTCAAGCGGGGTACAACAGCCTCGGCGGGGCGAAGCCGAAAGTGGCCAGGCCCTTATACAAGCATTCGTCGGGCGCGGTAACGAAGCTCGGCGCGTTGCCTCGGCGAGGGGCGGCAGCCGTCACCACCTGGGCCACCCGGCGGGCGATGGCCTCGCCGGAGTCGATCCAAGTCACCTGACGCGGCGCCGCCTCAGCCAGCCACGGGGCCAGCAGCGGGAAGTGGGTGCAGCCGAGCACCACGGTATCCAGTTGGGGATCGTCCCACAGCAGGGCAAGGGCCTGGCGCAGGGTCGCCTGGTCGGGCATCCCCCCAGCCACCAGGCGTTCCGCCTCGATGACCAGGGCATCCGCGGCGACCCGGGTCACCCGGCAGTCGGCGGCGAAGTCCTGGATCAGCTGCAGGGTATAGGAGCCCGATACGGTCGCGCTGGTCGCCAACAGCCCGATATGGCGCGTCCGGCTCACCCGGGCCGCCGGCTTGATCGCCGGCACGGTACCGACCACGGGGATCGCCAGGCACTCGCGCAAGACGTCCAGCGCCAGGGTGCTGGCAGTATTGCAGGCCACCACCAGGGCACTGCAGCCACTGGCCGCCACGGCAGCCTCGCAGACCGCCCGGATGCGCTGCACCAGCCAGGCATCCTCGCGCTGGCCATAGGGTAGCATGGCATTATCGCAGACATAGGCCAGAGCGGCCTCGGGCTGGCGCCGACGCAGCGCCTGAACCACGGACAGTCCACCGACGCCGGAATCGAAGACCAGGATCGGCCCCGCCATCAGCCCTGCTCCCCCTGCCACGGGGCCGGGGGACACAAGCGGGTCGATGGCTTGGCGAGGAGGAACAGGTTAGACATGACGAAGGGGTGGCCGCTGAGAATGCCGGCCATTCTACCCCAGACCCGGGGCTGAGCCGAAACGCCGGCCCGATCGCGGGTGTGACGGGATCAGGTCATCGGCTCGGGGGCATCACGTAGCTCGGCATAGAGCTCGGGATAGGCCTCCTGCAGCCGCTCCAACTGCGCCTGCGCCCCCTCCGGTAGCGCCTCGGACAACGCCACGAGGTCCTGGTCAGTGAAGTTCTCACGGATCAGCGGGAACAGCAACTCGCGCTCGTCCCGCAGGTAGGCGCGATGGCTATCCAGGTAGGCCTTGAGGTCCTCGGCGAAGCGGTCCATGGGCACAACGGCATCCATCAGGATCATGTCGAGATCATTGGACAGCCGCTTGAGACGAGACTGAAGTGCGCGATAATCCTTGGACATACGCTCGATCACCTCGGCACTCGACGGATCAAGCTCCTTGAGGCGCTCGGTGCAGATCTTCTCGAGCGGCCGGGTGAAGCCTTCCTGGTAGTCGAGGATGTAGTCGACGACCTCCCGGACCAGCTGGAAGTTGGGACGCTCGCCGCTCGCCAGGGACTTCTGCTTGAGATGCAGAACGTGCAACATGCGCGCCATGTTGGCATGATCCTGACGCAACTGCTTCAGCATGGGCATGTCGGGGGTCTCCTCTAAAGCTAAAGCGGTGTGGGATCGAAGGCTATCTCGGATCCTGTCGGACTTATGACCTCGTGACGATCGGTCAAATCGGACAGGCTCGTGAATTGGATTCGCCGCGGCAGGCCGGGTTCACTGGGCCGTGCCGCTCTCCGTGAGGCTGACCTGTCTCAAGCTAGCCCTGCGGGAAGAATTCCGCCTGTCGCCCGAGGTCGTATTGCCTGCGACGACACATCCACTCTAGCAGTCGCGAGCCAAGGAGTCAGAAATGGATCTCTTCCAGCGCAACACGCCCGATGATGCCGCGCCGCTCGCCTTTCGCATGCGCCCGCGCCGGCTCGAGGACTATATGGGGCAGCAGGCGCTGGTCGGCCCCGGCAAGCCGCTGACGCGCATGGCCGAGAGCGGCGTGGTACGCTCGATGATCCTCTGGGGGCCCCCGGGCACCGGCAAGACCTCCCTGGCCGAGATCCTCGCCGAGGTGTCCGGCGCCCACCTGGAGCATCTCTCGGCGGTGATGGCCGGCGTCAAGGAGATCCGTGCCGCCGTCGATCGTGCCCGGGACATGCAAGCGCGCGAGCGCCCCACCCTGCTGTTCCTCGACGAGATCCATCGCCTCAACAAGAGCCAGCAGGACGCCCTGCTGCCCCACGTGGAATCGGGGCTGCTGACGCTGATCGGTGCCACCACGGAGAACCCCTCCTTCGAGGTCAACTCGGCGCTGCTCTCACGCGCCCGGGTGCACGTGTTGAAGTCGCTCGCCGAGGATGAGCTCGTGGCGGTCATGCAGCGGGCGCTGGCCGACGAGGTGCATGGCCTGGGCGCCCGGCAGATCCGCGTGGACGACGGAGTGCTGGCGCTATTGGCCCGGGCCGCTGCCGGGGATGCCCGCCGCGCCCTGGGCCTGCTGGAAACCGCCTGTGACTTCACCGTGGCCGAGAACGACGGCGAGCACCTGCCTCGCCAGGCGCTGGAAGAGATCATCGGTCACCAGGCCAGTGCCTTCGACAAGCAGGGCGACCACTTCTATGACCTGCTCTCGGCGATCCACAAGTCGGTGCGCTCCTCGCGACAGGACGCCGCCCTCCTCTACATCGCCCGCTTCCTGCAGGGGGGCGGCGACCCGCTGGACGTGATCCGCCGCCTCGCGGCCATCGCCTCGGAAGACGTGGGCAATGCCGACCCGCGCGCCCTGCCCCTGGTGATGGCCGCCTGGGACACCTACCTGCGCCTGGGCGACTACGAGGGCCAACGCGCCATCGCCCACGCTGCCATCCATCTGGCGGTGGCCCCCAAGAGCAACGCCATCGACCAGGCCTGGAAGGCCGCCAAGGCCTTCGTGGCAGAGCAGCCACAGCTGGAGGTGCCGACCTACCTGCGCAACGCCCCGACGAAGCTGATGGAGTCCCTGGGGCATGGCCAGGGCTACCGCTACGCTCATCATGAGCCCCACGGCTATCCCGCCGGCAGCGCCCATGACTGCTGGCCTTCCGCCGTCCCCCGGCGACGCTTCTACACGCCCACGGAATACGGCCAGGAGAAGCGCTACGGCCAGCTGATGGCCTGGCGGGAGCAACTCGATGCCGAGGCAGACGAGGGCGCATAGCAGCCAAGCGGCCAAGCGGCCAAGCGGCCAAGCGGCCAAGCGGCCAAGCGGCCAAGC
>NZ_JAVLBC010000123.1:0-9676 GCF_031581305.1 Halomonas sp.
AGCGCCTGGTGGTCGGCGGGTTCGAGCGGGTATTCGAGATCAACCGCAACTTCCGCAACGAGGGGCTCTCCACCCGCCACAACCCCGAATTCACCATGATCGAGTTCTATCAGGCCCATGCGGACCACAACGACCTGATGGACCTCACCGAGGAGATGTTGCGCAGCGTGACCCGCAAGGTGCTGGGCACCACCACGGTGGTGAATACCGTGCGCAATGGCGAGGGCGAGGTGCTGGAGACCTTCGAGTATGACTTCGGCCAGCCGTTGCGGCGGATCACGGTGTTCGATGCCATCCTCGAGTTCAACCCGGAGATCCATGCCGAGGCCCTGGCCGACGAGTCTGCCGCGCGCCAGATTGCCGAGCGGCTGGACATCGACGTCAAGGACGGCTGGGGGCTGGGCAAGGTCCAGATCGAGATCTTCGAGAAGACCGTGGAGCATCGCCTCCAGCAGCCCACCTTCATCACCGAGTACCCTACCGAGGTGAGCCCGCTGGCGCGGCGCAAGGATGCGAACCCCTTCGTCACCGAGCGCTTCGAGTTCTTCGTCGGCGGCCGCGAGATCGCCAACGGCTTTTCGGAGCTCAACGACGCCGAGGACCAGGCCGAGCGCTTCCGCGCCCAGGCTGCGGAGAAGGAGGCCGGCGATCTGGAGGCGATGTACTACGATGCCGACTACGTGCGGGCGCTGGAGGTCGGCCTGCCGCCCACCGCCGGCGAGGGCATCGGCATCGACCGCCTGGTGATGCTGTTCACCGACAGCGCCTCCATCCGCGATGTGCTGCTCTTTCCGGCCATGCGCCCGGAAGTCGATTGACAGGCGATGATTCGAGGGGCACCGGGGGGAGGCCGAAGAGGAGGTCCTACGCCATGGACGGCGTCGGTAGCGCCCAGGGAGGGGTTTACAGCGCCTCCTCGTAGGCCTTCCGCCGGATCAGCCCCGTCTAGTATCGCCATGGCGGGAAGTATTGGTAACCGGGGCGGCCAGCACCCATAATGGTCGTCGTTTCGACGTCGAGGAGACCGTGATGAAACTGCTCAACCGCTCCGCCCTGAGCGTCAGGCCGACCCGGCATTTCGTGGATTGGATCAATGTGCTCGAACCCACGATGGAGGGAGACGACTTGACCCTGGCCGACGTCGAGCGCGAAAGCACCGTCTACCTGATCCCGGAGATGGATACGCCCGAGGCCCTGGAAGCCTTCGTGCGCGAGCGCTACCTCGAGATTCTCGAGACCGAGCTGCGCGCCTGGGAAGAGGATGAGCGCCAGTGGCCGGAAGTCCTGGACTGGGCGCTCTTTCAGCGCTTCTTGCAGGTCGAGCACAGCTACCTGGCCATCGACCTCGACAACGAGGCGGCGCTGGAGATCTCCGAGGTGGATGATGCCCTCCTCCTGGAGACGGACCAGGACTGATCCTCCCGCCCGACAGCGAACATGGGAAACCGGCTTCGGCCGGTTTCCTCGTTATGAACCCCGCAGTGATGGAAGCAGGATGAGTCGACTCTTCGCGACCCGCCCCGGCGACGATGGCTTGCCGGGCCCCGAGCGGCGTCTGGCGGTGCTGGCGTTGATCCTCGGTACCCTGATGGCGGTGGTGGATACCACCATGGTCAATATCGCGCTGCCCTCCATGGCGGCCGACCTCGGGGTCTCCGCTTCCCGCGTGGTCTGGGTCACCAACCTCTTCCAGATCGTCTGTGCCGCCTTCCTGCTGGTCTTTGCCGCCCTCAGCGAACTGCTCAGCCGGCGGCGGCTGTATGCCGCCGGGGTGGCGCTTTTTACCCTGGCGGCCCTGGGCAGCGCGCTCGCCACCAGCCTCGAGACCCTCCTGGTGTTCCGCGCCCTGCAGGGACTGGGGGCAGCAGCGACCCTTTCTATCGGGCCCTCGCTCTATCGCTCGATCTTTCCCTCGCGGCTGCTCGGCAGCGCCCTGGGGCTCTCTGCCCTGGTGGTGGCCGGTGGCTACGCTGCCGGGCCGACCCTCGGGGGGCTGGTGCTCTCGGTGGCCAGCTGGCCGTGGCTGTTCGCCCTGCACGTGCCGCTGGGGCTCTGTGCCTCCTGGCTGGCCTGGCGGGCGCTGCCTCGGGAGGCCGGACGGCGAGATGGTTTCGACTGGTGCGGTGCACTGTTTTCGGTGGCCATGCTGGCCGGGCTCTTCCTCGGTCTGGACGGCGTCGGCCACGGGGCGCCTGCCTGGCAGGTAGTCGCCTGGCTGGCACTGAGCCTGCTCAGTGCCGTGCTTTTCCTGTATCGCCAGCGCCGGGCCCGCCACCCGCTGCTGCCACTCTCGCTGTTTGCCGAGCGACGCTTCTCGCTGGCGGTCTCGGCGTCGGGGCTGGCCTTCGTCGGTCAGGGCCTGGCCTTCGTGGCGCTCTCCTTTCTCTATCAGCAGGAGATGGGTTTTACACCGCTTGAGACCGCCTGGATGTTCACGCCCTGGCCGCTGGCGATCATGGTGGTGGGCCCCCTGGCCGGTCGATTGGCGGATCGGGTCAACCCCAGCCTGCTCTCTAGCGGCGGCCTGGTCCTGCTGTTCATGGGTCTTGCGGCCCTGGCCGGGCTCGATGCCGAGGCCGGCGTCATGGACAGCCTGTGGCGCACGGCGCTCTGCGGGCTTGGCTTTGGCCTCTTCCAGCCGCCCAACAATCGCGAGATGATGGCCAGCGTGCCACATGAGCGCAGCGCCAGAGGCTCCGGTGTGATGAGCACGACCCGTACGGTGGGACAGTCCCTGGGCGTGGCCTTGGTGGGGGCCTTCCTGGCCGCCGGGGCGCCGGTGCAGGCGACCCTCTGGGTCGGGGCAGGGGCCTGTGTACTGTCGCTCGTGGCGAGCCTGGGGCGGGTGTCGCTGGCTGGGCGGGCCCAGCGCGAGGCGCGCCGAGCCGAGCCGCTGCGGGCGTCGTCGGACCCGGACTGAAGGCGTACAATGGCCCTATCACTCACTCAGCATCGGAACCCCGACATGAGCATCCAGGCCACCATCGAAGACAAGCTCAGGGCCCTAGAGCCCGCCTTCCTGGCGGTGGAGAACGAGAGCCATCGGCATAATGTGCCGCCGAACTCCGAGACCCACTTCAAGGTTACCCTGGTCTCCCCCTCCTTCGAGGGGCTGATGCCGGTCAAGCGGCACCAGCAAGTCTATGCGCTGCTCGCCGACGAACTCGCCGGTCCTGTTCATGCCCTGGCTCTGCATCTCTTCACGCCCGAGGAGTGGGAGGCCAGCGGCCGCTCCCGCCCCGACTCCCCCGACTGCCGGGGTGGCGGCCAGTCGTGACTCCGGAGCCGCAGCGTCTGCAGTACCTGGAGGCCATGGGCTTGACGGCCTGGACCTCGCGCTATCGTCTGCCCAATGCCTTGCCCACGCCGGTCTGTGAGTGGGAGGCCGCCGCGTCGGTGGACGAGGCGCGCCGCGCCCCGGGAGAACGGCTGCATGCGCTGCTGGACGAAGCCGCGCAGGCGCAGGTCGCCACCCCTCAACCGGCCCCCGCCGAGCCGGAATCGCGCCATCGGCCTTCGTCCGGCAAGGCCCGCGCGCTGCTCGGTGATCTGGTGCTCCCCGATGAGCAGGGGGCTGTGCTCGAGGAGTCCAGCTCCCGTCCCGTGCGCCACAGTGGGGAGGCGCTGCGCTTCACCCTGCAGGTGGCTTGCCTGGATGGCCGCTGGCTGGTGCTGCTGCCCGGGGAGGCACCGCCCGGCGGCATGGAACTGCGCCTGCTTCGCCACCTGCTGAAGGCGGCCGGCGTGGTGCCCGAGCAGATGCCGGCTTTCGAGGCCTTCCGCTGGCCCCAGGTCGAAGGGCTGCCGGTGGAGGCGCCACTGGAGGAAGCCCGAGAGGGTCTCCAGGCCTTTCTGGCCGGTCGGCAGCAGCGAGGCTGGGCACCGGAACGGCTGCTGGTCTTCGGGGAAGACGAGACCCTCGCCGCGCTGCTGACCCTCTCCGATGGCCACTGCCCCCTGCTGGCGCTGCCGGCCTGGCAGGGGCCCTCGTTGAGTGAGCTGGCCGAAAGTGCCGAGGCCAAGCGCGCCCTCTGGCCGCGGATGGCCGGTTGGCGCAATGCCTGGCGGGCGGATCGTGATCCCGACTGAGGCGGTGCGGCTGCTCGGCCCCGCCGACCTGGCGATGCTGGTGGCACTGGAGCAGGCCGCCAGCCAAGACCCATGGACGCAAGGCCAGCTGCAGGCGGCGCTGGACGACCCCGACACCCGGGTGTATGGCATCGAGCGCGAGGCGTGCCTGGTCGGTCATGCGGTGGTAGTGCGGCTGCCCTTCGATGCGGAGCTGCAGGCAATCCTGGTGGCGCAAGAGGTACGTCGCCAGGGGATGGCAGGGCGGCTGCTGTCGGCGGTGATCGAACAGGCGCGGACCTGGCAGAGTGAGCGCCTGCTGTTGGAGGTCAGGTCGGGCAATGAGTCGGCCCTGGCGCTCTATCGGCGTGCGGGATTCGGCGAGGATGGCCGACGGCGTGGCTACTACCCTTCGCGCACCGGCGGCCGGCGGGAGGATGCGCTGCTGATGTCGCTCCCGCTGACTTGATATCGCCTCAGCTGCTGGGGGTCGTCTCGACCTGGTCGAACTTGCCCAGCAGCGCCGAGAGGCGACGCTCCCACTCCTCGCGCTCCTGCTTCAGGCGGGCGTTTTCCTCGCGCAGCTCCTCGGCTTCCATCCTCATCAACTCCAGGGCCTCGACGGCGCTGGTGACCTTCTGTTCGAGCTGGTTGAAGAGTTCGATACTCATCCTGTTCTCCTGACAACATCCTGCTGGTGGGGCATGCCTAACGGGGTTCTTCAGCGCGCAGCGTAACGCTGCGGTCGGGGCTCAGCAAGCGTCGCCGTCCGGCGACTTCGGGCCGGGCGGATGCCGGTGGTAGAGGCGTGCGGTGCTGTCGCCAGCACGCACCTCACGGTGCAGCTGCCAGCCGACGGGAACCTCGGGTACTAACGACGACTCGGTTTCCACATAGATGAAGGCGTCCTCGGTGAGCCAGCCGGCTTCCAGGGCGCGGCAGCAGGCTTCGGCGAGCCCCTGGCGGAAGGGCGGATCGAGGAAGACCAGGGAGAAGGGGGTGGGGTCGCCGGCAAGGAAGGCCAGGGCATCGGCATTGACCGGGCGCCCGCGCTCAGCGGCCCCCAGCGTGGTGAGGTTGTCGGCCAGCTGACGCGCCACCCGGGGGTCACCCTCGACGAACACCGCCTTCCGGGCACCCCGCGAAAGGGCCTCCAGGCCGAGCGCTCCGGTGCCGGCGAAGAGGTCCAGGACCCGTGCCCCGGGGGTGGCGGCGGCAAGCCAATTGAAGAGCGTCTCGCGCACCCGGTCGGGGGTGGGGCGCAACCCCGGGTGGTCGATCACCGGCAGCTGACGTCGCCGGTACTCGCCGCCGATCAGGCGCAGCCGTCCGGAGTTCCGGCGGCCGGCGTTCCGGCGGCCGGGACCCTTGGCGGGGTGGGCGGCCGGACGGCGGAACTTTCGAGAGGGGGGGCGGCGTCGTGTCATGGGAGCGGATTGTAACCGCCGCCTTGTCCACAGTCATGGTGCGCGATGGTAGGATGAGGCGATTCGTTCATCCGCGAGGCGTGATCCCCCCATGTTCGGTATTTTCAAGCGCAAGAAGAAGCAGGAAGGGCAGCAGGCGACACCGGAACAGGAGGCCGAGCGCCGGTCGGAAGAACAAGCGACAGACGACGTCACCGAGACCCCCTCGCCGTCGGAGGTGACCGACGAGGCCACCTCCGGCCGCCAGTCGGCAGAGGCGCCCGAGCCGGAACCCGAACCCAAGCCCGCGGCAGGGCCCCAGCCTGAGCCCGAGCCCGAGCCCGAGCCCGAGCCCGAGCCCGAGCCTGCGGCTGAACCCGAGCCGCCCCGGGTGGCCCTGCAGGAGAAGCCAGTCGCCGAGAAGAAGGGCTGGTTCGCCCGAATCCGTGCCGGGCTCGGCAAGACGCGCGCCAACCTCACCGACGGCCTGGCCGACCTCTTCATGGGCCGCAAGCAGATCGACGACGAGCTCATGGAGGAGCTCGAGACCCAGTTGCTGATGGCGGACGTCGGTATCGAGGCCACCACCGAGATCATCGACCGGCTCACCGACCGGGTCTCGCGCAAGGAGCTCAAGGAGCCCCAGTCACTCTATCGGGCTCTGCAGGAGGAGCTCACGGCGATGCTCGAGCCCGTCACCCGGCCGCTGGCGCTGCCGTCGAAGGGCGAAGGCCCCTTCGTGATCCTGGTGGTGGGCGTCAATGGCGTGGGCAAGACCACCACCATCGGCAAGCTGACCCAGCGCTTCCAGCGCGAGGGGCGCAGCGTAATGCTGGCTGCCGGCGACACCTTTCGGGCGGCGGCGGTGGAGCAGCTCAAGGTCTGGGGCGAGCGCAACGACGTGCCGGTGATCGCCCAGCACACCGGCGCCGACAGCGCCTCGGTGATCTTTGATGCCGTGTCGGCCGCCAAGGCGCGGGGCGTCGACGTGGTGATCGCCGACACCGCCGGCCGCCTGCACAACAAGGCCCACCTCATGGAAGAGTTGAAGAAGGTCCACCGGGTGATGGGCAAGGTGGACGACAGTGCCCCCCATGAGGTGATGTTGGTCCTCGACGCCGGGACCGGCCAGAATGCCCTCGCCCAGGCCTCGACCTTCAACGAGGCGGTGCCGGTCACCGGCATCACCCTGACCAAGCTTGACGGCACGGCCAAGGGGGGCATCATCTTCGCCCTGGCTCGCCAGCTCGGTACGCCGATCCGCTTCATCGGCGTCGGCGAGTCGCTGGATGACCTGCGCCCCTTCGTGGCGAGCGAATTCGTCGATGCCCTGTTCGACCGCGAGCCGGTGTCGCCCGAGTCATGATCGCCTTCGAGCACGTCGGCAAGCGCTACGGAGGGCGCTTCGAGGCGCTCGCCAATATCGATTTCCAGGTGCGGCGCGGCGAGATGGTCTTCCTCACGGGCCACTCCGGCGCGGGCAAGAGCTCGCTGCTGCGCCTGATCATGCGCCTGGAACGTCCCAGTCGCGGGAAGGTGCGGGTGGCGGGCCATGACATCGACCGCCTGCACCATAGCCAGATCCCCTTCTATCGCCGCCAGATCGGCGTGGTCTTCCAGGACCACCAGCTGCTCTTCGATCGCTCGATCTATCACAACGTGGCCCTGCCGCTGGAGATTCAGGGGATCGAGCACCGCGAGGCGGCGCGGCGGGTACGAGCGGCCCTGGACAAGGTGGGGCTGTTGCACCGCGAGGCCGCGCTCCCCATCGAGCTCTCCGGCGGCGAGCAGCAGCGGGTCGGCATCGCTCGGGCGGTGGTCAACAAGCCGGCGCTGCTGCTCGCCGACGAGCCTACCGGCAATCTCGACCCCCAGCTCTCCGCCGACATCATGGCGCTGTTCGAGGACTTCAACCGCATCGGCACAACGGTGATGGTCGCCAGCCACGACCTGGCGCTGATCGCCCGGCTGCGTCACCGTACCCTGCGGCTCCACGAGGGGCGCCTGGTGGCCGACGAGGAGATCGCATGAGCCGCGAAACCGCCCCCTCACCCCGTGGCGCGCGCACGCACCGGCCGGGAAGTGGCGTCCGCTGGCGCGCCTGGGCGCGTCACCACCGCGCCATGGCCCTCGACAGTGCCCGCCGCCTGCTGCGCCGCCCGCTGGGCAGCCTGCTGACCATGCTGGCCATCGCCATCGCCCTGGTGCTGCCCGCGGGGCTCTGGCTGACCCTGGACAGCGCCCGCCTGCTCGACGCCGAACTGCAGGAGAGCGCAACCCTCACCGCCTACCTGGCAACCGGGGTCGGGGAGGGCGAGGCCGGTCGCATCGAGGAGGCACTGGCTGCCCAGGCGGGGGTGTCCGGCACCCGGCTGATCACCGCCGCCGAGGGCATGGCCGAGTTCCAGCAGGCGCTGGGGCTCCGCGATGCCCTGGCGCGACTCGAGGGCAATCCCTTGCCGGCCAGCGTGGTGGTACGCCCCGGGGACCCTGATCCCGAGGCGGTGCGACGACTCGCCGATGCCCTCGAGGCCGTTCCCGGTGTCGATGAGGTGCGCCTGGACCTCGCCTGGCTCGAGCGCTTGCGTCACATCGCTGAGCTGGGCCAACGGGTCACCCTGGCGCTGGGCGTGCTGTTCGGGCTGGGTGTGCTGCTGGTAGTGGGCAATACCATACGGCTCGCCGTGGAGAATCGCCGGCAGGAGATCGAGGTGGTGACCCTGATCGGCGCCACCCATGCCTTTGTGCGTCGTCCCTTCCTCTACAGCGGTGCCTGGTTCGGGCTGGGCGGCGGCCTGCTGGCCTGTGGCCTGCTGACGCTGGGCAGCGACTGGCTCTCGGCGCCGGTTTCCGCCCTGGCGGCGAGCTATGGAGCCAGTTTCCACTTGCCGCGACTGGGCCTCGAGGGGTCTACAATACTGCTATGTTCTAGTACACTACTTGGCTGGCTAGGCGCTTGGATTGCCGTAAATCGGCACCTGGCGGAGATACGGTCACGCTGATGCATGCCGCGATACGGTGGTCGAATCTAGGGGATATCGGGCATCAGCCGAACTTTTGTCGGTCTTGGCCGTCTTATGTGGCAACTTTACACAGCACTATGGGTTTCGAAGGAGACAATCGGCACATGAGCACCAGTCTTCTGCCGGTGGGTCAACTCTCCCCGGGTCATGACCTGAACGGTTACATTCAGGCGGTCAACGGCATCCCGATGCTGACCGTGGACGAGGAGCGTGAGCTGGCCTTTCGCCTGCATGACGAGGGCGACCTCGAGGCGGCGCGTCGCCTGGTGCTCTCGCATCTGCGCTTCGTCGTCTACATCGCCCGCAGCTACTCAGGCTACGGTCTGCCCCAGGCCGACCTCATCCAGGAAGGCAACGTCGGCCTGATGAAGGCCGTCAAGCGCTTCGATCCCAACCAGGGTGTGCGGCTGGTCTCTTTCGCCGTGCATTGGATCAAGGCCGAGATCCACGAGTTCGTGCTGCGCAACTGGCGCATCGTCAAGATCGCCACCACCAAGGCCCAGCGCAAGCTGTTCTTCAACCTGCGGGGCGCCAAGAAGCGCCTGGCCTGGCTGAACAGCGACGAGGTGGAAGCCATCGCCAAGGACCTCGACGTCAAGCCCGAGGTGGTGCGCGAGATGGAAGGGCGCCTGTCGGCCCACGACGCCGGCTTTGATGCCTCGCCGGGCGAAGATGATGAATCCCCCTACCAAGCACCGGTGCACTTCCTCGACGACAGCAGCGCCGACCCGGCCACCCAGCTCGAGGATAGCGACTGGGAACAGGATGCCACGCACCGCCTGAAGCAGGCCCTGGAGGCGCTCGACGAGCGCTCCCGGGATATCCTGCAGCGTCGCTGGCTGGGGGGCGACAAGGCTACCCTGCATGAGTTGGCCGATGTCTATGGTGTCTCCGCCGAGCGCATCCGCCAGCTCGAGAAGAATGCCATGAAGAAGATCCGCCAGCAGATTGGCGACGCCCTGGTGGCGTGACGCCCTTCGGGCAGCGCCAAGCGGCCAAGCACCGAGCCGCCAAGCTACTTAGTGACGGGCGGCATAGCTCAAGGCGCACTACGAGAAACCCACCGGATTCGACATCCGGTGGGTTTCTTCGTTGATACCCGGAATAACCAGGACACCATTCTGCGGCGCTCGGCGCTCGGCGCTCGGCGCTCGGCGCTCGGCGCTCGGCGCTCGGCGC
>NZ_JAVLBC010000124.1:0-9652 GCF_031581305.1 Halomonas sp.
GCCGTGTCTTTCTCGCTTTCATACTCGGCGGCCAGCATCGCCTCCGACCAGGCCTCGTCGAAGGCGGCAGACGCCACCGCCATGGCCTCATTGAGGTTCACCAACTCGGCGAGCAGGGGAGCGGCCTCGCGGAAGTACGCCTCGATCTCGGCGCTGGGGTAGGCGCGATAGCGTTGCCAGTGTGCCTCGAAGCGCGCCTGCTCACTCGCGGACATGGGGCCGGCAAGCGCTCGCATCGCCTCCACCGCCATGGTGATCAGCCCGGCGTACTGCTGTTCGCCGATGGCCACGGGATCGATGACTGGCGGCAGCTGCATGGGCGGCAGAGCGGGGCGCGGTGACGTATCGCTGGCGTCCGCCACGGCGCCGGGAGCGTCCGGCGAGGCGGTGACTCCCTGCAGGGTCTCGAGCAGTCGGCCCAACGCCGCACTCTGCTCGGGAGGCAGAGTCCCTTCACGTTCTTTCAGCAGCCTCTGCAGACCAGCGGCGTCCTGGCCAAGAATGTCCACGCCCTGGGAGCGCAATCCCAGAAGCTCGCCGCGCAGGCTGGCCGGCAGCCGGTCATAGGCGATCAAGGCACGCACCGTGAGCGCGCCTCGTTCCGCCAGTGCCTGCAGCGTTTCCTCGACCGGGTCGGCGGTCTCGGAGGTCCCGGCAGGCGACAGCGTTTCCTGACGGTCAGGTGTCAGGGACTGTGCTGACCGCCCTGCGGTTTCCGCAAGGGCGGGTGGCAGGGAGGCAAGCAGCAAGCACTGAGTGAAGCAAACCAGTCGCAGCATGAAGGATCCGTAGGTATCGGGCGCCAGAGCAGCGGAGAGACAATCCAGATGTAGGAGACCAGGCATCAAGGACAGTATAGAGAGGATTTACCCCGGAAGCCGCCCGATGGGAAGTTGTCACGCCTGGCGGCGGGACTCTACTTTAGCCCAAACGCTGCCACCAACGTCTTATGCCGCGCCTAACACACCGGACGTCGCACCTTGGCGGTGCTGGTGTTCCACGGCATGATAAACGTCACCGATGAGTTGCGGGGGATTGTTGCAGACATGTCCCCCTCCGTGCATTCCGGCTATGTTGCCCTGGCCCTGTTCCTTCTCTGGTGATGGCGGCCGACCCCTGCGCCGGCATGACGCAGCCTGTCCGGGGCTTCCATCGACAGCATCGTTCGGCCACCCAGGGAGACACCATGAACTATGACGAGGCAGTGAAGAACACCTGGACCCCGGATTTGGCCTTGTCGAAGGATGAAACCGAGCGAATGAAAATGCTCGTTCACTACGCCATCCTGGCGCCCTCGGGCCACAATACTCAGTGCTGGCAGTTCCGGGTAGAGGAGAGTGCCATCTCCATCCTGCCCGACCTGACCCGGCGCACGCCGGTGGTCGACCCCGACGATCATCATCTCTATGTATCCCTGGGCTGCGCCACGGAGAATCTCTGCCTGGCTGCCCGGGCCATGGGGCTGGATGCCGAGGCCGAGTTCCGGCCTCGGGGCGACGGCGAGATCCGGGTGACCCTCACGCCCGGCGAGGCCGAGGTGTCGCCGCTCTTCGAGGCCATCGTCTCGCGGCAGTGCACGCGCAGCGACTACGATGGCACGCCGCTTTCCGCCGAGGAGTTGGCACTGCTCGAGGCGGCGGGCAACGGGAGCGGCGTCTCGGTGGTGCTGCTTACCGAGCGAGAGGCCATCGATGGGGCGCTGGCGTTCATTCTGGACGCCAATACCCGGCAGCTGGAGAATCCCGCCTTCCGACGCGAGCTCGAGGCCTGGGTACGCTTCAACGACGCCGAGGCGGTGGAGAAGGGTGACGGCCTGAGTGGCCGGGCGACCGGCAACCCCCAGGCGCCGCGCTGGCTGGGGAAGTGGTTGATGCGCGCCATGCTGCGGCCGAAATCGGAGAACGCCAAGCTGGCCCGCCAGGTGCGCAGCGCCGCAGGGCTTGCGGTATTCGTCTCGGCGGTGGATGACCGGGCGCACTGGGTGGAAGCCGGGCGTTGCTACCAGCGCTTCGCCCTGCAGGCCACGGCGCTGGGCATTCGCAACGCCTTCATTAACCAGCCGGTGGAGGAAGCGAGTGTGCGCCCGGAATTTGCCAGGGCCCTGGGTCTCGACAGCGGCCGGCCCGATCTGGTGGTGCGGTTTGGCCGCGGCCCTGCCATGCCCCGCTCGCTGCGCCGCCCGGTGGGGAGCGTGATGCTGTCGAGGACGTCATCGCCGTGATGGAGGCGCTCGGCATCGAACGGGTGTTCATGCTGTCTCTCTTTTGCAGCCGGCTGAATTCTGCGCAACGGGCTAGGTTATAGTGTCGTATGCAGGCGAAGACGTGGCCTGAAAAGAACGCATGATCAACGTGTTGTGTTATCAGACGCGAGGGGGGTCAAGATGCTCGAGAGCGTGTTTGCCCAGATCGGGATGATCCTCGGCCTCGCCGTGCTGGGGGGCGTGCTGGCGCAGCAACTGCGTCAGCCGCTGATCGTCGCCTTCATCGGCGTGGGTATCCTGCTCGGGCCCTCGGGGTTGAGCCTGGTGGAGCAACGCACCGAGATCGAGCTGTTTGCCCGGCTCGGCATCGCACTCTTGTTGTTCGTGGTGGGGCTGAAGCTCGACCTGCATATCATTCGGACCGTGGGGCCCGTGGCGCTCGCCTCCGGCCTGGGCCAGGTGGTCTTCACCTCGGCGATGGGGTATGTCATCGCACTGTGGCTCGGCATGTCGCCGGTGACCGCGCTCTACGTGGCCGTCGCCCTGACATTTTCCAGCACCATCATCATCGTCAAGCTGCTGTCCGACAAGCGGGAAGTGGACGCCCTGCACGGACGGATCGCGGTCGGCTTCCTCATCGTGCAGGACATCGTGGTGGTCCTGGTGATGATCGGCCTGACCGCCTACGGCCAGGCCGACGGCGATGTCAACATGGCCTGGGAGGCCCTGCGGGTGCTGTTGACGGGGGCCGCCATGCTGGTGGGGCTGGCCCTGCTGATGCGCTACGTCCTGCCGGGGCTGCTGCATCGGCTGGCCCATTCCTCGGAGCTGCTGATGCTCTTCGCCATCGCCTGGGCGGTCATCGGCGCCATGGGGGGCGAAGCCCTGGGCTTCAGCAAGGAGGTCGGCGCCTTCCTTGCCGGCGTATCCATTGCCTCGACCCCCTACCGCGAGCAGGTGGCCTCTCGCCTGGTGAGTCTTCGCGACTTCCTGCTGCTGTTCTTCTTCATCGAGCTGGGGGCGACCCTGGATCTCAGCATGCTGGGCGCGCAGCTCGGCGCCTCGGCGATTCTTTCGCTCTTCGTCCTGGTCGGCAATCCGCTGATCGTCATGGCCATCATGGGGTACATGGGCTACCGCAAGCGTACCGGCTTCCTCGCCGGCCTCACGGTGGCCCAGATCAGCGAGTTCTCCCTGATTCTGGCGGCGATGGGCCTGGCCATGGGCCATCTGCAGGAAGAAACGGTAGGGCTGGTCACCCTCGTTGGTCTGATCACCATCAGCGTCTCCACCTACATGATCCTCTATTCGCATGTCCTCTATGAGCGCCTGGCACCCAGGCTCTCGATCTTCGAGCGCAAGGTGCCGCACCGGGAACGCGATGACCTGGAGGATGCCAGCAATGACGTTGACGTCCTGCTGATCGGGCTGGGTCGCTATGGCGCGGCCCTGGCGGCAGACCTTCGGAAGCGCGGCTGTCGTCTGCTGGCGGTGGATTTCGATCCCACTACCGTCCAGCAGCATGTCCGCGATCGCTACCAGGTGTGCTACGGGGATGCGGAGGATCCGGAGTTCCTGGCCACCCTGCCGCTGCAACAGGCTCGCTGGGTGGTCAGCACCCTCCGGGACCCTGACATCAATCGCATGATGCTGCATGGTCTTCGTCAGCAGGGGTTCCCGGGAAAGGTAGCGGTCGCCGTCTCCCAGTCTCGGGATGCCCGACGGTTCGAGCAGGAGGGCGTGGATCTGGTGCTGGTGCCATACGCAGACGCCGCGAGAGAGGCCGCCATCCGGGTGATGGCCTCCCAGGCGTCGGACGAATCCCGGGGAGGGGAGAACGCATGAAACGTTTCGGGAACATCCTCTATGTCGTCGAGCCCTCCGTCTCCCAGGAGGCCGGGCTCGCCCGGGCGGTGTCGCTGGCGGAGAACAACCAGGCGAAGCTGACCCTCATCGATGTCATCCCCGAGGAGATGCTGGACCTCTCCCTGGCGCCTCGGGGGCCATCACCCGCCGCATTCAGGGAGTCGGTGATGGCCGAGCGCCGGGGATGGATCGAGTCGCTGATCGCCCCCCATGCCGACCGGGTCGCCTGCCATATCGAGGTGCTGACCGGGATCACGTTCATCGAGGTCATTCGCGCGGTGCTGCGGGATGACCATGATCTCGTGATCAAGACGGCGGAAAATCCGGAGTGGAGCCGGCTGCTTTTCGGCAGCGATGACATGCACCTGATGCGCAAGTGCCCCTGTCCGGTCTGGCTGATGAAGCCGGAGGAGACGCCCAACTACCGACGCATCGTTGCGGCCGTCGATGTCGATGTCCATCGTGCCGTGCCGAACAAGCAGGTGCTCAACGACCGCATCCTCGACCTTGCCGCTTCTTTGGCCCTGTCGGACTTCGCCGAGCTGCATCTCGTGCATGCCTGGGATGCGCCGGAAGCCGGTTTCGTGGGCATCTGGGCCAACGACCCCGACACCACCGAGCGACACATCGTCGAGATGGAACAGTCCCGTCACCAGGTCGGCATGGACAGGCTGACCTATCGACTTCGCGAGCGCATTGGTTCGGAAGCCTATGACTACCTGTCTCCCCGGGTCCACTTGCCCATGGGGGCGCCGCGCAAGGAGATCCCTCAGTTGGTCGAGAAGCTCAAGGCGGACCTGGTGGTGATGGGGACGGTGGCACGAACCGGGATCCCCGGCTTCATCATCGGCAACACGGCCGAGGCGGTCCTCTATCAACTGCAGTGTTCGGTGCTGGCGCTGAAGCCGCCGGGGTTTGTCTCACCGGTCACCCTGAAGTGACCCCGGCCCCAGGGCGCCCATGGTCGATTGCCGTGCCGTCCTCATCTTCATGGTTCCATTCTCTCAAGAGTTGGAACCTCCTCAAAACCCGGGGCGGTTCAGACAGTGAAGCTGTTAGAGCCTGCTGAAGAAGACAGCGGAAGGCCCTGCTTACAGAAGGAGCAGTGTCTAACCGCATTACCACGCCCCCGCTGATGCCCTTCGAAGATATTTGCCAGGAGACACCCACTTAGTTGACCGCGGCATCAAGGCTCCGGCGCGACGGTACGCAACCCGCGAGCGCACCGAATACGCCTTCGGCGACCTGCGCCGGGTGCTCGCCCGCGACCTCGCCGGCCGGGGTTTTGGGGGCGAATGCCCGGATCCCGACAAACCCCAGCGAAATCCCCTGATCGCAACGCTCATCAACTGCAGACCAGCTATTGACTCTACCTATTTGATTTCCCCCTGAGTATTTTACTGCCCGCTACTTGCATGATTTTCCCAGAGATACGACGTTCTCTCCTTCCGCTTTACGCGCGGCGGCTTCGTCGGGCGTCAAGCACAAAGCCTGGGGGCCATAAGGCGGCGTCCAAACGTTATACAACATCTTGGTTTCTACCGGCTCGGGACAGTATCTGCAAATTTTACATCCGCAATTATTCCACGCTCTGTTTGAGGCTTCATGCCTGAAATCGCTTACGATGTTCATTGCCTGCTGATTCGTGCGAGCGACCCTTAGTTTCTGGATGACACTGTCGATCTCGCCAACGAGCGATTCCAGACAACTGGGGCCTCGGTTAATGAGTCTGTTTTTCAGGACACCCATTTTAAGCGTGGCGGGGATGCCTCCCTCATACTGTGCGGTCATGTAGGCCTCCCCGAGGGCTCCTCCGACCATGAAGGCTGTCATGGCATTGTCCGGATTCGTTTCCTGTGAATCGGGGTAAGCAGGAATTGAGAAAGCGAAGAAGGTTAAGATCGCGGCTATAAAATATAACATTCTATGTAGACGAAAGAAATCACTGTTTACAACAGGTACTGATCGTTTGCCGTATTTTGAGATAGATATTTTCATGACGATTCTCCCGTTGCATTAAAACCCATTTTGATCGGGCCTCTACCTGGCTTTATCAAGTATTTTTTAGATATTTCTTTAACATAAATCTATATCGACTAACGCTGAAATTGATTTCTGTTTCTATCAAGAAGAACAACTTTCAATCATTCCGCTGTGGATGGTCCATTCCAACAACGGGGGCAGCTGGAACAGAGGAAAAATCAAAAGTTCTAAGAAAAGTATAGGACGGATGAACGCCCTTTTCAGGAAATATCCGACGCTTGTGCACCGAGCACTAGAAGACACCCATCTAGTTGACCGCCCTGATGTGCTGTACCGGCGGTTGTCCCAGGTCACCTGGAACACGCTGCGCCGCTTTGGCCAGGATTCGAGCCGCTTGGGTGGCGAACTGGGCATGACCGTAGTGCTGCACACCTGGTGCCAGAACCTCAGCCAGCATGTGCACCTACACTGCCTGATCCCCGCCGTGGCCAGCGAAAAGCCATCAAACCTTGATCCAGGTGTCATGACCCGATGGGAAACCTGGGGTACCTTGGCCTTGACGGCTGATCGCATTCGCACGCAAGCGAGCGAGGGATGGAGAGGCGATGAACAAGACAACGGTGGAGCAAGCGGACTCCGGCCAGCGGGACTGGCATTCACGCCCGGCCGATGCCGTGGCGGAGCACTGGGCCGTTTCGCCGGCGACGGGGCTGGATGAACTGGAGGTTACCCGCCGCCGCGAACGCTACGGCCTCAACCGCTTGCCCGAGGCCAAGCCCCGGGGGCCGCTGATTCGCTTCCTGGCCCAGTTCCGCAATTTGCTGATTTATGTGCTGCTCGGGGCGGCCTTGATCACGGCCCTGCTCGGCCACTGGGTGGATACGGTCGTGATCGTGGGGGTGGTACTGTTGAATGCGGTCATCGGCTTCGTCCAGGAAGGCAAGGCCGAGGACGCCCTGAGGGCGATTCGTGACATGCTCTCTGCCCGGGCCATGGTCGTTCGCGAAGGGCGCCAGTACACCGTGCCGGCGGAGGCGCTGGTGCCCGGTGACATCGTGCTGCTGCAGGCCGGTGACCGGGTGCCGGCCGACATGCGCCTGTGGCGAGCCCGTGGCCTGCAGATCGAGGAAGCGGCGCTGACCGGCGAGTCGGTGGCCCAGGAGAAGTCCATCGACCCGGTACCGGGCGATGCGGTGCTGGGCGATCGCCTCGATATGGCCTACTCCGGCACCCTGGTGACCCACGGCCAGGGCACCGGCCTCGTGGTGGGGACGGGGGCGGACACCGAGATCGGCCGCATCAGCCACCTGGTGTCGCAGGTCGAGACGCTCACCACGCCGCTGTTGCGCCAGATGGCGACCTTCTCGCGCTGGCTGACGGGTGCCGTCCTGGGGCTGGCCGCCCTGATCTTCCTGTTCGGCACCCTCTGGCGCGACATGGCACCCGCCGAGATGTTCATGACGGTGGTAGGCCTGGCCGTCGCAGCCATTCCCGAAGGACTGCCGGCCATCCTCACCGTGACCCTGGCCATCGGCGTCCAGCGCCTGGCCGGTCGCCATGCCATCATCCGCCGCCTGCCGGTCGTGGAGACGCTGGGCTCGCTCAGTGTGATCTGCTCCGACAAGACCGGCACCCTGACCCGCAACGAGATGATGGTCCAGAGCCTGGTCTCGGCCGCGGGCCGCTGCTGGGTGGAAGGCGAGGGCTACCGTCCGCGCGGCGGCTTCCTGCACGGCGAGGAGACCCTCGACCCAGCCCGACACCCCTGGCTGACGCGGCTCCTGCGGGCGGGCCTGCTGTGCAATGACGCCACCCTGGAACAGACAGAGGAGGGCTGGCAGGTGCATGGCGACCCCATGGAGGGGGCATTGATCACCGCCGCGCTGAAGGGCGGGCTGGATGCCGATGACGAACGCGCCGCGAACCCGCGCACCGACCTCATTCCCTTCGATGCCCAGCACAAGTTCATGGCCACCCTGCATCACGACCACCAGGGGGAGGCGTTCGTCTACGTCAAGGGCGCGCCGGAACAGGTGCTGCATACCTGCCACGCCGTGTGGGATGAGCAGGGCGAGGTGCCGCTGGACCTCGAGGCCTGGGAGCAGCACATCGAGGCCCTGGCGGCGGAAGGGCAGCGCGTGCTGGCCGTGGCCTGCAAGCCCATGCCGTCGCATGCGCAGGAGGTGGATTTCGCCGACGTGGAGTCGGGCCTGGTACTGCTCGGGCTGCTCGGCCTGATCGATCCGCCCCGCGAAGAGGCCATCCGGGCCGTCGCCGACTGCCGGGAGGCGGGGGTCCGGGTCAAGATGATCACCGGCGACCATGCCGGCACTGCCCGGGCCATCGCCGCCCAGCTCGACCTTTCCAACTGCGATGAGGTGATCACCGGGCAGCACCTGGAAAGCATGGACGACGAGGCGCTCGCCCGGCGCGTCGGGGACGTGGACGTGTATGCCCGCGTCAGCCCCGAACACAAGCTGCGCCTGGTCACCCTCCTGCAGGCCCAGGGCGCGATCGTCGCCATGACCGGCGACGGGGTGAATGACGCCCCCGCCCTGAAGCGGGCCGACGTGGGGATCGCCATGGGCCGGAAGGGGACCGAGGCGGCCAAGGAAGCCTCGGAGATGGTCATCGCCGACGACAACTTCGCCTCCATCGTGCGCGCGGTGGAACAGGGCCGTACCGTCTACGACAATCTGAAGAAGGCGATCGTCTTCCTGCTGCCCATCAACGGCGGGGAGGCCATGAGCATCCTGGTCGCGGTGCTGTTCGGCCTCACTCTCCCCATCACCCCGGTGCAGATCCTCTGGGTCAACATGGTCAGCTCCGTGGCGCTGGCGATGGCCCTGGCCTTCGAGGCCACCGAGTCGGATACCATGTGTCGGCCCCCCCGGCCGGCTGACGAGGCCATTATCTCGGGGTTCCTGCTCTGGCGCATCACCCTGGTGGCAGTACTGATGGCGGCCGGCGTGTTCGGGATATTCCGGCTGGCGCTGGCCGACGGGGCAAGCCTGGAGGAGGCCCGTACCTATGCCGTCAACACCCTGGTGGTGATGGAGATCTTCTATCTGTTCAGCGTCCGCTTCCTGCGCACGCCCTCCCTGAGCTGGGCGCACATGGTCGATTCCCGTGCCGCTCTCATCGCCGTCGCCGTGGTGGCCGTGTTGCAGCTGATGTTCACCTATGCGCCCTTCATGGAGCGCTTCTTCGACACCCGGCCGGTGGACTTCGTCCACGGCATCGAGATCGTGCTGATCGGCATCGGCCTGTTCGCGGTGCTGGAGCTGGAGAAGTTCTGGTTGCGGCGGAGAGCCGGCCGACCGTGAGGGAGTGTGCCGGCGATGCCGCTCACCGGCGCGAGTTGTCGATGGGCGGAATGCGGCACAGGCGCAGAAGGGTTAAGCATTGACGCGCCGCTGATCGGGCATCATCGACGGTTCCCGAGCGTCATCGACTCGCCGCGTTCGCTTCCCGCCGCTAACATGAGCCGGATCGGGAACTCCATCTTTCAGGTAAGCCTACGATGCCAGTGATCGGAATACCTCGCCATTCAGTATCTTTCGGTCTGTTACCAATCGTCCTCGCTTGCCTGCTCGCGAC
>NZ_JAVLBC010000125.1:0-9577 GCF_031581305.1 Halomonas sp.
AGCCTCAAGGCGCGCTTCTGCCTGGAGGGCAACCGGGCCACCAAGGCCTTCTGCAAGGCCCACGACATCCCCTACGACAACTGCGGCAAGCTGCTGGTCGCCACCAATGACCTGGAGATGCAGCGCATGAAGGCGCTCTGGGAGCGCACCGAGGCCAACGGCCTGGAGCGCGAGTGGCTGGGCCCCGAGGCGCTCGCCGAGCGTGAACCCAACATCACCGGGGTCGGCGGCATCTTTGTGCCTTCCAGCGGCATTGTCGACTATGCGGCAGTGACCCGGGCGATGGCCGCCGAGTTCGAGCGGAGGGGCGGAGAGATTCGCTACGATGCCGAGGTCACCGGCCTGGAGGAGCGTCGCCAGGAAGTGGTGGTGACCACCAGTGCCGGCGAATTCACGGGGCACTACCTCGTTACCTGCTCGGGCCTGATGGCCGACCGGGTGGTGCGCATGCTGGGTCAGGACCCCGGCTTCACCATCTGCCCCTTCCGCGGCGAGTACTATCGGCTGCCGGAGAAGCACAACGACATCGTCAACCACCTGATCTACCCGATTCCCGATCCCTCCATGCCTTTCCTGGGGGTGCACCTGACCCGCATGATCGACGGCTCGGTCACCGTGGGGCCCAACGCGGTGCTGGCCTTCAAGCGCGAGGGCTATCGCCGGCGCGATGTCTCGCCGCGGGACCTGGCGCAGATGCTCACCAATCCCGGCATTCTCAAGGTGCTGGGCCGCAACCTGCGCCCGGGCCTTGTGGAGATGAAGAATTCGCTGCACAAGCGGGGCTATCTCGCGCTGGTGCGCAAGTACTGCCCGAGCCTGGACCTGGAGGACCTGGGCCCCTATCCGGCCGGCGTGCGAGCCCAGGCGGTGTCCCGCGACGGCAAGCTGGTGGATGACTTCCTGTTCGTCAACACGCCGCGTACCGTCAACGTGGGCAATGCCCCGTCGCCGGCCGCCACCTCGGCGATCCCTATCGGCGCGCATATCGTCGACAAGGTGAAGGCGTTGGTCGAGCAATGAGGCCAGGATTCGACCTTGGGTGAATTGCCGAAAATTCCGGAGAACGTAGAAATAGTAACATTGGGTTCTCACGCAGCGGCCGTGCTAGCGTGAGGTGAGGCGCCATGAGATGGTGGCGCCGAGATAATTCACAACAAACCTGGTTCCAGGACCGGAGGATTGACATGCGATTCCTGAAGTACGCCGCTGCTGCCACGCTGATGGCCACGGCCCCCCTGGCTGCCGCGCAGCAGCTCTCCGTCGCCACCGGCGGTACCGGCGGCACCTACTATCCCTATGGGGGTGGCCTGGCCGAGATGATCGGCAAGCACATCGAGGGCTACGACGCCGTGGCCGAGGTGACCGGCGCCTCGGTGGAGAACATGGGGCTGGTGTGGCGGGGGGATTCCGACCTCGCCCTGGCACTGGCCGACACCGTCTATCAGGCCTACAACGGCACCGGCGACTTCGAGGGACGCCAGTTGGAGAGCATCCGTGCGCTGGCCTCCATCTACCCCAACGCCGTGCAGATCGTCACCCTGGCCGATTCCGGCATCGAGTCGCTTTCCGACCTCGAGGGCAAGACAGTCTCCGTGGGCGCCCCGGGCAGCGGTACCGAGGTCAACGCCCAGGCCCTTCTCGAGGCCAACGGCATCTCCTATGACGACTTCGACCCGCGGCGCCTGAACTTCAACGAGACCGCCGATGCCATCCGCGATGGCGACATCGATGCCGGCTTCTGGAGCGTGGGCCCGCCCACCAGCTCGATCATGAACCTGGCGACCACCCGTGACATCCGCGTGATCGGCCTGACCGAGGAGGAGATCGCCAAGGCGAAGGAGGCCGAGCCCGTATTCGCCGCCTACACGCTGAAGGCAGGCCTGTACGAGGGCATGGACGAGGCGGTGCAGAGTATTGGCATCCCCAACGTACTCGCCGTGAGCAGCGAGATGGACGAGGAGCTGGCCTATCAGATCACCCAGGTGCTCTTCGAGTACACCGACGAACTGATCGCCATCCACCCGGCGGCCAATGACACCACCGTGGAGTTCAGCGTGGAGTCGACCCCGATCCCCTTCCATCCGGGCGCGCTGCGCTATTACGAGGAAGTGGGTGCCGAGGTTGCCGATCATCAGCGTCCCTGACGCGCCATGCGCACATCACGCCTGATCGCGGGGCGGGCCTGGCTGCCCGCCCTGCTGCTTTGTGCGGGCCTTGCGGCCGGCAACCCGGCGGTCGCGGCCGACCAGGCCCGGCTGGAGGTGCTGGACGCCGGCGGCGAACGTCTGGTGAGCCTGTCGATGCCCGAGGGGGAGGGCTGGTGCCTGGAGTGGAACCACTCGGTCGAGGGGTTCCCGGTGCTGGACTGCTATCGCCACCGGCAGGGTCGCATGGTCCTGGAGCGCAGCCACCTGCCTGACTTCGCGGCGGGGCTGGACCATATCCCTGGCCGCGGCCGCCAGGTCTCCGACGGCGAGGGCGGCTACTGGATCGAGGCGATCGACGAGGCGGTGCCGGGCAATGCCTACCGATTACGAGTAGGCGCCATGCGCGTGAATCACCGCCTGGTAGTGGACGGCGAGCGCATCAGCCTGAGTCGCCTGGCCGAGAACCAGCCGGTGACCGTCCGCCTCACAACCCCCCCTGAATGAACCACGACCCTGGGATAATCACATGAGCGATTCGGGCACCTCTCCCATCATTCCCGGCAGCCAGGCGAACCATTCCCGCCCGGTGCTGTGGCTGATCACCCTGGTGGCGGTGGGCCTGTCACTGTTCCAGCTCTACTCCGCCGGCATCCAGCCGCTGGGCCTCTTCTACCAGCGCAGCATCCACCTGATGCTGATCATGATGCTGGCCTTCCTGATGTTCCCCTTGCCGGGGCCGAAGCATGATCGCGGGCCCATCAGCGGACTGGTCGACGCGGTCTTCCTCTGCGGGGCCCTGGTCACTGGCGGCTACCTGGTGCTCTTCCTCGACGAGATCATCAACCGTGCCGGCTTCTGGAGCCAGGCCGACATCGTGATCGGCTGCATCGCCACCGTTACCGTGCTCGAGGCGGCGCGCCGGGCGGTGGGCCTGGGCATGACCATCATCGGGATGGTTGCCATCCTCTACGCCTTCGCCGGCCCGCGCGGCGAGCTGCCGTGGCTCGGCCAGTTCCTGCCCGGCATCCTCGAGCATCGGGGCTACAACCTGGACCGCCTGGTGGGTCAGCTCTACCTGGGCCAGGAGGGCATCTTCGGCCTGCCCATGGGCGTGGCGGCCACCTACATCTTCATCTTCGTGCTGTTCGGGGCTTTCCTGGAGATCACCGGCGCCGGCAAGTTCTTCATCGACCTGGCCTATGCCGCCACCGGCCGCCAGCGCGGCGGGCCGGCCAAGGCGGCGGTCATCGCCTCGGCGGGCATGGGCTCGATCTCCGGCAGTGCCATCGCCAATGTGGTGACCACCGGGGCCTTCACCATCCCGCTGATGAAGCGCCTGGGCTACAAGCCCCACCAGGCCGGCGGCATCGAGGCGGCGGCTTCCACCGGCGGGCAGATCATGCCGCCGCTGATGGGGGCCGGGGCCTTCCTGATCGCCGAGTACACACGGATGCCTTATCTCGACGTGGTCAAGGTGAGCATCCTGCCGGCCATCATGTACTTCGCCACCGTCTACCTCTTCGTGCACATCATCGCTCTCAAGCAGGGCATGCAGGGTCTGGCGAAAAGCGAGCTGCCCCAGATGCGCGACGTGATGGGGGCTGGCTGGCACTTCCTGCTGCCGCTGCTGGTGCTGGTGTGGCTGCTGGCGATGAACATGTCGCCGATGCGGGTGGGCTATTACGCCATCCTCACCATGCTGGCCGTGGCGGTGCTGCGCTTCGCGGTATGGTTCCTGTTCATCGCGCCGCGCGAGGGCCAGAGGGTGACCGCGGAGACCCTGGGCGAGGCGCTGAAGGCCGGGCTGATCAAGCTGGTCGGCGGCCTGGAGCTGGGTGCGCGCAATGCCGTGGCCGTCTCCATGGCCTGTGCCGTGGCGGGCATCATTGTTGGCGTGGTGGGCCTGACCGGACTGGGGCTGAAGTTCTCCTCCATGATGATGGCCTTTTCCGGTGGCAACCTGCTGCTGGCGCTGGTGATGGTGCTGCTGGCCAGCCTGGTGCTGGGCATGGGCCTGCCGGTGACCGCCAGCTACATCGTGCTGATCGTGCTGGTGGGCCCGGCACTGACGGCCGAGTTCGGGGTGCCGCTGCTGATCGCCCACCTGGTGGTGTTCTGGTACTCCCAGGACTCCAACGTCACGCCACCCATCGCGCTGGCTGGTTTCGCCGGTGCGGCGATTGCCGGCAGCAAGCCCATGGATACCGGCTTCCAGGCCTGGAAGTTCGCCAAGGGGCTCTACCTGATCCCGCTGTTCATGGTCTACAACCCGGAGATCATCATGGGCGGGCCGCTGCCGGTGCTGGTGTGGACCGCGTTCATCGGCTTCCTGGCCCTGGGCGCCTTCGCTGCGGCCCTGGAAGGGTATCTGTTCACCTGGATGTCCTGGCCGCTGCGCTTGGTGCTGCTGCCGGCGATCGCCGCGGCCTTCTATCCCGACCTGATGGTGGAAGTCGCCGGAGTGGCGGTGATGGCGCTGGCGCTGGCCGGTAACTGGCTGGCCAGCCGCCGGGAGGCGGGGCTGTCCGGGCGGACAGGATGACGTGACCGGCGGGTGCCGCTAGAATGTGCGGTTTTCCTTTCCGCAGGTAGGCAGTTGCCGAGGAGCAGGTCATGCAGTCCGATACACAGGCGCCGAAGGTGGGCGTGATCATGGGGTCGACGTCCGACTGGCCGGTCATGGAGCACGCCGTGGCGATGCTGGAGCGGCTGGGCGTGCCCTGCGAGACCCGTGTGGTCTCCGCCCACCGCACCCCCGACCTGCTCTTCGACTACGCCAAGGGCGCGGCCGGTCGGGGCCTGTCGGTCATCATCGCCGGTGCCGGCGGGGCGGCCCACCTGCCGGGCATGGTGGCCTCCCAGACGGCGCTGCCGGTGCTCGGCGTGCCGGTGGAGTCCAAGGCGCTCAAGGGCCTGGACTCGCTGCTCTCCATCGTGCAGATGCCCGGCGGCATCGCCGTGGGAACGCTCGCCATCGGCAAGGCCGGCGCCACCAATGCGGGGCTGATGGCCGCGCAGATCGTCGGCCTGCAGGACGCTACGGTGCAGGTCGCCGTGGAGGCGTTCCGCGCCGAGCAGACCCGTACCGTGCTCGACCATCCTGACCCCCGGTCCGACAGCGAGTGAGGAAAAGGTTATGGAAAAAGGCATGAACATCGGCGTCCTCGGCGCCGGTCAGCTCGGCCGCATGCTGGCCCTCGCCGGCTATCCGCTGGCCAACCGCTTCACCTTCCTCGACACCACCGGGCACCCCAGCGCCGGTATCGGGGACGTGATGATCGACACCGACCGCAAGCACCTCGAGGCCTTCCTGGAGAAGGTCGACCTGGTGACCTACGAGTTCGAGCACCTGCCGGTCTCGCTGGTCCAGGCCATCGAGGAGGTCAGGCCGGTCCATCCCTCCAGCGAGGCGATCCGTGTCTGCCAGAACCGCGCCGAGGAGAAGGCGCTGTTCGACCGCCTGGGCATTCCCACCCCGGCCTACCGCCTGGTGGAGCACGCCGACGAGCTCGAGGCTGCGGCCCGCGAGCTGGGCTGCCCGGTGGTGGCCAAGTCGGTCACCGAGGGCTACGACGGCAAGGGCCAGGTGGTGCTCAAGGACCCCGGCGAGGCCCATGACGCCTGGCGCGCGATCAACCATCCGTGGCTGGTCGTGGAGGCCTTCGTCGACTTCGTGCGCGAGGTGTCGATTATCGCCGTGCGCGGTCGTGACGGCGAGGTGGCCTTCTACCCCATGGCCGAGAACCAGCACGTGGATGGCATCCTGCGTTACTCCATTGCGCCCCTGCCGGACCTGGACGAGGGGGTCGAGCAGATCGCCGACGGCTACATCCGTGCCCTGCTCGACGAGCTCGACTACGTGGGCGTTCTGACCCTGGAGCTCTTCCAGTGCGCCGATGGCAGCCTGCTGGCCAACGAGATGGCCCCCCGGGTGCACAACTCCGGCCACTGGTCGATCGACGGCGCGGTGACCAGCCAGTTCGAGAACCACCTGCGTGCCATTCAGGGGCTGCCCCTGGGCGACACCTCGGCGCGCATGCCGACCTGCATGGTCAACGTGATCGGCCGCGAGGGCGACCCGGCCGAGATCCTGGCCCTGCCGGACGCCCATCTGCACCGCTACGACAAGAGCGAACGCCCCGGCCGCAAGCTGGCCCACATCAACCTGCTGGCGCCCACCCACGAGGCGCTGCTGGAACGGGTGCGCGCCTGTGCGGCCCTGCTGCCGGATGCCCCGGCGCCGCGTTTCAGCTTCGAGTAGACCGTGTTCGAGCGCCGCTCATGAAGAAGGCCCCGCCGATGCGGGGCCTTCTTCATGGGGGGCAGGGCAGGGAAGCGGATCAGGTGGCCGCGCGGCGCCCCTTGAGCCCTGCAACGGCACAGGCGATCCCGATGAGCACCATCACGGCGATCACCCAGGTCGGGACGAAGAAGGTGTGGTAGACGTCCCAGCCGAACACCTTCAGCAGTTCGGAGAACTGGGTCGTTGCCCCCACCAGGTGGCCGCCGATGGTACCTGTCGTGGCAAAGATGGAAATGCCGATCAGTGCCAGCAGGAGCAGTACCCAGCGCCGTGCGCCATCGAAGGCCGAGCTGCCCGCCTGCCAGACGAGCACGGTCAGCATGGTGAAGACACCCAGCGACCAGAGCGCCGTGAGCATGTGATTGCGGGCCAGGGGGCTGGAGGTGCTGGCCTCGACCGGCCAGACGAGAAAGCCGCTGACGATGGCAGCCAGAGCGGCCAGCAGGCTGAGGATCAGCACCGGCAGCAGGGCGACGCGGTTGATTTCCGCCATGCGGCCGGGCAGCAGGGCGCCGACCAGGATCATCAGGGTGGCGAGTGCCCAGAAGCCCAGCGGGAAGTGGACGAGCATATGGTGAATGCCGCTCATGATGCTTCTCCCTTGCGGTCGGTGGAGGTGTTGCGGAAGACGGGAATCAGGGCGATCGTAACACCGAGCATGGCGATCAGGCCGGCAAGCAGGGTCAGGCCCCACTGGCGAATGATGGCGTCGTTGAACTCCATCTCCACGCCGTAGATCGCCAGCTGTCGCTCGCTGTGCCGGGCCTGCACCGGGGTGCCTTCGGCGATGTGCTCCGCGCCGGCATGGGCACGGCTGACCAGCAGCGGCCAGTTCACCTGCCCCGGGTAGAAGAGGGTGACTTCCTTCCAGTCATCCGACCAGTCCGGCGTCCTGCCCTGGAAGGGGGTGGCCGTGAGGTCGGCATCACGCCCCAGACCCAGCGAGACGGGAAGAGAAACGTTGTGCCAGCGTCCCCCGGTGGCATTGCGGTGTACCGAGAAAGCCGCCGCGTAGAGGCCCTGGTCGCGCAGGATCTTGTCGTCCAGCGGATTACCGGTATCCAGACGGCGGGAAAGGGTCACATCCCAGTAGCCATCGTTCCAGCGCCCTTCACCCTGGACGGTGATGTCGCCACGGGAGCCTTCGGTCTGGCGGAGGAACCGGCGTGGGATGACGTCGCCGTTCTGCCAGTCGTGGTCGGGATCAAAGTCGGTCGCGGTGGCCTCCGCCAGAAAGTAGGGGCTGTCGAAGTCCACCCGGCCGGCCTCGATGTCCTCCCAGCGCAGGGCAACCTGGCCCGTTTCTTCCGGGTCAAACATCCATTGCGGTTGGCCGGCGTCGCCATCCCAGTTGGTGGTGTAGGGGCTGCGACCGGCGTCGCCGGAGCGCTCCGCGCCGACCCATTGGTCATCGGAAAGGTTCAGCGGGTTGGAACGATGGCCTCGCCAGTGCCAGAGATCGAGGAAGTAGCCGGCCTCGCGCTGGGCCTCGAGGGTCTCCGGCGCCTGGCGGCTGGCCCAGTCAGCCAGGTCGATGCGAGTGCCGGGCATCGACTTGCTGACCTCTTCCGGGGCCTCGTCGGTGAGGCCAGCGGCCCCGGCTCCGATGGTCATGTAGCCACCGTAGCGGGCGAAGTTCGGTACGCTGCCGTCATCGAGCATCATCGCGACGCGATCCTCGTGGAGACCATCCGGGTTGGAGCCAGGCATCCCGCTGCCTTTCCTCACCCAGTCACCATCCTCGTAGACCAGCACGTCGTGAAGGATATGCGGGCGTTCGGCAGGCCAGCGGTAGCGGAAGAAGATGTGTGAATCACTGTAGGCGGCCTGGACCTGCAACGGCATGGTCAGCTCATCCGGGATCGCGATATTGCGCTCCGGATCGTCCTCGATCACCCCATTGCCCTGAGTAACCCAGGCGAGCCCCAGCGCGACGGGCAGCCCGAGGACCAGCCAGGGGGTGGCGCCCTTGTCTTGACGTGCCATATAAACTCCTGAATCAGAGAGTAAAATCATGTACTACACATTCAGTATGGACCCTAACCGACCCCATTGCATGACAGAGATCAAGTCGGCTGCGGCAAGGCGCCACAACTGTTGAGCAGGGCCCGATGAGCTCCCTCCCGGCGGGTCGATGCCCGGCATGGGGTCCTATGCTAGGCTGGAGGTTCGCTGCCGTGACCCCGACCGAGAAGGACGCGACTAGGTGATATTCTCCGACGCATTCTCCTGGTTGCCCATCGACCCGTCCTTTACCGCAGCTAGCCTGATACTGCTGGGGATGATCCTTTCCACGAGCATCCTGGCCGACGTGGTGGCCAGCCGAACCCGCCTGCCGCGTATCTCGCTGCTGGTGCTGGTGGGCGTCGGGGTGGCGGTGTTCCAGCAGGTTGTGCTGGGACAGGAGGGGGGGGCTCCGCTGGGCGGGCTCAGCGAGCCGCTGATCCAGGTGGCCCTGGTGATGGTGGCCTTCCTGCTCGGTGGCGAACTGACCCTGGATCGCCTGCGTAGCATCGGGCCCTTGATCCTGATCGTCTCGATTTCGGTGATCGGCGTGGGTGCATTGGCAGTGGGTGCCGGTCTGCTGGCATTGGGGTTCCCGGTAGTGGTGGCAGTCGCACTGGCAGCCATCTCCGTGGCCACCGACCCGGCGGCCGTTCAGGAGACGGTGCGTGCCAGTGGTGATACCCGATTGCGGGCTCGACTGCTGCTGGGGATCGTCGCCATCGATGACGGCTGGGGTATCGTGGTTTTCGGACTTGCCATGGCCATGCTGGGGTGGATGCTGTCCGGTGAGGGTGAGCTGGCGCTGATCGAGGCGGCCTGGGAACTGGGTGGTGCCCTGCTGCTGGGGGGCGGAATCGGGTTGCCCGCGGCCTGGTTGACGGGGCGCCTGGCGCCGGACCACAAGACCATCGCCGATTTCCGGAAGGACAACGGCCCGGCGATCCGCAAGGTCTGCGCACAGTTCGTGGAGCTGTGTCGCCAGGTCGGCCTTGCACAGGTGAGCCGCTCGGCAGGCGATCTCCGTCTCCTCGTCGCTCAGCCCCAGCATCTCGGCCACTTGACCGACCAGTTCTTCCAGCCGGTGAGCCTTATCCAGCATCGACCCCAGTTGTTCCTGGAA
>NZ_JAVLBC010000126.1:0-9519 GCF_031581305.1 Halomonas sp.
GAAGTTAAAAGAGACTTTCTCGTGAGGATCGGCGCCGGCCTCTCGCGCGCCGCGAAGTCCTTTCGCGTACAAGTCGGCGATCTCGGCCAGGCGCGCCTCGTCGACTTCGTCGGCCGGATCGAGGTTAGCCACCGCTCGGTGCCAGTCGGCGAACAGTGCCGCACGCTCGCTACCGCCATCGTGCCGTTGGGCCTGGCTCCAGCTCAGGTAGTCATGGTCGAGAAGCGGCAGGTCGAGTAGCCACTCCCCGGGATAGTCGAAGAGGTCCAGGGTGAGCTGGCGTGTCTCGCCGCCAAGCAGGCTGCGTCGGGTCGGGCGATAGCGGATCGCCAGGCGCAGCTCGCTGATGCCCCGGGTCGGCTCGGGCCAGCGCGGTGGCTGGTCGTCCAGCGCCAGCATGGCCCGGTCGTAGGGGAAGCGCGGTACGCCCAGGTCCTGCTGCTGAACCCGACGGGCACCGAGCAGTCGTCCCTCGCGGGCGGCAGGCAGCAGGTCGAGGCGTGCCTCGAGGCCGGCGTGGCGTAGCTGGTTGACCAACGATGTCAGGAAGGCCGTCTTGCCCGAGCGCGACAGACCGGTCACTGCCAGGCGCAACTGGCGGTCGCGGCCGCGCTCGAGCAGGTCATGGAGTTCACGGGTCAGTGGGGTGCGCATGGAGCATCCTTGCGGGGGCGTATGCTGATTAATGTGCGGGTCGGGCGCGCACCTGACAAGCTTCAGGGTCAGGAAACGGCGCTGCGCCGCCATGGCTAGCGTGGCGGCATGGTACCCACCGGGACGGGTTCGACCAGCCCGAACATCTGCACCAGCACGGGGGCCGCGGCGATCACGAATCCTAGTACCGCCAGGCTACCACCGAGCAGGCGGCGTTCGGGGCGACGGGCCAGGGTCAGGCCGCCGATGCAGACCAGCAGGCCGAGGATATTGAAGACGTAACCCAGCATCTGCAGCAGTTCGTAAGGGGTCATGGGGCTTCCTTCGTTGGTGAGCATGAGATGGGGCGGCTAACCTGTGATGGTATCAGCTTCACCCTGGAGCGATGAGGAGGTGGTCATGGAAGCGCGCCGCCCGGAGACGGTGATCGACTTCTGGTTCAGGGAGCTCGCGCCCACCCAGTGGTTTCGCAAGGATCCGGCCCTGGATGCCGAGATCGCCCGTCGCTTCGGTGACTGGCTCGAGGCCGCAGGGTGTGGCGAGTTCTGGCAGTGGCGAGCGTCCGCCCGCGGCCGCCTGGCCGAGGTGATCTTGCTCGACCAGTTCCCGCGCAACATCCATCGAGGGTCGTCTCGTGCCTTCGCCTGGGATCCGGTGGCCCTGGTGCTGGCACAGGAGGCGGTCGCTCAGCGCGCGGACCGGCTGCTGGACGTGCCCTGGCGGGCCTTCCTCTTCATGCCCTACATGCACAGTGAGTCGCTGGCGATCCATGACGAGGCGGTGCGCCTGTTCGCCCAGCCGGGGCTGGAGGAGAACCTGCGCCACGAGCACCGCCACCGCGAGGTGGTCGAGCGCTTCGGCCGCTACCCCCATCGCAATGTCGTGCTCGGACGGGACTCCACCCGCGAGGAGCTGGCCTTCCTCGAACAGCCCGGTTCCGCGTTCTGAGGCTTTTCTCCCGGTGCCTGGCAAGGCACCATCAAGTCCCTTCATTTCAGTTCTTCACCAAGGAAAAGGAGTACATGCCATGGGCATCATTGCCTGGTTGATCATCGGTGGCCTGGCGGGCTGGATTGCCGGCCATATCATGCGCGGCGGGGGCTTCGGCATCCTCGGCAACATCGGGGTCGGTGTGGTGGGCGCCGTCATCGGCGGTGGCCTGTTCAGCCTGCTGGGCCTGCAGGCCGGTGGTTTCATCGGCTCGCTGGTCACCGCCATCGTCGGGGCCGTGGTGCTGCTGTGGGTGATCGCCAAGGTCAAGAAGGCCTGAGGCAGCAGGTCCGGCCTTGCTCGCGAGATGACCGCCCGATTGGTGACAATCGGGCGGTGTCGCGTGGGCCGTCAGCCGGCGGGGGTGGGCAGGATGCGCCGGTAGCGGTCCAGGCAGCCGTCCAGCCAGGCACCGGTCGGCGAGCCCTCGGGAAGCGAGGCGGGCACCTTGAGGGTCAGCAGGAAGAGGCCGTGGCGCTCGGCGTCGCCGTCGGGCAGGCGGCGGCCGAGCTGCCGGGCGAGGTCGGGCGGCAGGGTGCCCGAACGCCGCCAGGTGAGCCGCAGGGCCTGCTGGTCGAGCAGGTACTGGAAGCGTGCCGCGTCCTTCAAGATGGCCATGCCGCCCTGGGCCAGTCCCAGGGAGAGGCTCTCCAGCTTGCGGTAGCCCGGGGCCCCGGCGGCCCGGCAGGCATGCGCCCCCTCCACGAAGCAGCGCTCCCGCTCGTCGGGGTCCTGGGGCCAGCGGCCCCCGCGGCGCCGAGACGGGGTGGCCACGAAGGGCAGCACCACCGAGACGGCGGGGGTGCCGTCGGCCAGCGCGGCCTGTCGGGCACCGACCACCCCGTGGCCCAGCTGTCGCCGGAGCCAGCGGTAGTCGCAGGCCTGCTGGATGCGGGCCTGGGCATCGGTGACCGTGTGATGAGCGCCCTGCAGGGAGCGCAGCAGGGAAAGCGTGCGTAGAATCATGGCGCCATACCGATATGCGAGCGAGAGAGCGAAGGACCGAGAAACGAAGCTGCGACCATAGCAGGGAATCGGTGTCACGGCGTCAACGGCCCGGTGCCGCCAACGCGAGCCGCCCGGCTGTCTCCAGCCGGGCGGGTAGGGGTGCCGCTTCCAGTCTAGCGGGCTCAGGCGGTGGCGGCGCTCTTGCTGCCCACCAGCTCCTTGAGGGACTCCTCGACGATGGCGAGCCCTTCCTCGAGCACTTCATCCTCGATCGTGACCGGCATCAGGAAGCGGATGGTGTTGCCGTAGAGGCCGCAGGAAAGCAGGATCAGTCCCTTCTCGCGGGCCTTCTTGCACAGCGCGCCGGCCAGGTCGGCGTCCGGGGTGTGGTTGGCCTTGTCGGAGACGAGGTCGATGGCCGCCATGGCGCCCATATTGCGGCCGTTGTCGACGCAGTCGAACGTCTGCTGCCACTGCTCGAAGCGCTTGGCCAGCTTGTCGCCGAGCGCCTGGCTCTTCTCGAGGATGTTCTCCTGCTCGAAGACCTCCAGCACGGCCAGGGTGGCAGCGCAGGAGACCGGGCTGCCGGTGTAGGTGCCGCCCAGGGAGTTGGCGCCGGAAGCGTCCATGTGCTTGTCGGTGCCGACCACCGCCGAGATCGGCATGCCGTCGGCCATGCTCTTGGCCATGGTGATGATGTCGGGCTCGACCCCGCTGTGCTCGATGGCAAACAGCTTGCCGGTGCGCCCGAAGCCGGACTGCACCTCGTCGACGATCATCAGCATGCCGTGCTCGTCACAGGTCTCGCGGATCGCCTTGAGGAAGCTCGTCGGCGCAGGATAGAAGCCCCCCTCGCCGAGCACCGGCTCCAGCACGATGGCCGCGGTGTCCTTGGGGTTGGCATCGGTCTTGAGCGCCATCTTCAGGCCGCGCAGGGCCTCGTCCTCGCTGACGCCGTGATAGGGCACGGGGTAGGGGGCGCGGAAGACGTTGCCCGGCATGCTGCCGAAGTCGGTGGCGTAGGGCGCGACCTTGCCGTTCATGGCCATGGTCATGAAGGTACGGCCGTGGTAGCCGCCATCGAAGCAGATCACGTTGTTCTTGCCGGTGGCGGCACGGGCGACCTTGACGGCGTTCTCCAGCGCCTCGGCCCCGGAGTTGGCCAGCATCACCTTGGCGTGGCCGCGCACCGGGGTGACCTGGCTGAGCTTCTCGGCGACCTTCACGTAGCCTTCATAGGGCATGACGGTCTGGCAAGTGTGCATGACCTTGTCGAGCTGGTCCTTGACCGCCTGGACCACCTTGGGATGGCGGTGGCCGATGTTGAGCACGCCGATGCCGCCGGCGAAATCGATGATGCGGTTGCCGTCGGCATCCCACACCAGGGCGTTCTCGGCGCGGTCGGCAAACTGGGTGGCCGGGCTGGCCGCGCCGCTGGCCACGTAGCGCTGCTTGAGTTCGTTGAGTTCTGCGTTGTTCATGGGTCCTGTCTCCTTGGTAAGAGGCTGCGGGCGATCACAGGCCGCCGACACAGACGTATTTTAGTTCAGTGTACTCATCCAGGCCGTGGCGCGACCCCTCGCGTCCCAGCCCTGACTCCTTGACCCCACCAAAGGGCGCCAGCTCGGTGGAGAGAATGCCTTCGTTCACTGCCACCATGCCATATTCCAGCCCTTCCATGACATGCCAGATACGACGATAGTCGCGGGCATAGAAGTAGGCGGCAAGGCCGAACTCGGTAGCGTTGGCCATGGCGATGGCCTCTTCCTCGGTCTCGAAGCGGAACACCGGCGCCAGGGGGCCGAAGGTCTCCTCGGTGGCCACCTTCATCTGCGCGGTGACGTCGGCGATGATCGTCGGCTGGAAGAAGGTGCCGCCCAGTGCATGGGGCTCGCCGCCGCAGACCAGCCGGCCGCCCTTGTCCAGGGCATCGCGCACGTGGCTCTGTACCTTCTCGACGGCGGCGGCGTTGATCAGCGGGCCCTGCACCACGCCCTCGTCGAGGCCGTTGCCGACCTCGAGCTGGGCCACTCGGGCGGCCAGCTTCTCCAGGAAGGCCTCGTAGACACCGGCCTGGACCAGCAGGCGGTTGGTGCAGACGCAGGTCTGGCCGGAGTTGCGGTACTTGGAGGCCACGGCGCCCTCGACGGCGGCATCCAGGTCGGCGTCGTCGAAGACGATGAAGGGGGCGTTGCCCCCCAGCTCCATGGAGGCCTTCTTGACGGTGCCGGCGCACTGGGCCAGCAGCCGCTTGCCCACCGGGGTGGAGCCAGTGAAGGAGATCTTGCGCACCCGCGGGTCGGTGGTCAGCACCTCGCCGATCTCGGCCGGGCGAGAGGCGGTGACCGCGTTGATGACGCCGGCCGGGAAGCCGGCCTCCTCGGCGAGCTTCACCAGCGCCAGGGCGGTGAGCGGGGTGGCCTCGGCGGGCTTGATCACCACCGGGCAGCCGGCGGCCAGGGCCGGGGCGCACTTGCGGGTGATCATCGCCAGCGGGAAGTTCCAGGGGGTGATGGCGGCCACCACGCCGATCGGTTCGCGGAACACCAGAATGCGCTTGTCCACCCCGTGGCTGGGCAGGGTTTCGCCAGCGACCCGCTTGGCCTCCTCGGCATAGTACTCGACGAAGGAGGCGCCATAGGCCACCTCGCCACGCGACTCGGCCAGTGGCTTGCCCTGTTCCAGGGTCATCAGGCGTGCCAGGGCTTCCTGATTGGCCATGATGGCATCGAACCAGGTGCGCAGCAGGGTGGCGCGCTCCTTGGCGGTGCGCCGCTTCCAGGCCGGCCAGGCGTCCGCCGCGGCGGTCACGGCCTCGCGGGCATCCTCGGCATCGAGGTCGGGGACCTCGGCCAGGGTCTCGCCGGTAGCGGGGTTGGTCACGGCGAAGCGGCGCGCGCCATCGCGCCACTGGCCGGCCACATAGGCCTTGTCGATCAGCAGCTGGGGTTCCGCGGTCATGGGGATTCCTCGTCGGGATTGATCATCTTGTTGGACGAGTGTGCATTATTTAAAACAACTCGCCAAGGCCCGGTCCCTCTCGATTCGCATGATCGGTTACCCTCGGGCATCGGCGCCGGCAACGCTTTCCGCTACACTATGGCGCCGACTTGCCGCGGCGTGCGGCACGGCATGTTCCTGTTCCGGTTTTTATGGCGAGGTGAGCCTTGGTCGATCCCCTGAATGCCTGGTGGGCCCAGCAGCTGGTGCTGTGTGACTGGGCCTTCACCCCCGATCCCCTGGCGGTAGAGGCCGAGGCGGCCGTCGAGCGGCTGGCCGCTCTCGGGGTGGCCGACCGCGGCGAACTGGGCTGGTGCCTGCTGGAGACCCTGGGAATCGGGGGCACCAGCGTCGACCCGGCCAGGCTGCTGTCCGGATTGGAGGTCATCGCCCTGGGGGGCGCCGCAGGCTGGCTCGGCGAAGCGCATGCCCGGGCCTGGGCGCAGCGGCTGACCGAAGAGGTCAGCGCTCACCACACGAGTCTTGATGCCTGGCTGGAGGCGTTGCTGCATGCCCGCAGTGCCGAGGGCTGGGTGCGCGGCGATGATGGCTTTGCCGAGGCCTGCGAGGCCCTCTCGGCCCTGGAGCACGACGGGGAGGGCGTGACCTGGAGCATGCTGCAGGAGTGGCTGGCCACCCATGCCATGCCGCTCGCGCTCTGGCCAACGGCCCCCGAGAATCAGGTCTGGCGGCTCCGCGCCGCCTTCTCACCGGTCGTCGAATTGCCCGCCGGTCCTCATGACTGGCAGGGGCTTGAGGCGTGGTTGGAGGAGGCCTGGCAGATTCTCAACCGCGAGGACCTGGTGCGCAGCCTGCTGTGGCTGGCCTCCCAGGGCGACCGCCAGGCCTGGGACCTGGATGTCGGACGGCTCCTCGAGGCGGATGCCGAGGCGCGCCGGCAATGGTGGGAGGCGCTGGCCGGGGGCGAGTGCGACTATGGCCGGGTACTGCTGGACTTCCTCGACCAGGGCGAACCGCTGGAGTGGGCCGCCTGGGACTGGCTGCGGCTGATCGACCTGGCCTGGGCCGGGGCCTGCCTGGGCTGGCTCGATGAGCAGGAGGCCCAGGACTTCGCTCACCACGGGGCCGATCTTCTGCTGCGTCGCTACAGCGACTGGGCGGCCCTGGCGCGGGCCTACCAGCGGGGGCGCAGCCTGTTCGAGGGACGCAATCGGCTGCCCGCCCTCCAGGCGGACTGGGCGCTGCTGCTGCACTCGCCGCTGAGTCCCTGGCGCCCGGCCCTGCAGGGGCTGATCCCGGAGGCGCTCATCGAGGCCTCGCGCGAGGCCTTGCGGGCCTGGCGTGGCGATCCCCGCCACTGGACGTTGGCGCTGGCGGCGGTACGCGAGCCCGAGTTCGCTGACCGTCAGGGGCCATTGCTTGAGCTGCCGGCCGCTCGACGCGAGGAGGCGCGCCGCTACCTGGTCGAGACCCTCGACCTGCATGCCGACGAGGGCGTCGAGGCACTCTCCCGCTACTGGCTGCCGGCCCAGGCCCACCACCTCAACCAGCTGGCGGCGGATGCCGCCCACGGGGCCCTGCCGCCGGCCGAAACCCCCTTCGGTCACCCGGTCCCGGACGAGCTGGCGAGTCGCGATGCCCTCCGGCAAGCGAGCCGTCATGCCGCCACGATCCATATGGCCGAGAAGTTCGCCTTCCACCTGCAGATGGCCATGGACAGTGGGGACTTCGATGCAATCCGCCTGGCGAGGCTGGCCGAGACCCTGCAGGGCTCCCTGTGCCGCTTCTATCCCGATGCGCGTCGCCTGCTGCAGGCCTGGGCCCATTGGGAGAGCCTGTTACCCGAGCCCGAACAGCCCCCGATGGTCGCCGAGATCCGCTGGCACCTGGAGGACCCCGGCAGCCTCTTCCACTGGCTCGACTGGCGCGGTGGCGCCTGGCGCGAGCCCGGGCCGCGGCCGACGCTTGCCCATTTCACTGCCATGGCGCTGGTCGGACCGCTCAACAGTCCGGCGTGGAGCCTGCCGCAGCCGGAGAGCGAGCGCGAGTGCGCGGCCATCCGCGACTGGGTCGACGGGCATTACGCCCTTCACGGGGGGGCAGAGCTGGGCGAGTTTCTCGAGTACCTGATCGAGGCCGGCGATCGCCAGGAATACCAGATCAACTATGCGCCCTACACGCTCAACCACGGGCGGCTGGCCTCCGAGATCGCCACGCTGGATAGTGGCGAGTGCAGCGAGGAGGAGCGCGCTCACCTGCTGCGCCTGCAGCGGGTCCGGGACAACGAGGATGGCTGCAACGAGGTCGATCTGGCGGCCTGGGATATCGCTCAGGCCGTGGACCTGGCCATCGCCGGCCGCCAGTTGGGATGGCTCGGCGAGACTGCGTTCCTGACGCTGCTCGAGCGCGCCCATGGGCTGGCCGGCAAGCACTACGCTGGCTGGGAGGAGTATGCTCGCGGCCTGTACGCCGGCTTCTCGTTCTTCATGGGCGAGACCCCGGAGCGCGAGAGCTTCCTGGCCGGTTTCCGCCAGGCCCTGGTGGCCTGGCTCTCGGGGGCGCCGCCGCTGGCGGGGGCTTGGGCCAGCCTCGGCTTCCCCGGGGCTCGACCGCACCACTGGGCGCCACTGCACATCGATACGCTGCCGGGCGACAGTCGTACCCTCCACTGAGGGGTCGCTCTGATAAGAAAGTATGGTTTATAGTCAATGGCATTGATGACATGGCTCCTTCTGTCGGGAGCCACCACCAGGCAGCGAGCCGCCGACAGGCCGCTCTGGCAGTGACACCGGGCGTTTCCGGCGGCACTGCCACAGCGACACTATCCGCAGACCGGACGACGCAGGGCGTCGAAGGCACGGGCGCGGCTCAGGGAACGAGGTCGTCGCAGGATGCTGGTCAAACGCGTGTGTCGCATCACCGTCATCGGGGGGGCCTGGCGCTGCTGGCGGGCTGTGCCGCTTCGGGCGGCGTCGAGGAGGAGGCCGTCGGCGGCTACTTCGCCCGGGACCTGCCGGGGATGCCCGCCGACCCCCGGATGTCCCCCGTGGACAATCCCATCCTGGAAGCCCGTGGCCTGCACAATCCCCCTCCGACGCTGATCCGCCGGGCCCTGCTGGCCCAGCACGAGCGCTGGGCCGGCACGCCCTACCGGCTGGGTGGTAGCTCCGTTCGCGGTATCGACTGTTCGGCCCTGGTGCAGAACGTCTTCAGCGACACCTTCCGCTTCGACCTGCCGCGCACCACCGAGGAGCAGGTGCGGGCCGGCCTCGAGGTCGAGCGTGATGCCCTGCGCCCCGGTGACCTGGTGTTCTTCCGCCCCCCGGGGGTCTATCGCCATGTGGGCATCTATGTCGGCGAGGGCCGCTTCCTGCACGCCTCTACCTCTCGGGGGGTGATGATCTCCGATATGGACAACCGTTATTGGCAGCGTCACTTCTGGCAGGCCAGGCGGACCCTGGAACCGACCCTGCTGGCCCGGCGCCTGGGTGGGACCGGTGAGGGCTGAGGCCGGGCGCGGCCTGCTAGAGCACCTCTCGGTGGGCCATCACGAAGTCCAGGAAGGCCTGCTCCGCCCGTGACAGATAGGCGCCGCGCCCCCAGGCCAGCGACAGGTCCAGCCAGGCGGGCGGGTCGAAAGAGACCGCCTGGAGCGCCGGCTCTTCCACCACCCGGCGCAGGAAGGTGGTGATGCCGAATCCTTGGCGGACGATCGCCTTGGTCAGCGGTATCAGGTTCGACTGGAAGGCAATGTCGGCCGTGGTGCCGGTCTCGCGTGCCAGTGCATCGACGAACTCGCGGTGGAAGTAGCCATCCTGGAACAGCACCAGGGTCTCGCCGAAGAAGGCCTCGGCGGAGACACTCGGTTGTTCGGCGAAGGGATGCCCCCGCGGCACGCAGACCACCATCTCCTCGCGTATCAGGCGGCGCCGCTCCAGGTGGCGACTGCCGTCGTCGTCGATCACC
>NZ_JAVLBC010000127.1:0-9459 GCF_031581305.1 Halomonas sp.
CAGGCCGAACAGGGCGATGGCGGCGGCCACGGCCAGTTCGAAGAAGTTGCTGGCGCCAATCATCGCCCCGGGGGCGGCGACGTTGTGGGGCACCTTCCACGCCTTGGCCCAGCCGTAGGCGATGAAGAAGATCAGGAAGGTCTGAAGGATCAGTGGGATGGCGATCAGCACGATATGCAGCGGCGCCTCGAGGATCACCTCGCCCTGGAAGGCGAACAGCAGCACCAGGGTGATGATCAGCCCGATGGGCGTGATCGGTCCCACCTTCTTCATGAAGACGTTGTCGTACCACTCGATGCCGCGGCGGGCGATCAGGGTGCGCCGCGTCAGGTAGCCGGCCGCCAGCGGAATCACGATGTAGAGGACTACCGACAGGGCGACGGTGTCCCAGGGTATCGGGATGTTGGAGACGCCGAGCAGGAAGACCACGATGGGCGCGAAGGCGAACAGCATGATCAGGTCATTGAGCGCCACCTGTACCAGGGTATAGGCGGCGTCGCCGCGGGTCAGGTAGCTCCACACGAAGACCATGGCGGTGCAGGGCGCCGCACCCAGCAGGATGGCGCCGGCCAGGTACTGGCTGGCCAGGTCTGCGGGGATCAGGGGCTGGAACACTACCGTCAGGAAGAACCAGGCGATGGCGAACATGGTGAAGGGCTTGATCAGCCAGTTCACCGTGGTGGTGATGATCAACCCCTTGGGCTGGCGACGCACGCCGAGCACGGCGGTGAAGTCGATCTGTGCCATCATGGGAAAGATCATCGCCCAGATCAGGATCGCCACCGGGATCGACACCTGGGCATATTCGAAGCGTGAAAGCGTTTCCGGAATGGCCGGGGCGAACTGGCCGAGCAGCACCCCGGCGACGATGGCCAGCGCCACCCACAGCGAGAGGAAGCGTTCGAAGAGCCCCATGCCCTCGGCAGTACTGGGTGACGGGGATTCCTGGTGTGTGGTCATGGCATGACTCCTGTCAGAGGACGCGTTGATTGACTCGAGCGGTGATCTGTTCCGCCGACTCCTTGCGCTCCGAGTAGCGGTCGGTGAGTGCCTCGCTGCGTCCGTTAACCAGCAGCGTGAATTTCAACAGCTCCTCCATGACGTCGACGATGCGGTCATAGTAGGGGGAGGGCTTCATGCGATCATGCTCGTCGAACTCCATGAAGGCCTTGGGCACCGACGACTGATTGGGGATGGTGATCATGCGCATCCAGCGCCCCAGCGTCCGTAGCTGATTGACGGTATTGAAGGACTGGGAGCCGCCGCACACCTGCATGACCGCCAGGGTCTTGCCCTGGGTGGGGCGCACGGCGCCGAGGGACAGCGGGATCCAGTCGATCTGCGCCTTCATGATGCCGGTCATGGCGCCGTGGCGTTCCGGCGAGCACCACACCATGCCCTCGGCCCACGCTGCCAGCTCGCGAAGCTCTGCCACCTTGGGATGGCTCGCCTCCTCGGCGTCCGGCAGCGGCAGGCCGCGCGGATCAAAGACGCGGGTCTCGGCCCCCATGGCGCGCAGCAGCCGGGCAGCTTCCTCCACCGCCAGGCGGCTGAAGGAGCGGCTGCGCAGCGAACCGTAAAGCAGCAGAATGCGCGGGGCGTGCTGACCATCCTCGGGCAGGCCAAGGCTGGAGGCATCGGGCACACGAAACAACTCGCGGTCGATATTGGGCAGGCCGTCCAGGGAATGGGGCATCACGCGGTATCTCCTTCTGTTCCCTCTTCCCGGGAGGCGTGCTGGTGGCTCTCCTCCAGAGCCTGCCGCAGGGCGTCGAGGCGGGGATCAGGTTGTTGTGGCGCCCAGCATATATGGAGATTCGTATATACTCAATGTTAGCCGCGGGACGTCGCGCTGGGCGGGGTGCTGATGCGGGCCGAGCCAGGAAGTCCAGGAAAGGGGGCACGGGGATCTCCTGCGCGGGAGGGGGTGCCGCCACGGTAGCAGACTCCTTGAGAGAGCGAACCCGGCGGCATTCATGCCATCAAGAGCCCCCGGATCAGATCAGCGTGCGTCGCACTCGAGCCGAGAGGGCCTCGCTGATCACTACCGTGCCCAGGATCATGATCAGGGTCGTGGCCACCTGGGACCAGGCCAGGGTGGTGACATCGGGATGACGGCGGTATGTCACACGCCCCCGTGCGGCGTGAGCTGCTACCATCGCGGCCAGTCCCCTTTGTGCGGAGGTCACCTTGCCTGTATCCGAGTCCCTGCGCCTGGTGCGGGTTGCCGTTGGCGGGCTCGCCGAGGTGAGCCTGATCGTCGCTCCCGGCGAGGTTCATTGCCTGTCAGGCCCCAGCGGCTCCGGAAAGAGCCGCCTGTTGCGCGCCGTGGCCGACCTCGAGCCCCACGATGGCGAGGCATGGCTGGGCGATATCGACCAGGCGTCGTTGCCGGCTCATGCGTGGCGCGCGCGGGTGATGCTGGTGCCGGCGGAGAGCCACTGGTGGGCGGATCACGTGGGCGAGCACCTGCCACAAGCCGATGTGTCCGACCTCGAGGCGCTGGGCTTCATGCCCGAGGTGCTGGAGTGGCAGGTTTCGCGGCTCTCGTCGGGGGAAAAGCAGCGCCTGGCCCTGCTGCGGGCGATCAGTCGGGAGCCCTCGGTGCTACTGCTCGACGAGCCCACCGCCAACCTGGACGAGGCCACCACCTGCCGGGTGGAGGCGTGGCTCATGGCGCACATCCGAGAGCGCCACTGGCCCGTACTCTGGGTCGCCCATGACGCTGATCAGATCGCCAGGGTGGCGAATCGCCACTGGCGCATCGAGGGGCGAGCGTTGACGGAGGGGTCGACATGGGCGTGATCGAGCTGGCCTGGTGGCAGCTGGCTCTGGCGGCGTTGATGGTGGTGGCGCTGGCGGGCTGCACGGCCGCCATGCGACTCGGGATGAGCCGTAGCCTGCTGATTGCCGCGGCGCGCACGGTGACCCAGCTCGCCCTGGTGGGGCTGGTGCTGGAGGCGCTGTTCGCGGCCTCGACGCTTTACTGGGTGGCGCTGATGGCGCTGGGCATGCTGCTGATTGCCGGGCGCGAGGTGATGGCGCGCCAGAAGCGACGACTGATCGGCGGCTGGGCCTTCGGCATCGGCACGGTGGCGATGTTTTTGTCGTCATTCACGGTGACCGTGCTGACGCTCACCGTGATCATCGGCCCCGAGCCCTGGTATCGGCCTCAGTACGCCATTCCTCTGCTGGGCATGATGCTGGGCAACACCATGACCGGTGTCGCCCTGGCGCTGGATCGCCTGACCGACACCGCCTGGCACCAGCGCGCGGTGATCGAGAACCGCCTGATGCTCGGCCAGCGCTGGCAGGAGGCGGTCGGCGACATCCGTCGCGAGGCGATGCGTAGCGGCCTGATGCCGATGATCAATGCCATGGCCGCCGCCGGGGTGGTCAGCCTTCCAGGCATGATGACCGGCCAGATACTCGCTGGCAGCCCACCGGCGCTGGCGGTGAAGTATCAGATACTAGTGATGTTCACCATCACCCTCGGCACCGGCTTCGGCACGCTGGCCGCGGTGGCGGTGGGCAGCCGGCGGCTGTTCGATGGCCGCGAGCGTCTGCGCCTCGATCGTCTGGCGGCCCCCAAGGGGTGAGGAGAGACAGAGGTGAGTCAGAAGTGAGGTGGGAAGGACGCAAGCGTCAGGCCGAGCCAGGACCGGCCAGGAAGGGCAGCAGGGCGGCGATCAGCCGTTCGGGGCATTCTCGGTGAGGCACGTGCCCGCAGGGCAGGATGGCCATCTTGGTGGGACCTGCCACCCCCCCGGCGATACGCTCGGGCTGGGCCAGTGAGCCGTACTCGTCGTGCTCGCCGTGGATGGCCAGGGTCGGACAGGTCACCCGCGGCAGTGCGCTGTCCAGCGTCCAATCGGCGAAGTCCTCGGAGTGCCAGGTGTCGACCCAGGCGCGCAGGACCCACTCGGCCTTGTCGCCGTGATGCTTCGCCAGCCGTGCCATGGCGCCGGGGCTCTGGAAGGCCTGCTCCGCCTCGCGAATGCCGGCCAGGGTGCGCGGCTCGATGCTGGCCTGGGCCGCCACCGTGATCAGCGCCTCGCAGCCATCGGCATGCCGGCCGGCGATCTCGGCCGCCATGGCGCCGCCCACGCTATGGCCGAGGGCCACGAAGCGTGCCAGTCCGAAGTGTTCGCGCAACTCGTGAAAGGTCTCCGCCTCGTCGGCAATAAAGCCGAGCGGGAGCCGGCCAGGGTAGGGCGCCGAGCAGCCGAAGCCGAGACGGTCGTAGGCAATCACCTCCCTGCCGCTGGCGGCGGCGAGCATGGCGGGAAATGCCCGCCACAGCGCCACGCAGCCCAGCGAGTCGTGCAGCAGCACGATGGGACTGCGTGACGCCTCGCCACCCGGGGGGACCCAGCGCGTCGCGAAGCGTCTCCCGCGGCGCGAGGCGATCCAGGCGTCATGCGTCTCGGGCGTCCCTGTCATGTCGCCGGCCTCAGTCGACCAGCTCGACCGCCACGGCGGTGGCTTCGCCGCCGCCGATGCACAGGCTGGCGATACCGCGCTTGCTGCCCTTGGTGCGCAGGGCATGGATCAGGGTGGCGATGATTCGCGAGCCGGTGGAGCCGATGGGGTGGCCCTGGGCACAGGCGCCGCCGAAGACGTTGACCTTGTCATGGGGCAGGCCCAGGTCGTCCATGGCCATCAGGGTGACCACGGCGAAGGCCTCGTTGATCTCGAAGAGGTCGACGTCGTCCACCGTCCAATCGAGCTTCTTCATCAGCTTGTCGATGGCGCCTACCGGGGCGATGGTGAACTCGCTCGGGTGACGCGAATTGGTGCTGTGGCCGAGCATGCGGGCGATTGGCTTGGCGCCCAGGCGGTCGGCCGCTGCCTGGCTGGCCAGGATCAGCGCCGAGGCGCCATCGGAGATGGAGCTGGCGTTGGCGGCAGTGATGGTGCCCTCCTTGGCGAAGGCAGGGCGCAACGAACGGATCTTGTCGAGCTTGGCCTGGAAGGGCTGCTCGTCGTGATCCACCACGCTCTCGCCCTGGCGACTCGTGACGGTGACCGGCGCCATCTCGGCTTCGAGGTGGCCGGCGTTGGTGGCTTCCATGGCGCGCTCCAGCGAGGCAATGGCGAAGTCGTCCAGCCTCTCACGGCCATAGCCGCGCTCGCTGGCAACGTCCTGGGCGAAGACGCCCATCAGCTTGCCGGTTTCGGCGTCCTCCAGGCCATCGAGGAACATGTGGTCCTTGAGCTCGCCATGGCCCAGCCGATAGCCGGCGCGTGCCTTGGTCAACACATGGGGGGCGTTGGACATGGATTCCATGCCGCCGGCCAGCATCACGTCGCCGCTGCCGGCGCGGATCAGGTCGTGCGCCAGCATGGTGGCCTTCATGCCCGAGCCGCACAGCTTGTTGATGGTGGTGGCCCCAATGGCGTCCGGGATGCCGGCCTGTCGCATGGCCTGGCGGGCCGGGCCCTGCTTGACGCCGGCGGGCAGCACGCAGCCCATGATGCCCTCGTCGATGCTGTCGGCACTGATGCCGGCGCGCTCGATGGCGGCACGGATCGCCGTGGCCCCCAGCTGCGGGGCGGTGAGGCTGGCGAGGCTGCCCAGCATGCCACCCATGGGGGTGCGGGCGGCGGAGAGGAAAACGATCTCGTTGGCGTGGCTCATGGCATGACTCCCGTTACGTCGTGCGGTTCCCGGTGGAGCCGCGTTTTACTAGGGTAATGGCCCCGGACTAATGTCGTTGGCGGCAACGCTCGACGCTGTCCCCAGCGCTTCTCGTGCGATTGATTTGTGATAGCGTGCCGCGTTGACCCAGCCCCGGGGCTGTGGTTTTCTCAGGGTCAACCAAGCAAGCGCTAGTGTAAATGTCGATGAATGTAATCAATGACTCACCGCGTCGCAAGGAACTGACCCGCCAGGCCGCCCAACTGTTTGTCCAGGAAGGCTTCGATCGGACCACGGTGCGCATGCTGGCCCAGGAGATGGGTATCAAGTCCGGCAGCCTCTTCCATCATTTTCGCGACAAGCAGGAGATTCTGGCGGCGGTGATCGAGGAAGGCACCCAGAACGCCCTGGTCATCGCGAGGGCGGCCCTTGACCAATGCGACAACTCTGCCGAAGCCCGGTTGCAGGCCATGGCACGCGCACACCTGGAGACCCTGCTCACCGACCGTAATGCCCATGTGGTCGCCCTCTATGAGTGGCGTCGGCTCGATCCCGAGGCGCGCGCCCACCTGAGCCATCTGCGTGACGCCTACGAAGCGCTGTGGGAAGCAGTGATCGACGAGGCCCTGGCCGAGGGGCTGATCCATGGCGACCGCTTCCTGGTGTCGCGCTTCGTGATGGGGGCGCTGAACTGGACGGTGCGCTGGTACGATCCTGCCGGCCCACGCTCTCCGGATGACCTGGCCCATGAACTGGTGGCCATGATCACCCATCGGCCCGCCTGACCCTTTGGCTCCCGGCGGAGCGAGCGGGTACGTCATTGGTCCGCTACGCTCGACCATCGTCTAGTCCCATCCTGCCGTTCAGGGGTTGCCCCGTTTCTCGGGAGCCTCTAGCTTGTACCAAGCGCTTGCTAGGTTGACGCTTACGTCAACTGCATCTAATCAGAAGGTGGGCGTGCACGCCAGCGATCGGCATTTGCCGTTTCCTTCGTCGCCAGCATTGGGCGCCACCAAATTGTTTGCCGCCACAATAAGCACAAACCGCGAGAGGGCACTACATGAGCACCCTTCCCGATTACCAGAGCTACCTCGAGACCTTTTCCATCGATGACGTGATCGCGCGCCTCGACGACCACCGCGACGGCAAGGCCAACGCCTTCGAGTCCTGTTGCGGGCGTCATCTGCGCGCCGGGCGGGGCGACGTCCCGGCGCTGGTGCACGAAGACACCCAGGGCCAGGTCAATACCCTGACGTACGCCGAACTCGATGCCGAGAGCGCGAAGCTCGCCGGCTGGTTTGCCGAGCGTGGCCTGGGCGTGGGGGACCGCATCGCCTGCATGCTGCCGCGCACGCCCGAGCTGCTGGTGGCGGTGCTGGCCACCTGGCGGATTGGTGCCGTCTATCAACCGCTGTTCACCGCCTTCGGCCCAGACGCCGTGGACTACCGCCTGGGGCGCGCCGATAGCAAGCTGGTGATCACCGATCACGCCAACCGCTTCAAGTTCGATGGCCTCACCCAGTGCCCGCCGGTGCTCGCCGTGGGCGGTCCCGAGGCCGAGCACGCCGACGATCTGGACTGGCAGGCGGCGCTCGCCCACGCACCGATCGAGGCGAACCCACCGCGCCTGGAGCGCGAGGCGCCCTTCCTGCAGATGTTCACCTCCGGCACCGTGGGCAAGCCCAAGGGCGTGGCCGTACCACTGACCGGCATGCCGGCCTTCGCCCTCTACATGGAGCTGGCCGTCGACCTGCGCGAGACCGACCGCTTCTGGAACATGGCCGACCCGGGCTGGGCCTATGGCCTCTACTACGCCATTGCCGGGCCGCTGCTGCTGGGCGTGACGACCCACTTCTGCGAGGCGGGTTTCAGCGCCGAAGGGGCGCTGACCTTCATGAAGCGCCATCGCATCACCAATTTCGCCGCCGCGCCCACTGCCTACCGTTTGATGAAGGCGTCCGGCCTGTTCGATGACGCCCATGAGACCCTCGAGCTTCGCGCGGCGAGCTCTGCCGGCGAGCCGCTCAATACCGAGGTGGTGACCTGGGTCGAGCGCTCGCTGGGTTGCCCGGTCATGGACCACTACGGCCAGACCGAGACCGGCATGACCTGCAACAACCATCACGCCCTGGACCATCCCAAGCATGTCGGCGCCATGGGCGTGTCGATGCCCGGCTACCGCCTGGCGATCCTGGATGCCGAGTACAACGAGCTTCCCCCGGGCGAGCCCGGTGTGCTGGCCGTGGACATCGAGAACTCCCCGGCGCACTTCTTCGCCGGTTACACCTGGCAGGAGAAGCACCCCTTCGCCGAGGGCTACTACCTCACCGGCGACGTGGTGATCAAGAACGAGGACGGCACCTTCCAGTTCGCCGGTCGCGACGATGACATCATCACCACGGCCGGCTATCGCGTCGGGCCCACCGACGTGGAGAACAGCGTGATGACTCACGCGGCGGTGGCCGAGTCCGCCGCCGTGGGCCAGCCCGACGAGATTCGCGGCGAGATCATCAAGTCCTATATCGTGTTGCGCGAGGGCTTCGAGGCCAGCGATGAACTGGCCGACGAGATCCGCAAGCTGGTGCGCGAGCGACTCTCGACTCACGCCTTCCCGCGGGTGATCGAGTTCGTCGAGGAGTTGCCCAAGACCCCCAGCGGCAAGATCCAGCGCTTCAAGCTGCGGGCCGATGCCGTCGACAAGGCCGAGACTGGCGCCGCGCAGTGACAACCGCAAGCGTCTGAAGCGAGAGGCGCCGGGGGCAGGGCGAAGAGGGGGTCCTATGACAGGGATGGCATCGGTAGCGCCCAGGGAGGGGTTCACAGCGCCCCCTCGCAGCCCTGACGACGGAACAGCCTCGAGCGCTTTCAGCCGCTGCCTATCAACTCCAGGAACCCGATATGCACGTCAAGGACAATACCTTTCTGATCACCGGCGCCGCCTCCGGACTGGGGGCGGCCACCGCCGAGCGCCTGGTGGCCGCGGGCGGCCGGGTGGTGCTCTGCGACCTGAGCGACGCCGTCCAGGCCCACGCCGAGCGCCTGGGCGACGCCGCCCGGGCAGTGCGCGGCGACGTGACCGCCGGTGACGACATCCAGGCTGCCGTGGACGCCGCCGTCTCGCTCAGCGATGGCCGCGGCCTGGCCGGTGTGGTGCATTGCGCCGGCGTGGTCAGCGTCGGCAAGCTGGTCGATCGCGAGGGCAACCCCGCCGACCTCGACGCCTACCATCGCACCGTGCAGATCAACCTGGTGGGCACCTTCAACGTGATGCGCCTGGCCGCCGCGGCCATGGCCAAGAACCCAGGCGAGGACGGCGAACGCGGCGTGATCATCAACACTGCCTCCATCGCCGCCTTCGACGGCCAGGTGGGGCAGTGCGCCTACAGCGCCTCCAAGGCCGGGGTGGTGGGCATGAGCCTGCCGGCAGCCCGGGAGCTCTCGCGCCACGGCGTGCGGGTGATGGCCATCGCCCCCGGCGTGTTCGAGACGCCGATGATGAGCGAGATCCCCGACGAAGCCGCCCAGGCCCTGGCCGCTGCCGTGCCATTCCCCAAGCGGCTCGGCAAGCCCGATGAGTTCGCCCGCCTGGCCGAGCAGATCATCACCAACGCGATGCTCAACGGCGAGGTGATCCGCCTGGATGGCGGGATACGCATGCAGTGACCCGGCTTCGCCGGGAGCTCTAAGCCATAAGCTCGAAGCTTGAAGAAAACACCCTCGTAGCCGTGCTGCGGGGGTGTTTGCCATGGGGGTGGAGAAGCTCATGCTGCTTTCCAGCTTCCAGCTTCCAGCTTCCAGCTTCCAGCTTCCAGCTTCCA
>NZ_JAVLBC010000319.1:0-1891 GCF_031581305.1 Halomonas sp.
CAGGTGCGAATGATCATGGTCGATCCGAAGATGCTGGAGCTGTCGGTCTACGACGGCATTCCGCACCTGCTGGCGCCGGTGGTCACCGACATGAAGGAGGCCGCCAACGCCCTGCGCTGGTGCGTGGCCGAGATGGAACGTCGCTACAAGCTGATGGCGTCCATGGGCGTGCGCAACATCGCCGGCTTCAACGGTAAGCTCGATGAGGCCGAGCGCGCTGGCGCTCAGGTCGCCGACCCGCTGTGGGAGCCGCAGCCCTGGGAGATGCACCAGGCGCCGCCGGTACTCGAGAAGCTGCCCTACATCGTGGTGGTGATCGACGAGTTCGCCGACATGTTCATGATCGTCGGCAAGAAGGTCGAGGAGCTGATCGCGCGCCTGGCCCAGAAGGCCCGCGCCGCGGGCATCCACCTGATCCTGGCCACCCAGCGGCCCTCGGTGGACGTGGTGACCGGCCTGATCAAGGCCAACATCCCCACCCGCATGGCCTTCCAGGTCTCGTCCCGGGTCGACTCGCGCACCATCCTCGACCAGGGCGGGGCCGAGAACCTGCTCGGCCACGGCGACATGCTCTATCTGCCGGCCGGCTCCGGCATGCCGACCCGCGTTCATGGTGCCTTCGTCGACGACGACGAGGTGCATCGGGTAGTCGAGGACTGGAAGCGGCGCGGCGAGCCGGAGTACATCGACGAGATCCTTGCCGGCGGCGTCTCTGCCGAGGCCCTGACCGGCCTGGAAGCCGAGGGCCGCGGTGATGACGATGCCGAGCAGGACGCCCTCTACGATGAGGCGGTAGCCTTCGTTACCGAGAGTCGCCGTGCCTCCATCTCGGCGGTTCAGCGCCGCTTCAAGATCGGCTACAACCGGGCGGCGCGACTGGTCGAATCCATGGAGATGGCCGGGGTGGTCTCCACCATGGGTACCAACGGCGCGCGCGAGGTACTGGCCCCGCCGCCGGTGGGCGACTGACGCGCTGCAACCTTGCAGCAATGATGAAAGCCTCGTCAGGGCTGCAACCTGCCGGGGCACCCGGGGTCCGAGTGAGAGGATGCCATGATGGACCGTCCAGGGAGACAGAGAGAATGAGACTGAAGAAGATCCTCGCCGCGCTGACCATGACGCTCGCTGTGCCGATGACGGCCCTGGCCAGCGAGGGTGCCGAGCGCCTGGCAGATATTCTCGAGCCGCTTGAGTCCTATGTGGCGGATTTCGAGCAGCAGATCCTTGATGGCAGCGGCCAGCGCCTGCAGGAGGCCCGTGGTCGCATGTGGCTATCGCGTCCCGGCAAGTTCCGCTGGGAGGTGGATGCCCCCTACGCGCAGCTGGTGGTTTCCGCGGGCGAGGAGGTCACCCTCTACGATCCGGACCTGGAACAGGCCACCGTGCAGCCGCTCGATCAGCGCGTGACCCATACCCCGGCCCTGCTGCTGTCCGGCAGTGCCGACGAGCTGACCACCAGCTACGACGTCACCCGACGCCAGCAGGGCAGCAGCGAGACCTTCACCCTGGTGCCCAAGGATCCCGATACCCTGTTCGAGGAGCTGCAGATGACTTTCCGTGGCGAGGCCCTGGACCTGCTGCAGATGACCGACAGTACCGGGCAGCGCACCGCCATCGAGTTCGACAATGTGCGCATGAACGAGCCGCTGGACGACAGCCGCTTTACTTTCGAGATCCCCGAAGGCACCGACGTGATCCGCGACACGCAGTAAAGCGCCGAGCTTAAAGCACCGAGCCGCCAAGCTGTCCGGTGGCGAGTGGCAGGCGTTGAGGCAATGAATGAGTGCCCCCGTCGGATGTCTGGTCCGGCGGGGGGTTCTTTTGGGCTAGATTATCCTGCTTGGCCGCTTGGCCGCTTGGCCGCTTGGCCGCTTGGCCGCTTGGCCGCTTG
>NZ_JAVLBC010000320.1:0-1885 GCF_031581305.1 Halomonas sp.
CGAGAGGTAGCAGCGGCCTTCGGCCATGATGCACAGGCTGCCGAAGGCGAAGACTTCCAGCTCCACCGGGCTCTGCCTGGCCAGGTCGCGCACCTGGGTGATGGAGAGCACGCGGGGCAGCACGGCACGCTTGATGCCAAACTGCTCGTGGTAGAAGCGCAGCGCCTCATGGCTGGTGGCCGAGCCCTGCACCGAGAGGTGGCGGGGCAGGGAAGGGTGGCGGCGGGCGGCGTAATCGAGCAGTCCCATGTCGGCCATGATAAGGGCATCGACGCCGAGATCGGCGGCCTGGTCCACGGCACGGGTCCACATGGCCCATCCGTCCGGCTGGGGATAGGTGTTGATGGCACAGAATACCCGCTTACCGCGGGCGTGAGCGTAGTCGATACCTTCCCGGGCGCGCCTGTCGGTGAAGTTGAGCCCGGCGAACTGGCGGGCGTTGGTCGTGTTCTGGAAGCCGAAGTAGACGGCATCGGCCCCTTCATCCACGGCGCGCTTCAGGGCGGGCAGGTTGCCGGCGGGGCAGACGAGCTCCATGGTGAGCCTCCTGTCGTGGGAATCCCGACCATGCTAGTCGACTACCCCCCTTGGCCTTTTGACTCGGGTCATGGTGAGGCTCCCTGGTCCTCGCGGGTTCGCAATGCGTCTTCTAGAATAGTGACTGATTACTATCTTTTGAGGCTCCTGGCATGTCGCAACGCCAGCATCTCCCCGCCGACGAGCGCCGGGAGCGCACCGTCGAAGCCCTCATCGAGCTTTGCGGCCGTGAGGAACCCGCCACCCTGACCACCGGGCGCATCGCCAGCCGCATGGGCGTCACCCAGGGGGCGCTTTTTCGCCACTTCGCCAGCAAGGAGGCGATCTGGGAGGCGGCGGTGGCCTGGATCGCCGAGCGAGTGATGGCGCGGGTCGCTGCCGCTGCCGAGGGCGTCGAGGAGCCCTTGGCTGCGCTGGAGGCGATGTTCCTGGCTCACGTGGCTTTCATCGCCGAGCACCCGGGAGTGCCGCGACTGCTGATGGGCCAGTTGCAGCACCCCCATCCCACTGCCGCCAGCCGACTGGTGCGCGGCCTGCTGGAACGCTATCGGCGGCGCCTGCTGAGCCTGCTCGAGGAGGCCGGACGTCGAGGGCAGCTGCGAGCCGGGCTCGACCTTGACGCGGCGGCGACCCAGTTCATCGGCTGCGTCCAGGGGCTGGTGCTGCTGTCGATGATCGCCGACGACGTGTCTGGCATCGTCGACCGGGCGCCGGCGGCCTTCGAGCTCTACCGGCACGGCATCCGCGCGGATGCGGGAGGTGTCGCATGAGGCCCTCGATACGCCGGCTGGGGCGGGGGTTGGCGGTACTGATCGGGATAGCCGCGGGAGTCGCCCTGCTGGTCTTCTTCGTGGCCAACCGCCAGGCCCCCGAGCGTCAGGACGCGGCGGCCTCCGCCACTCCCGTCAGGACTATCGAAGTCCGTCGACTGGACTTCCGCCTGGAGGCGCGCGGCCACGGCGTGGCGCGCCCCGCCGAGACCTGGCAGGCGACGGCCAACGTGGCGGGGCGCGTCGTCGAGCGCCACCCGGAACTGGAGAGCGGCACCCTGCTGCCCGAGGGCACCCTGCTGGTGGCCCTGGACCCCAGCCGTTACGAGCTGGCCATCGCCGAGGCCGAGGCGGAACTGGCGAGCCTGGCCGGCGAGCTGGCCCAGCTTGACGCCGAGGAGGAGAACACCCGCCGCCTGCTGGCGCTGGAGAAGGAGGCGCTCACCCTTGCCGAGCGGGAGCTGTCGCGCATGGAACGCCTGGCGGCAAGCGGCTCGGTCTCCACCTCGCGGCGCGACGAGCAGCGGCGCAGTACCCTGATGCAGCGCCAGGCGGTGGCCGCCCTGGAGAACACTCTG
>NZ_JAVLBC010000128.1:0-9242 GCF_031581305.1 Halomonas sp.
ATCCAGTTCGGCCACCAGATGGACCGGGCCGCGAGCCGCCTGGCGGTGGGGCTGGTGACGGCGGCGCTCATCATCAGCACCGCCATCGTGGTCGCCTTTCTCAAGGACGGCCCCACCTTTCTGGGGCTCCCGGTCTTCACGACCCTGGGCTTCGGCGGCGCCGTGGCGGGGATGTTCTGGCTGGCGCTCTCCATCCGCCACGGCAGCCATCGGGACTGAGCCCCGGTTGGGGGCAATCAGCGGGGGGTGTCGCCCCAGGCGGGATTCTCGCTGCCGAACAGGGCATCCATGGCGAGGACGTCGTTCTCGTCCAGGTCGCCCACGGCGGCCTGCAGGGCCAGCAGGCTCTCCAGGTCACCCTTGAGGTCGAAGAAGTCGACCGGCGCCTTGCCGCCGGTCCAGCCCTCCGGCTCGCGAGGCCCGCAGACCAGCGCCCCGAGCATCGGGACCTGGTGCAGGTCGTCGAGCTCGCCTCGGAAGGTCAGGCCCGTCTCGAAGAGTCGCACCCGGCTCTGCTGGCGATTGAGGTTATGCTGCAGGGCCCGTACCAGCCCCGGAAAGAGGCTCGCACGCATCACCGAGAGATCGCTGGAGATGGGGTTAGCCAGCGTCGGCGACACTGCCTCGGGATGCAGGACCTGCTGCAACTCGGGAGCGACGAAGCTGTAGGTCACGGCCTCCTGGTAGCCACGCGCAACCATCTGGCGGCGCAGTCGCGCCAGGGGGGTGTGGGCCTCATGGGCAGGGCGCAGGGCCAGGCGGACGAGGGGACGGCGCACCGGCAGGCGATTGTAGCCGTGGATGCGCGCCACCTCCTCGATCAGGTCCTCTTCGATGGCGATGTCGAAGCGCCAGCTCGGGACCTGCACTCTCCAGCCCTGCACGGAGGCATCGACCGCAAGACCGAGGCGCTCGAGGATCTCGGTGACCTCGTCACGGGGCAGCGACTTGCCCAGCGCCTGCTCCAGGCGCGACGCTCGCAGGGTCGCCTCGCGGCCGTCCGGAAGGTGCTGCTCGCTCGCGACTTCGACCAGCGGCCCCGGCTTGCCACCGGTGATCGCCAGCAGCAGGACCGTGGCCCGCTCGGCGGCTTCACGGGCCAGACTGGGATCAACACCGCGCTCGAAACGATGCGAGGCGTCGGTATGCAGGCCATAGGCGCGCGCCTGGCCGGCGACCGCCAGCGGCGAGAAGAAGGCGGCCTCGAGGAAAATGTCGCGGGTCTCGGGGCTCACGCCGGAGTGCTCGCCGCCCATGACGCCGGCGATGGCCAGCGGAGCACGCTCGTCGGCGATGACCAGGGTGGAGGCGTTCAGGGTGATCTCCTGGCCGTCGAGCAGCACCAGGCGCTCGCCTTCCCGTGCCAGTCGCACGACCACGCTGCCATGCAGGTTGGCGCGATCGAAGGCATGCAGTGGCTGGCCGAGCTCGAGCATCACGTAGTTGGTGACATCGACCACCGGATCGATGGAGCGGATCCCGCTGCGGCGCAGCCGCTCGACCATCCACAGCGGGGTCTCGGCGGTGACGTCGACCCCCTTGATGAGGCGACCGATGTAGCGCGGACAGCGCTCGGCGTCCTCGACGCGCACCGGGAAGGTCTCATCGAGGGTGGGGTCCACGGGGACCAGCTCCGGGCCCGAGACGGTCAGCCGATTGAGCACCCCGACCTCGCGGGCCAGCCCCTTGAGGCTCAGGCAGTCGCCGCGGTTCGGCGTCAGGTCCACCTCGATGGTGTGGTCGTCAAGGCCCATGAAGTCACGGAACCCCTCACCCACCGGCGCGCCAGCCGGCAGCACGAGGATCCCCGCGGAGGTCTCCTCCTCGAGGCCCAACTCGGATGCCGAGCAGATCATGCCACGGGAGTCAACGCCACGCAGCCGGGCCTGCTTGATCGTGAAGTCACCGGGCAGCACCGCCCCGACCCGGGCGAAAGGAACCTTCTGCCCTACGGCCACATTGGGCGCCCCACAGACCACCTGGGCGGGCTCGCCACTGCCGTCGTCGACCCGGCAGACGTTGAGCTTGTCGGCATCGGGATGCGGCTCCTTGCCAACCACCTCTGCCACCACGACCTCGCTGAAGACGGCGGCCACCGGTTCCACGGCATCGACTTCCAGGCCGGCCATGGTGATCTGGTCGGCCAGTGCCTGGGTAGAGAGCGCCGGCGAGACCCAGTCACGCAGCCACTGTTCGGAAAATTTCATGACAAATCCTGTGTTCTGCTTATCCGGTGGTCGATCAGGCGAACTGGCGCAGGAAGCGCAGATCGTTGTCGAAGAACAGCCGCAGGTCGTTGACGCCGTAGCGCAGCATGGCCAGGCGCTCGACCCCCATGCCGAAGGCAAAGCCGGTATAGCGCTCGGCGTCGATGCCGGAGTGGCGGAACACCTCGGGGTGGACCATCCCGCAGCCCATCACTTCCAGCCAACCGCTATGAGAGCAGACCCGACAGCCCTCGCCCCCACACATCACGCACTGGATGTCGACCTCCGCCGAGGGCTCGGTGAAGGGGAAGTAGGAGGGCCGGAAGCGCACCGACAGGTCATCACGTTCGAAGAAGGCGTGCAGGAAATCCTGGATGGTGCCCTTGAGGTCAGCGAAGCTGACGTCCTCGTCGACCAGCAACCCCTCGACCTGATGGAACATGGGGGTATGGGTCAGATCGGAGTCGCTGCGGTAGACGCGTCCGGGGCAGACGATACGGATCGGCGGCTCGGCATCCTTCATGGTCCGCACCTGCACCGGCGAGGTATGGGTCCTCAGCAGCCGGGTTGCATCGAAGTAGAAGGTATCGGCCATGCCCCGTGCCGGATGGTGGGCGGGGATATTGAGGGCCTCGAAGTTGTGGTAATCGTCCTCGATCTCGGGACCGACCGCCACGTCGTAGCCGATACGGGTGAAGAGCCCCTCGATGCGCTCCAGCGTCAGGGTCACCGGGTGCAGGCCACCGCTGGGCTGACCACGACCTGGCAGGGTCACGTCGAGCCGCTCGGCCGTCAGGCGCGCCTCGAGGGCCGCTTTCTCCAGCGCCTGACGCTGCTCGTCCAGTTCCTGACCCAGCGCCTGCTTGGCCTGGTTGATACGCTCGCCTGCGGCCGGGCGCTCCTCGGCAGGCAGCTTGCCGAGCCCCTTGAGCAGGGCGGTGATCTCGCCCTTCTTGCCGAGATAGCGGACACGCAGCTCGTCCAGCGCGGCCAGGCTGTCGGCGGCGTGGATGGCGTCGCGGGCCTCGGCAACCAGAGTGGGAAGGTGGTCCATCCGTTGAGCTCCGAAGTCTATCAAAAAAACAGGGGAAGAGCGGCTGCTCTTCCCCTGCGACGATCATGGACCGGCCTGACGGCGTGCGCCGTGGCCGGCCAAGGGTCGACGTCCCTTACTGGGCAGCCTTGGCCTTCTCGACGATGGCGGCAAAGGCAGCCTTCTCGTGAACGGCCAGATCGGCCAGCACCTTGCGGTCGATCTCGATACCGGCCTTCTTCAGGCCACCGACGAAACGGCTGTAGGACAGGCCGTGCTGACGAGCACCAGCGTTGATGCGCTGGATCCATAGGGCGCGGAACTGGCGCTTGCGCTGGCGGCGGTCACGGTAGGCGTACTGGCCGGCCTTGATGACCGCCTGCTTGGCCACGCGAAAGACGCGGCTACGAGCACCGTAGTAACCCTTGGCCTGCTTGAGAATCTTCTTGTGACGACGACGGGCGACAACGCCCCGCTTGACACGAGTCATGGCTTACTCCTGACGTAAAGTGTGTTCACCCAAGGGGTTACAGGTTCGGCAACATCCGCTGGATGAGCGGCTTGTCGGCGTCATGAATCTGCTTCATACCGCGCAGCTGACGCTTCCGCTTGGTGGACTTCTTGGTCAGGATGTGACTGCGAAACGACTGCTTGTGCTTGAAGCCGTTGGCCGTCTTCTTGAAGCGCTTGGCAGCGCCGCTGTTGCTCTTGATTTTCGGCATGAGGTTAACTCCGCTCGAGGTTTTTCAGAAAATCCGAGGCCGACGAAAAGCCTTGCCGCTTCCCGTCCGTTGGACCGGCCATCGGATCACTTCTTCTGGTTACTGCTTCTTCTTGGGGGCAATGATCATGATCATCTGGCGCCCTTCCATCTTGGGGAAGGACTCCACGGTCCCGATATCTTCGAGATCGGCGGCAATCCGCTCCATCAGCTTGCGACCGATGTCCTGGTGCGCCATCTCACGACCGCGGAAGCGCAGCGTGACCTTGCCCTTGTCGCCACCTTCGAGGAAACGGATCAGGTTTTTCATCTTGACCTGATAGTCACCCTCGTCAGTGCCAGGTCGGAATTTCACTTCCTTGACCTGAATCTGCTTCGTCTTCTTCTTCTGAGCAGCCTTCTGCTTCTTCTGCTCGAAGACGAACTTGCCGTAATCCATGATCTTGCAGACGATCGGATCGGCGTTGGAAATCTGCACGAGATCCATACCGGCCGATTCGGCTCGCTCCAGTGCTTCGCTGGTGGGCACGATGCCCAGCTGCTCGCCGTCGCTATCGATCAGGCGGACCTGATCTTCGGTAATCCGCTCGTTCATGGGGGGGCGCTTGTCTTGAACACGCCCTCTTGGGTTGCTTCGCTTGATGGTTCCGTCTCCACTTCAGCTTGGGAAGATGTCGCTAATGCCGCTCAGCCTGGACATGGGCGATGAAGGCATCTACCCCCATCGTACCAAGATTCTCGCCACTGCGCGTACGCACGGCCACCGAGTCGGTCTCGACTTCCTTATCTCCCACCACCAGGAGATAGGGGACCTTCTGCAACGTATGCTCGCGGATTTTAAAGCCGATCTTCTCGTTCCTCAAGTCCGACTTGACGCGCAGACCGACTTTCTGCAAACGCTCCACCAGCGATACGGCATAATCACGCTGCGCATCGGTGATGGTCATGACCACCATCTGCTGGGGAGCCAGCCACAGTGGCATGGCCCCGGCATAGTGCTCGATGAGGATACCGAGGAAGCGCTCGAAGGACCCGAGGATCGCCCGATGCAGCATCACCGGCGTCTTGCGGACCCCGCCCTCGTCGACGAACTGGGCCCCCAGCCGCCCCGGCAGGTTGAAGTCCAGCTGCAGGGTGCCGCACTGCCAGACCCGGTTGAGGCAGTCGCGCAGCGAGAATTCGATCTTGGGCCCGTAGAAGGCCCCCTCACCGGGCTGCAGCTCCCAGTCGAGACCGGTGGCGTCGAGCGCGGCCTCGAGACCGGCTTCGGCCCGGTCCCAGAGCTCCGGCTCACCCAGGAAGTCGTCGTCGGGTCGGGTGGAGAGCTTGAGCTCCACGTCGTCGAAGCCCAGCTCCCGATAGACTTTCATGGTCAGGGCAATGAAGGCCTCGGCCTCGGACTGGATCTGGCCCTCGGTGCAGAAGATATGCGCGTCGTCCTGCGTGAAGCCGCGCACCCGCATCAAGCCGTGCAGCGCGCCGGAGGGCTCGTTGCGGTGGCAGCTGCCAAACTCGGCCAGGCGCAGCGGCAGGTCACGGTAGCTCTTCAGCCCCTGATTGAACACCTGGACGTGGCAGGGACAGTTCATCGGCTTGACCGCGTAGTCGCGCTTCTCCGACTCGGTGGTGAACATCATGTCACTGTAGTGCCCCCAGTGGCCGGAGGCCTTCCACAGCGAGAGATCGACGATCTGCGGCGTCTTGATCTCCTGGTAGCCGTTCTCGACCTGAACCCGGCGCATGTACTGCTCCAGGGCCTGGTAGATGGTCCAGCCGTTGGGATGCCAGAAGACCATGCCCGGCGCCTCTTCCTGGAGGTGAAAGAGGTCCATCCGCTTGGCCAGCTTCCGGTGGTCGCGCTTCTCGGCTTCCTCGAGCCGCTTGAGGTAGGCCTTGAGCTGTTTCTTGTCGGGCCAGGCCGTGCCGTAGATGCGCGTCAGCATCGGGTTCTCGGCGTTGCCGCGCCAGTAGGCACCAGACAGCTTGGTCAGCTTGAACGCCTTCAGGTGGCGGGTATTGGGCACGTGCGGCCCCCGGCACATGTCCACATATTCCTCGTGATGGTAGAGCCGGATGGTCTCTCCCTCGGGAATCCCGCGCACGATCTCCTGCTTGTAGGGCTCCTCGCGATGCAGGAAGGTCAGCATCGCCTGGTCCCGGTCGACATACTCGCGCACCACGTCGTACTCGTGGTCGATCAGCGCCTTCATGCGGGTCTCGATGGTCTCGAGGTCCTCGGGGGTCACCGAATGCCCGAAGTCGACGTCATAGTAGAAGCCGTCCTCGATCACCGGGCCGATGGCCATCTTGGCCTCGGGATAGAGCTGCTTGACGGCGTGGCCGATCAGGTGGGCGCAGGAGTGGCGGATGACCTCCAGGCCTTCCGGGTCGCGGGCGGTGAGGATCGCGACCTCGGCGTCGTGGTCGATGATATCGGCGGCGTCCACCTGGACACCGTCAATCTTGCCGGCCACACAGGCCTTGGCGAGGCCGGGGCCGATGCTCTCGGCCAATTGCATCACGGTGAGGGGGGCGTCGAAGGATCTCTGGCTGCCGTCGGGCAGAGTGACGATGGGCATGAAGGGGTCCTTGTGCGCAGTGGTGATCCATACCAGGGATCACGTGTCGCCAGAAGAATGTTCGTAGAAAAACCGCCACACACCTTAGCAGAAGCGTACCCTGTGGCGCTATGGCGGAGAACGGCGCCCGACACGCGAGAAGGCGCCCTGAGGCGCCTTCTCTCGAACTACCGTCAGCCCCGGATCTCTCCCGGGGCCATGGATAGGGTCAGAGCAGGATCACTCCCACTCGCCCAGTTCCACGCGACGGTTCTCGGCACGACCCGCATCGGTATCGTTGCTGGCCACTGGCTGGGACTCACCATAACCGACGGTACGCATACGTTCGGCGTCAACACCCTGACGGATCAGGTAGTCGGCCACGGAATCCGCACGCGCCTGGGACAGATCCTGGTTGTAAGCTTCACTGCCCACGGCGTCGGTGTGACCCTCGATACGCACGCGGACGTTCGGGTTGGAACGCAGCTTCTGGGCCACACCAGTGAGGATCTGCTCGGCACTCATGGTCAGGGTCGCGGAGTCGAACTCGAAGTTGACGTCGCGCAGCACCAGGTCATCTACGCAGCCCAGCGCGTTGACCTCGGCACCGGCCGGGGTGCCCGGACACTGATCCTGGTAATCCGGCACGCCATCGTTGTCGGAATCCAACGGACAGCCCACGGCATCCACAGCGACACCAGCCGGGGTTCCCGGGCACTGGTCATTGGCATCGATGATGCCATCACCATCAGTATCGCGCGGCGCCGGCTCGACCGGCTTTGGCGAACGATCGGCACACAGCAGGCCACCGATAGCGGCACCCGTCGTGGCACCGATGGCAGCACCGCTATCCTCATCGGAATCGCTGCTTGACGCGTAACCGATACCACCGCCGATCAGGCCACCGGCCAGGCCACAGACGGCCGGGTGCTGGTACCAGGAGCGATCGGATGAAGCGCCGGCAGCACTACCGGATTGGGAAGCAGAGCTGGCACAACCTGACAGACCAACCACCAGGGCAGAACCGAGCAACAAACCAGTCGTGGATTTTTTCATGTAAAGCTCCTTCTTCTTGACTACATACCGGCATGACAGGCTAAAGCCTCGTCACCCGGGGTTCCGAGGAATGACCCATGGGAAGCGTTCTCCGATACGCTTCCTGCACTAACCAAGAAAGCACGAAAGTGATGTCTCAGCCAGTGCAATGGACCGACAACCGTGATCTTAGGCTACATGTCAACCATCTACTAATCTTGATGAGTCTGCAGCAGGGACCGGGAGGTTGCAATCGAAGGATGCTGCACAGCCGCATGATACGTCATCACGTCGCAATCCCCCCCTCCAGGTGTACAGCGATCAATGCAGACTGCCCGGCCAGCCGCGACGAAATTCCACCACGGCCGCCGCGGCCTTGAGCACTGGCTCGCGGAACTCCTCCTCCACGGCCAGACGCTCGCGATCCTCGCGGAAGCGGTCACGCGGCCTGAGCGCCTGACGCGCGGAGTGGGTATGCAGGTGGCGAGTGCGGCGATGCACTTCATCGAAAGCCTGAAAATCGGGGCGCTCGGTCAGTTTCTCGTCGAGGATCTCCAGCAGCACCTTGCAGCGCCAGCTACCCTCCGTGATGTCGACCTGCTCCTGCACCAGCGCCGAGGCGACCATCTCGAGATTCTCCAGGCAATTCCGATGGGCGCGCTGCAACTCCTCCTCGCGGAAGGCCTTGCGCCGCTTTACCTCCTTCCAGAGGGTGTAGGCGTAAGCCCCGAGGCCGGCGATGATGGCCAGCGCCAGGCCGAGAAGTATCAGTGCCAGCATAGTGGTCATTGGCGTATCCCGGTTGATTCTTGACATGTACAAATACTATACACGCCCAAAGAGTCTTTCAAAATGATGGAAGTGCCGGGCGATGATGCCCCCCACCAACAACTCTCATGACAAGCCCTCGGCACCTTCCCCCTGCTGGCGATGGTCGGTGTCGTGGTGCTGGTGACCCTTTTCCTCACGAGGTGACTGCCAATACCGCCATCGCCGCCAGCTGTGCCTTCATGATGCCGGTGGCCACACTCCAATGCGATTGTCTTCGCCACCGGGCACAAGAGCAACCAGTCGATGATCCGTGCCGGCTTCGTGCTCAACCTGATCAGCACGGTGCTGGTGACCCTGATGGCGTACTTCCTGGTCATCACGCTCTGGTAAGCGGACAACGGCGGCCAAGATACAACGAGCCCGGCCAGATGGCCGGGCTCGTTGCATCGAGGGACGACGACTTGTCGTCCGACGGGGCCTCAGGCGGCGAGCATCCAAGCGGCCCCATAGTGGTCAAGCAGCAGCACGCCAAAGACGCCCAGGATGTAACGGATGGAGAACCAGAAAGCCGCCAGGGGAGCCTGGGGGTCATGGCCTCGCCAGACCCGCCAGTTCCACATCATGAAGCGCAGGTTCAGCGCCATCACCCCCACCAGATAGAGCATCCCGCTCATGCCGATGGTGAAAGGCAGCAGGGTCACCGCCACCGTCAGCCAGCCATAGAGCCACACCTGCAGTCGCGTGAAGGCCTCGCCATGGGTGACCGGCAGCATCGGCACCCCGGCACGGGCATACTCGTCGCGCTTGTGGATCGCCAGCGCCCAGAAGTGCGGGGGCGTCCAGGCGAAGATGATCAGCATCAGCAGCAGCGGTTCGGGGCCCAGTTGGCCGGTGACCGCCGTCCACCCCAGCAGCGG
>NZ_JAVLBC010000321.1:0-1864 GCF_031581305.1 Halomonas sp.
GTTCGTTACGAGGCCTGGTTCGATGTTCCCCAGGAAGAGCCCAGGTTCATGCACGTCAGCTACAGTCCCTTGTTCGACGAGGATCGGGCCGTGACTGGGGCCGTGGTTGCTTCCCGAGACCTCACCGGACACAGGCTGGCGGAGGATGCCCTCCAGCGCGAGCGTGACCTCGTCGCCCGGATGATGGACACCAGCCCTGTGGGGATCCTCGTGTTCGATCAGGAGGGACGCATCACCTTCGCCAACCCCGGGGTGCAGGAGCTCGCAGGGCTGCTGGGCATCTCCGACCTCGTGGGCAGCTCCTACAACGATCCCTCCTGGCGGCTCCTGGACGAGCACGGCGACGCCATGCCCGACGACCGGCTGCCCTTTGCGCGGGTACTGTCCACCGATCAGCCGGTCTCTGATATCCTCTATGCCATAGACCTGCCTGGGCATCAGCGGGCCTACCTCTCCTCCAGCGCCGCACCGCTGCGCGACCACTCAGGAGCCTTTGAAGGCGTCATCGTCACCACCCAGGACGTCACCAGCCGCATCCAAGCTGAAGCACGCCTCCAGGCAAGCGAGAAGCAATACCGGCAACTGCTGGAAGCGCTGCAGGAGGGCATCTGGATGATCGACGCCGAGGCCCGTACCACGTTTGCGAATCCCCGCATGGCAGAGATGCTGGGCTGCACCGTCGAAGAGATGGTAGGCAAGCACCTCTTTTCCTTCATGGGTGAACAAGGCATTGCGCTGGCAGAGCGCAACCTCGAGCGACGCCAGCAGGGCATTCGCGAACAGCACGATTTCGAGTTTCTGCGCAAGGATGGAAGCCGGCTCTTTGCTTCTCTGGAGACCTCGCCCATCTTCGACGAGAATGGTAACTATGCCGGCTCCCTCGCCGGTGTTCAGGACATCACCGACCGGGTCCAGACCACAGAGGCACTCCGCAAATCCGAAGAGCGGTATCGGGACCTTGTGGAAAAGGTCAGCGACGTCATCTATGCTCTCGACCGGGAGGGCGTGATTACCTACGTCAGCCCGGCCATCGAACGGTTGCTGGGCTATCCCCCCGAGCAAATCATCGGCCAGCCCTTTGGCCAGTTTGTCCTGCCTGAGGACTTGGACCAAGTCGCGGCCAACTTCGATGAGCTGGTTTCGGGCAGGCAGCGCGGGCCCACTGAGTACAGGGTGGTTGCTGCTTCCGGTGAGCTCCGCTGGGTTAGCCTCTCCAGCCAGTTGATCCTCGATGGCGACCAGGTGACGGGGGTGCGGGGGGTTCTGACCGACGTCAGCGAGCGCGTCTGGGCCCAGGAGCAACGCGAGAAAGCGGCCGCCGCCGCCGAGCGCGAACGCCTGGCCCGAGACTTGCACGATGCCGTGACCCAATCCCTCTTCTCGGTATCCGCCATCGCCGAGGCATTGCCCACAATCTGGGAACGCGATCAAGCGGAAGCACGCCGCGGTTTGGAGGAACTCCGCCAGTTGACCCAGGGGGCGCTGGCCGAAATGCGCACTCTATTGCTGGAGTTGCGCCCTTCCGCCCTGACGGAGCAAAAGCTGGACGTCTTGGTGCCTCAGTTGACCCAGGCCTTGGCGGGCCGCACCCGGATGTCTATCACCACCGAGGTGACCGGCGACTGCACCCTGCCGGTAGAAGCTAGTATCGCCCTCTACCGCATCGCCCAAGAGGCCCTGAACAACATCGTCAAGCATGCCCGGGCCTCGAGGGCCACGGTCGAACTGCATTGCGAGGCTGGATATGCCCGGCTGCGCATCAGCGATGATGGCCATGGCTTTGACCCCCTGAGGGTAGCGCATGGCCACTTGGGCCTGGACATCATGCGTGAGCGAGCACAGGCCATTGGCGCAGAGCTTCGCA
>NZ_JAVLBC010000129.1:0-9116 GCF_031581305.1 Halomonas sp.
CGACAACTGGCGCTCCCACCTCAAGCAGTGGCAGCGACGGCATCGAGTGATTGCCGTGGACCTGCGTAACCATGGTCGCTCGCCGCACGTCGCGGGCATGGGCTACGCCGCCATGGCCGAGGATCTTCTCGCCCTCCTGGATCGGCTCGGTGTGGCGAAGGCCCATCTGCTGGGACATTCCATGGGCGGCAAGGTGGTGATCAGCCTGGCCCGGTTGGCGCCCTCCCGCGTGGCTTCGTTGATCGTTGCCGATATCGCGCCACTCGCCTACGGCCATGATCACGACAACGTGTTCGCTGCCCTGCGCCGCGTCGAGGCGGGGGCGCCCAGCAATCGACGCGAGGCCGACGTCCTGCTCGCCGAGCATGTCGAGGAGTCCGCGGTGCGCCTCTTCCTGGCCACGAACCTCGAGCGCGACGACCAGGGCATCCTGCGGCTGCGCATCGGCCTCGATGCGATCCAGGACGATTACGAGACGATCATGGGAGAGCCGGCAGGAGAGGGCACCTTTGACGGGCCGACCCTGGTGCTGCGCGGTGCCCGCTCGCGCTATGTGACCGACGCGATGCTGCCGGCGCTGCGCGAGGTGCTGCCACGAGCCGAGATCGAGACCCTGGACGCGGGCCACTGGCTGCACGCCGAGCAGCCCACGGCCTTCCAGGCGGCGGTCAATGCCTTCCTCGAGCGCATCGAAGGCTAGCGGGTCGGCGCCCCGAGGTCGATGGCCAGGCGCGATACCGGATGGTGCTCCTGGATCAGGCCGGCCTCGAAGAGGTAGTCCTCGAAGCGACGGTAGCGGCCCTGGTCCAGGGCGGCCGGACTGAGGTTCAAGCGGGCACGAACCATCTCCCAGGCCTCGCGGTTAATGGCGGTATCCAGGGCCGGCTCAGCGCTCACGATCAGGGTCCAGGCCTCCTCCGGGTGGTTGGCGATCCAGGCCGTGGCCTCCTCGATGGCCGCCACCAGGCGACGGATGGCATCCCGCTGCGGCGCCAGGTGGTCGCGGTTGGCGAGCAGCACCAGGCCATCATGGAGCGGGATGCCTAGCTCCTCGATGCGCATCACCCGGGTGGCCAGCCCCTCGTCGGCCAGCTGTCGGGGCAGCAGGTGACGCATGGCCCCGATCACGCCATCCACGCGCCCCTCGCGCAGGGCATCGCCGAGCCGGAAGTGCAACGCCTCGGTCTCGATTTCGTCATCGCGGATCGCCGCGCCATGCTGCAAGGCAGCCAGCAGCACGTCACGGCTGTCGATATCGGCATGGCCGATGCGCGAGCCGGCCAGCTGGGCGGGAGCCTCGATGGCCCCATCCTCGCGCACCACCAGGGCGCTCAAGGGCATGGTGATCAGGCTGGCGACGCGGATCAGCGGCAGGCCGCGATCGACCTGTAGGTGCAGTAGTGGCTGGCGAGATACCGCCAGGTCGATGCGTGATGCCGCCAGCAGCTTGCTGGGCACATCCGGGTCGGCCGGTGTCGCGAGGATCACTTCCAGTCCGCGGCTGGCAAACAGCCCTCTCTCCTTGGCAATGAACAGGGCGGCGTGGCGGGGACTGGGATAACCGTCCAGCATGATCCTGAGCGAGATGACCGGCGGCGGCTCGATCGGTTCCGCCGGGCGCAGGGCGATGGCCGGGACGCTGGGACGTGAGGGCGTGTCGACGCTGGGCCCGCTCGGCGCCTCCCGGTATTGTCGGCGGGTCTCCGCCCAGGCGGCGGCCTCGGCGGCCGCCCTTGCTGCCTCGTCGGCAAGGGCCTCGAGATCCGGCACCATCACCTCGGTGCCCAGCGGCGGGAACCCCCCCCGGGGTTCCATGGCAGCGGTCGACGGGTCGGCCACGGCGGGTTGTGTCGACAGCAGGGCGGCTGCCGACAGCAGCACGCACCAGCGGAGAGGCCGCTGAAAAAGGGATGAGATCATCGAAACTGGACTCCTGCCATGCGCTATCCGGCCTTGTGTTGGTGCCGCGCAAGCTTAACCGCTGCTCACACGCCACTGCCAGTCGTGGCCGCAAACGGAAATCGCCGTGCCAGATCCGGCATGCGATAATTCTCCCTCGCGCAGCCGGGAAAGGACGCTCATGGATTCGATCAACACTCTCTTCCTGCTCAGCGGCTTCCTGCTGGCTCTGAGCATTCTCGCCAGCAGGCTCTCCTCGATGGCCGGGGTCCCCCTGCTGCTGATCTTCCTGGGGCTGGGCATGCTGGCCGGGGAGGAGGGGCTGCTCGGCATCCAGTTTGATGACTATTCCCTGGCGTTTCTGATCGGTCATTTGGCGCTGGCCATGATTCTGCTGGATGGCGGGCTGCGCACTCGCCTCAAGACCTTCCGCGTCGGTTTCCGGCCAGCGCTCTCCCTGGCCACGCTGGGGGTCTTCATTACCAGTTCGCTGATGGGTGTGTTCGCCATGTGGCTGTTCGACCTGAGTCTGGTGCAGGGGCTTCTGGTGGGGGCTATCGTGGGATCCACGGATGCCGCGGCAGTGTTCTCCATGCTCAGTGGACGGGGGGTCAACCTCAACGAGCGGGTCGGGGCGACCCTGGAGATCGAATCCGGGACCAACGACCCCATGGCGATCTTCCTCACCCTGGTGCTGGTGGAGATGCTGGTCGGCGAGATCGGCGGTATCGGGGAGACCCTGCTGTTCTTCGTGCAGCAGTTCGGCCTGGGCATCGTCATCGGCGTGGGCATCGGCTGGCTGAGTGCGCGCCTGCTGAGTTGGCTGGACCTGGCACCGGGCCTCTATTCGTTGCTGGCCCTGGGCCTGGGCTTCTGCGTCTTCGGCCTGACCAGTGCCCTGGGCGGCAGCGGTTTCCTGGCCATCTATCTGGCGGGCCTGATGATCGGCAATCGCCCCGGCCGCCACCTCAACTTCATCCTGCCGGTGCATGATGGCCTGGCCTGGCTCTCCCAGATTGGCCTCTTCCTGGTGCTGGGCCTGCTGGTCACCCCCAGCGAGATGCTGGATTATGCGCTGCCGGCGCTGCTGGTGGCCCTGGCGTTGATCTTCATCGCCAGGCCGCTGGCGGTGCTTGTCGCCGTCAAGCCGTTCTTCAAGTTCCGCTGGCGGGAGATCGGCTTCATCGCCTGGGTGGGGCTGCGAGGAGCGGTGCCCATCGTGCTGGCGATCTTCCCGGTCATCGGCGGGGTGGAGAATGCCTCGCTCTACTTCAACGTGGCCTTCGCGGTGGTGCTGCTCTCGCTGTTGATCCAGGGGGGCACCCTGCCGTGGATGGCGCGTCGCATGAAGGTCGAGCTGCCTCCCACCGTCACCCCGAACCGGCGCGGGCCACTGGGCATTCTGCCCGAGAACGACTACGAGATGTTCGTCTACGAGGTCGAGAATGCCGACCTCGAGGACGTGCCGATCCGGCTACTGCGCTTTCCCTCCGGCGCGCTGATCTCGGCGCTCTTCCGCGAGCATGCGATGCTGCACCCCAAGGGCAGCACCCGGCTGCGGCTGGGAGACGTGATCTGCGTGATCGGGCGCACCGACGACTTGCCGGCCCTAAATCGCCTGTTCAACGGTGATGCCAAGCTCAAGCGCGAGCGGGCCTTCTTCGGGACCTTCACCTTCGACGGAGAGGCACTGATGCGTGATATCGCCGATGCCTATGGCCTGACCCTGAGCCCCGGCGAGCGGGACATGACGCTCGCCGAGTTCATCTCCCTGCGGGTCGGCGGCCATCCGGTCGTGGGCGATGACGTGGACTGGCACGGTATCCACTGGGTGGTCAGCGAGATGGATGGCAACAAGGTCACCCGCGTGGGGCTCAGGCTCTACTGAACCGACGTACCGGGGCCTTTCGCCGGGGTCAACCGGCGCGCACGTCCTGAAGCACCTCGAGTGCGACCTCGACAGCTCCCCGGTCGGGTTCGGTCATCCAGACCCCGCCATCCTCGATCATGCAGTTCAGCGTCATGCTCTTCGCCGCCAGGCTGCTCAGAGCCTCTACCGATGCCGGCGAGATGTCGACCACCCGCAGATTGTCGAGGCTGGCAAGCTTGCCGGCCATCTGCTCCCACCAGATCGCGGCGCCCTGGCCACTGTAGGTGTAGAGGGCCACTCGATCGGCTCGCGCACAGGCGCGGCGAACGCTCTTCTCGTCAGGTTGACCCAGCTGGATCCAGAGCGCGATGTCACCGGTCAGGTCCTTGCGCCAGAGGTCGGGTTCGTGTTCGGTGCTCACCCCACGCCCGAAGGCCAAGGTCTCGTCGGCGTTCAGGGCGAAGGCCAGCAGCCTGACCATCATGCGCTCGTCGGTTTCCGAGGGGTGTTGCGCGACGGTCAGGCCATGTTCTGCGTAGTAATGCCGGTCCATGTCAGCGATCTGCAGCTGGACCCTGTGAATCGTTGCCTTCAGTGCCATATGACTAAGCCACTCGCCCGTCTGGGAAATAGGGCTTTCATCATGACATAGTCGGTGGCGTCGCGGATGGATGAGGAGGTCTTGCCATGCTGACCAGGCACCAAGCGAACATCAGGGGCCGCGATTTCTTCGTGGGTGACATTCACGGCCAGTATCGCTTGCTGCAGGAAGTCTTGCAGGGTGTCGCCTTCAGCCCGTCGGAGGACCGCCTGTTCTGCGTTGGCGACCTCATCGACCGAGGAGCTGATTCGCTCGACTGCCTGATGCTCGCCTTCATGCCTTGGTTTCATGCCGTGCGCGGCAATCATGAGGAATTAGCCAGGAGTGCGCTGTGCGACGGGGAGGGGAGCAGCGCCTGGGCGCTGTGGATGATCAATGGCGGTGGCTGGGTTGTCGAGAGCGGCGTGGGCAAGACGCGAAGGGTCCTGCAGGCGGCGCTTCGCCATCTGCCTCTGGCACGCGAGGTCTCGGTCATGGGCAAGCGCGTCGGGATGGTGCACGCTGAGCCGCCGGCCGACTGGTCGTGGGTCGAGGAGGCCGACCGGGAAGCCCTGCTCTGGGGGCGTTCCCGCATCCGCCGGGGCGACGAGACGCCGGTGGCAGGGGTCGACGCCGTCGTCGTTGGCCACACCATCGTGGCGCAGCCGCTGATCCTGGGCAACGTCCATTACATCGACACCGGGGCCTTTTGCACCAATCGCCTGACGCTGGTCGATGCTCGTGAACTGCTGAGGTGAGGAGGGCGTCAATAGCACGCCTTGCCTGGGAAAGAGGGGCCATGAAAAAAGCGCCCGTAGGCGCTTGATTCATGAAGCATAATGGCGGAGGGACAGGGATTCGAACCCTGGGAAGGCTCTCACCTTCGCCGGTTTTCAAGACCGGTGCATTCAACCGCTCTGCCATCCCTCCGGCTCACGAAAGCGTATACTACCAGCTTTCCTCGTCGGGTCAAGAGCGCCTTGGGATCAAGATGTTAGGCCTCCCATGACGAGCTGAGGCACAATAGGGAGGTTAGTGACTGCAGGAGAGCGTCATGCCTGACCCCACAGCAAACTCCGGGGTGCGTCCCGTTCCCGCGGTTTCGGCAGCCGTGATCCGAGGGGATCGCATCCTCATGGTGCGACGCCGCAATCCGCCCAATGCCGGCATGTTGGCCCTGCCCGGAGGCAAGATCGAGGCGGGGGAGAGTCTCCAGCAGGCGGCGGCCAGGGAGCTTCTGGAAGAGACCGGTGTGCTCGCAGCGCCTCGTCGCATCCTGACGGCTATCGATTTTTTCGATCACGATGAAGCAGGTCTGCTGAGGATGCATTTCGTCATCGTGGTGGTTCAGCTGGAGTGGCAAGGTGGGATAGAGGCGGCAGCCGATGATGCTACCGAGTTGCGCTGGGTGGACCTCGAGACACTCGAGCAGGATGATGGGGAGGTCTGTGACTCGGCCTTTCACGTGGCGCGCGGGGTACTCGCCGAGGCGATGTCCGCAGAAAACGCGTTGAAGCCAGGCTAGCCAGTCTCTTGCGTCGGGAACCTTCTGCCGGCATTCTATGTCAAGTGCCTAGATCAACCACACAGGGAGCTTCGGATCCATGGCTTACCAAGACACGCAGATGACACGGCAGCAGACCCAGGCCGTCGGTACCAGTACCAGTAAGGTCCTGCGCAATACTTATGGCCTGTTGGCGATGACCCTGCTGTTCTCCGCCGTGACGGCCGGTGCCGCCATGGCGATGGGTATCGAGCGGATGAACATCCTGGTGTTCTTCATCGGTGCCTACGGCCTGATGTTCCTCGTGCACAAGACCGCCAACTCGGCGATCGGCCTGCTTTCCACTTTCGCCTTTACTGGTTTTATGGGCTTCACCCTGGGGCCGATCCTCAGCGCCTACCTTACCCTGCCCAACGGAGCCCAGCTGATAATGACCGCGCTGGGCATGACCGGTGTGACCTTCGTTGGCCTCTCGGCCGTGGCGCTGATCACTCGCAAGGACTTCAGCTTCCTGGCGAACTTCCTGATGGCCGGTGCCATCGTCTTGATCATTGCCATGGTGGCGGGCATCTTTCTGCAGATTCCCGCCCTGTCGTTGATGGTGTCGGCGGGCTTTGTACTGTTTGCTTCGGCCGCCATTCTTTTTCAGACTAGTGAAATCGTGCATCGTGCTGGCGAAACTAATTACATTCTCGCTACCATTACCCTCTATGTCTCGATTTATAACCTCTTCATCAGCTTGCTCTCCATCCTGGGGATCATGAGCCAGGACTGACGGTCACCGCGAGATCACGGATTCCTGGCCCCGCCTTGCGGCGGGGCCAGGCTGTTTCAGGAGGACCCTCATGCGCTATGCCATTCTGCTGATGGGTGCCCCCTACAGCGACCAGGCGAGTCACTCAGCCCTGCGCTTCGCCCGCGCCCTGGTGGCACGTGGCCATCGGCTCGAGGCGGTATTCTTCTATCATGATGGTGTACATAATGCCGCTCGGCTGGCCGCTCCTCCCCAGGATGAGCCACATCTGGTGGATGCTTGGGCGTCGCTCTCCGATGAGCATCAGGTATCATTGCAGGTCTGTATCGCCGCTGCGCTGCGCCGTGGCCTGCTGGACGAACGGGAGGCCGCCCGCCATGGCAAGGATGGCGTCAGCGTGCAGGCTCCCTTCGAGCTGACGGGGCTGGGTCAACTGGTCGACCTCGGCACCCGCTGTGACCGCCTGGTCACCTTCGGCCCCTGAGTGTTTTGGACGGAGTTGGGATGCAAGAACACCACGAGGATAGCGACCTGCTGGTCATACTTCGCCATGGGCCCCACGGCAGCAGCTGGTTGAAGGAAGGGCTGGATGCGGCCCTGGTTGCCGCTGCCTTAGGGCGCCGCGTTGCCCTGCTTTTCATGGGGGAAGGGGTGACGGCCCTGATGCCGAAGCAGCAGGTGGGTCCCCTGGGGCAGAAGGGTACGGCCGCGACGCTTGAGATGCTGGAGATGTATGACATCGAGACGCTGCTTGTCGAAGAGCAGGGACTGTCGTGTCTCGGTCTCTCGAGCGGTGAGTTGATGCTCGACGTAACATGCTTGTCGCCTGAGGCACTGGCGCGTGTACTGACCACACATCGCCTCGTCTTGACCTTCTAACCCAGTGGCAAGGAGTGCGCCAGTGCTGTTACATGTCGTGAATCGTTCCCCGGCGACCAGCCGGGTCTATCAGCAAGCCCTTGCTGGCATGTCGCCGGAAGACCGCCTGTTGTTGATTGAAGATGGGGTGCAGGGTGCGCTTCCTCAGCTGGTGCGCTATTACGCGGGCCTGGAAGGTCGACTCTTTGTCCTCAAGGAGGATCTGGCGTCCCGTGGGCTGCTCGGACACTGCGACGCCAGTGTGCAGGTGGTAGACGTGGATGGCTTTGTGGACCTGACCGAGGAAGCCGAACAAACGGTGAGCTGGTACTGATGGCAACCACAGAAATATACCGTTATCTAGTTTCTAACACCCACCAGCATGCTCTCGACCCAGAAGGTTACCTTGTCAACATGGACGACTGGTGTCCCGAGGTCGCCGAAGCGCTGGCCCAAGAGGAGGGCATTACGCTGACAGCAGAACACTGGGAAATCCTCCAAGTCCTGCGCGACTTCTATGCGCGTTACGAGATGGCGCCTGCCATGCGCCCCCTGGTAAAGGCAGTGCAACGAACCCTGGGGCCCGAGAAGGGACGTTCCATTCACCTGATGCGCCTCTTCCCGGGCAGCCCGGCCAAGGTGGCCGCTCGACTCGCCGGATTGCCCAAGCCCACCCATTGTCTGTGACCCGTAGACCGTGAACTTCCTTGCGCATGGCTGGCTCGCCCGGGGCGGCATCGATGACTTTCTCTATGGCAACTTGATCGCCGACGGGGTCAAGGGGGTGGATCTGTCAGCCTGGAAGGCCGAAGAGGCCGCCGGCATTCGTCACCATCGACGGGTGGATGCCTTCGTCGATAGTCATCCGGTGGTCTCGGGCGTGCTCGCACGATCCCCTCGTCGGCAGCGCCGCTATGCCGGCATTGCCCTGGACCTGATCTGGGACCACTTCGCGGCGCGGACGCTGACGAGCGACGAGCGGCGCTGGCTGGTCCATCGCTGCTACCGGGTACTGGCAACGCGGCCCGCCCCGGCTCGGCTGGCGGCGATGATGCCGGTCCTGGTGGAGCAGGACTGGCTCAACCGCTACGCAGACTTCGCCTTCACATGCCGGGCCATCGAGGGGATCGGCCGGCGACTTTCGGGTCCCAACCGGCTGGCCGAACTGGTGCCTTGGCTGGAGGAAGACTACGAACGACTCGCCCGGGACTTCGCAAGGCTCTGGCCCTCCGTCAACGACGCCCTGGGGATTGCCCCTCATCAAGACGGGCTCGTCATTCGACCCTGAGCCACAGGCAGTCAACCGGATCACCCGCGTCGATCCGGCTCTCGGCAGGAATCACCGCCAGCGCATCGGCGCTGATGCAGGACGACAGCACACCGGAGTTCTGGTCCCGGAAGGCCCTGGCCAGGATCCCGTCCTCCCCGAACTCGAGCATCACGCGCATGTAATGGCGCCGTGGACCGGTTTGCGTGGAAAAATCCGCTCGGGCCCGCAGGCGGGGGAGTTGCGCGAGTGCCGGGCATCCCTGCAGGGCACCCAGCAGGGGGCGCAGGAACAGCCAGGCTCCGACGAAGCAGGAGACAGGATTGCCGGGCAGACCGACGAAGCGAACTTCTCGACCTTCCCGTCCCGGCAGGCGGCCCAGGG
>NZ_JAVLBC010000130.1:0-9088 GCF_031581305.1 Halomonas sp.
GAGGAGGTTCGTCCGAGGAGTGAGGTAGCCAGGCATTGAGACGCCTCCCCAGCTCAGCGTCGAAGACAGCGCTACCGAAACGACGGGCGCTGTCACGGCAAGCGACCGGCGGATAGGCGTCGGGATCCTCAGTTTGCCGGTGCTCGAAGGTTGCCACTGCCTGGCATAACGCTTTCGCATCCTGCCGGCCCACGTGGATCCCACTCACACCGTCGATGACTGTCTCTGCCAAACCACCCACGCCGTAGCCGATCACCGGCGCGCCAGCGGCCTGGGCCTCCACAGGCAGGATGCCGAAGTCCTCCTCGGCCATGAAAACGAAGGCCCTGGCCCGTTCGAGATGGTCGATGAGAACGGCATCGTCCTGATAGCCCAGCATCGTGATGCTGGGGCCGGCGAGCACTTCAAGCCGGCGCCGCTCGGGGCCGTCGCCGATCACAATCAGTTGCCTCTCGGGCATGCGGTTGAAGGCTTCGATAACCAGATCCAGGCGCTTGTAAGGCACCAGTCGTGATGCGGTCAGGTAAAAGCCCTCGCGGGGACGGTCGTGGCGAAAGCGCGCCGTCTCGACCGGAGGATAGACCACCTCGGCTTCACGCCGATAGAAGCACTTGATGCGGCGCTGGATGTAGTGCGAGATAGCAATGAAATGGTCAACCCGCTGGGCGCTGGCGAAGTCCCAGAGGCGCAGCTTGTGCAGCTGCCAGCGCATCAGCGCCGCCTTGACGCCTCGAGCGCCCGACTGGCGCAGGTACTGATGCTGCATGTCCCAAGCGTAGCGCATAGGACTATAGCAATAGCAGACATGGACCGCCTCGGGATCGGGAATGATGCCCTTGGCCACGGCATGGCTGCTCGACAGGATCAGGTCAAAGCCCTTGAGATCGAACTGCTCCACCGCCAGGGGCATCAGCGGCAGATAGCGGCGATAGTGACGCCGCGCACCTGGCAGCCGCTGGATAAAGCTGGTGCGAATGCTACGCCCGCGCAGCGCCGGAATCTGTGCCTCATCCAGGAAGTTAACCATGGTGAACAGCTCGGCCTGCGGAAACCGCGCCAGCAGCACCTCGAGCACCTTCTCGGCGCCTCCCCAGGTGACCAGCCAGTCGTGAACGATGGCGACCTTGAGCTCTTCCGCTGGCTGCACCACGGTTTGCCGTGCGTCACTTGCGGTCAGCTCGTTAGGCTGCTGCCGGATCATGAGCGGCCGTAGGCGTCATCGAAACGCACGATATCATCTTCTCCCAGGTAACTGCCGGTCTGCACTTCGATCAGGCGCAGGGCAATCACACCGGGATTTTCCAGACGATGTAGGGTGCCTAAAGGAATATAGGTCGACTCGTCCTCGCAGAGCAGAAAACTGCTCAGCTGCTCGGTATCACCATGGCCCTGGCTTTGCGTGACTCGCGCAGTGCCTTCAACCACGACCCAGTGCTCGGCGCGGTGGTGATGCATCTGCAGCGAGAGCTTGGCACCCGGTTTGACGACGATCTCCTTGACGCGAAAGCACTCCGTCAGCGCCAGGGTGCGGTAGTGGCCCCAGGGACGATAGACCTGAGGCAGGGCTTGAAATTCGCTGCGCCCTGCCAGCTTAAGTTCGTCCACGATGTGCTTGATATCCTGGGCGGCGTGGCGGTCGGCGACCAATACGGCGTCTTCCGTCTCGACAACCACCAGGTCTTGCACACCGACAGTAGCGACGAGACGCGAATGGCTATGCACCAGGCTATTACGCGTGTCGTGCAGCAGTACATCCCCATACAAGACATTGCCGTCCGGGGCATCGCCCGCCTTAAGGTCGTGAACAGCATCCCAGGCGCCAATGTCACTCCAGCCGGGGGACATGGGCACCACGGCGGCGTCCAAGGTGTGCTCCATGATAGCGTAGTCGATGGAGACGCCGGGGCACTGGGCGAAGGCATCGACGCCCACACGCAGGAAGTCAAGATCCTCGCGGCGCTGCTCGAAGCTAGCCCGGCAGGTGCCGAGGATGGCCGGCGCATGGGCTTCCAGTTCGGCAAGGAAGCGATCAGCGCGGAACAGGAATATACCGCTGTTCCACAGGTAGTCGCCGCTCTCCAGGTAATCCCTGGCCCGCTGGGCGTCGGGTTTTTCCACGAAAGCATCGACCCGGTAGCCGCCCTCTTCCAGAGGCGCGCCTCGGCGAATGTAGCCATAACCGGTGTGGGCGCGATGGGGTGTAATGCCGAAGGTTACCAGCTTGCCATTCTCTGCCAGGGTGCTCCCCTGTTCGACAGCGGCTTGAAAGGCGGCCGCATCGTCGATGACATGATCGGCGGGCATGACCAGCAACAGGGCTTCCGGCGTCTGTTCGACGGCGTAGAGGGCGGCCAGGGCAACGGCGGGCGCGGTATTGCGGCCACAAGGCTCCAACAAGATACGCTGAGGGTGACAACCGATCTGGTGGAGTTGCTCGGCCACCAGGAAGCGGTGCTCTTCGTTACATACGAGCAGCGGTGATTCGAGAGCCTCAACACCGGCCATGCGTCGTGCCGCTTCCTGCAGCAGGCTGGCGTCACTGGCATTGAGGCGCTGGAACTGCTTGGGATAGTGTTCGCGGGATACCGGCCACAGGCGAGAGCCGGCGCCACCCGAGAGAATGACGGGGGTCAAGGGGACATTCCTGGTGGGCGTGGGCAAGCTGGCACTCCTTGCCGGGCGCGCGGCCACGGACAATCGTCTAACGTTAATGAATGGCGCAAGATCATACCATTTCATCGCAACACGTAGGAGTCGCCTCAGAACAACAAGACGCCTTTAGCCAGCCACCACCGGAACCGTGCCTCCCTGCTCGAGAAAGGCCCGGGTTGCGTCTCGCGACATGGGTCTGGCAAACAGAAACCCCTGGTAGGCGGGGCAGCCCATGGCCTGGAGGCTGTGGAACTGTTCGACCGTTTCGATACCCTCGGCAATCACGCCCAGCGACATCTCGCGGGCCATCTGGATCACCGCGCGGCAGATGGCAGCATCTCGTCGGCTGGTGCCGATGCGCTCGATAAAGGCACGGTCGATCTTGATGTGGCGAATGGGTAGCTGACTGAGGTAGCTGAGACTCGAGAAGCCGGTACCGAAATCGTCGATAGCGCTGGCGATACCCAGCTGCTCCAGCGCTGTCAAGGTGTCGATGGCCGTCTGGATGTCGTGCAGCAGACTGTTTTCGGTGACCTCGACTTCCAGGCGGTTGGCGGGAAGCCCGCTGTCGGCGAGGACCGCCTGCAACTGCTCGATGAAACCGCCACCGTGAAACTGCTTGGGCGAAAGGTTGACGGACACGCGACCCGGCAGATAGCCCAGCGCATGCCACTGTGCGGCATCTCGACAGGCTTTCTCCAATACGATGTTGCTCAGGGCGATGATCTGACCGGTCTGTTCGGCCAGGGGAATAAACTCGCCGGGCGCCATGGTGCCACGCTGCGGGTGCTGCCAGCGAACCAATGCCTCCAGCCCGACGGTGTTCCCCTGATTATCGGCCTGGGGCTGGTAGTACACCTCCAGCTGGTCATGCTCGATAGCCCATTGCAGTTCGTTACGCAGGGTCACCCGACGCACCAGCGTCGTGTCGAGATCATCGGTGAAGAAGTAGTAGGTATTACGCCCCCACTGCTTGGCCTTGTACATGGCCATGTCGGCCTGCTGTATCAATCGCTCGGGTTGGGAGTCGTCATCGCGGACCAGGCTGATGCCAATGCTGGCGGTCACGTAAAGCAGCTGTCCGTGTAACGCGAAGGGCCGGCGCAGTACCCGCAGCAGTCGCTCGGCAAGGCCCTCCACCTCGCTGATGGACGCCAGGGTGCCGGGCAGAAGGATGAATTCGTCGCCCCCGATCCGCGCCAACAGGTCGCTGCCCCGCAGTTCATGGCTCAGGCGTGATGCTACCTGCACCAGCACCTCATCACCCACCTGATGCCCGAGGGTGTCGTTGATGGGCTTGAACTCATCGAGGTCAATGAACATCACCGCCAGCTGCTCACCGGGATCTCGGCGGCGTTGCATGGCCTTCTCGAGGTGCTCGTTCAGGGTGAAGCGATTGAGCAGGCCGGTAAGAAGATCGTGGGAGGCTTGATACGCAAGCTGGCTCTGCTGCTCCTTGTGCTCGGTGACGTCACTCATGATACCCACGAAGTGGGTAAGGGTACCGTCCTCATCGTTGACCGGTGAGAGGTAGAGCTGATTCCAGAAAGGCTCACCATCGCGGCGATACGTCTTGAGGGTCAATCCCAGTGGCTCTCCTGTCGAAAGCGCCTGACAAATGCGCGTGACATCGGTCTCGCGGGTACCACGGCCACGCAAGACGTCAGGCGAGGCTCCCAGGACCTCCTTCATCGAGAAGCCCGTAATGCGCGTGAAGGCGGGGTTGACATAGGTGACGGCGAACCCGGGCTCGCGCGCGCTGATGATCATGACGGCATTGTGACTGGCCTCGATGCTACGCTCGAGTATTCGCATGCGTTCGGCGATCCTGACCCTCTCGGAGAGGTCCTTGACCACGCTGAACACCCCTTCCACGCGGTTGCGCACCACAATGGGCATGAAGGTAACCGAAAAGATCCGTGAATCCTGGTGGTGATGTTCCAGATTCAACACCGATTCGCTCGACCTCCCCGCCAAGGCCGCGTCGAAGGCCGACTGCACGTCAGTGCGTTGATGCTCCGGCGCTCGGCGCAGCTGAGGCAGCTCGCCGGCATGACAGCCCCGCCAGGTAGTGTCCTGCCCCCCGATCATGGCGACAGCCGTGGGATTGGCGTCAACCAGGTACCCGCGGATATCCAGCGCGAATACCGCATCGGGGCTCTGGCTGAACAGTGAACGAAAGCGCTGCTCGCTGAGCTCCAGCTGGCGTGCCTGGGAGATACGCCCCATCAGCAGGGCCCGGCTGACCACCAGGTGGTAGGAGAACCACAGCCCGGCCAACCCCAGCATGGCGGGCAGTATCGCCGAGGCATCGTGAAAGAGTACCCAGTGCTGCCAGCCCGCGGGCCGGCCAGAGAGATAGGCAACCAGCCAGCTGGCGGCCAGCCATCCCAGCACGCTGAAGGCCACGGCGAATACGCCAACGGCGATGGCCGACCCGGGCAAACGCAGCCGTGGCCGGGTTCGAATCACCAACAGGGTCAGCACCGCGCTGCCCAGCACCACGAGAGAAAGATAGAGCAGCAGCGTGATACCGGCATCCCGGGTCGAGCCCAGCTCGGGCCAACGATAGAGCAGGAAAGCGGCGCTGAGGATGCCAAACACCAGGCAGCACACCCCAAGAAAGCGCCAGCCAAGGCGACTGCGCGGCGTATCGGGGGGAAACCAGAGGGCAACTGACACCCCCAGCATCAGCAGGATGGTCGCCTGGGCAACGCGGGAGGATTCGATCCACCACTGGGGATCACCGCTTGCCAGCAGAACACCCAGGGCGATGGAGTAGACCAGCAGGACAAGCGCCAGGGCTCGCTGTGCTGGACGGTGCCCGTAGGCAACTGACAGTAGCCCAAAGCTGACCAGCGTGATGCTGGCGGCGGAGCCCGAGGTCATCAGCAGTGGCAGATGACCGCTCTGTTGCCAGGCATGCAGCATCAGCAGTTCGATGATGCCAAGCAGCATGGTAGCCATCAGCAGGACGAAAAGGCCTGCCTGGGGCAGGGTATCGCGCTGGTCTACGGTGATGGGCACGTTTACCTCTCTCCAAACTTATGGCTGCTGATTGATAAAGCCGCGTGACACCGTCATGACCAGTATCTTCAGATCGAAAGCCGGCGACCAGTTATCGATGTAATAGAGGTCATATTCAACCCGCTTGCGCATCAGGGCGACATCCTCCGTGATACCCCGCAGACCGTTGACCTGAGCCCAGCCCGTCATCCCTGGCTTGACGCGATGACGCTGCATGTAGGTCTCGATTTCATTCTTGTAATATTCATTATGGTCCATGGCGTGGGGGCGTGGACCCACCAGCGACATACGACCTTGCAGCACGTTGTAGAGCTGGGGCAGCTCATCCAGGCTGGTCCGACGCAGAAACGCCCCCAGTGGGGTGATACGTGGATCGCCCGAGGTTGCCTGAGGCGTACCATCCGCATGATGCGGCGCCATGGTGCGGAACTTGTAGATCCGGAAACGCTTACCGTCGAGGCCGTGACGATACTGCTTGAACAGCACGGGACGCCCCATCTGCCAGCGCAATGCCATGGCGATGCCCAGCATCAGGGGCAGAAAGACCACGAAGAGCACCAGACCGAGCACGCGATCCTCCAGGGCCTTGACGAGTCGCATGGCGCCATCCAGTGGCGAGCGGTTGAGGTCCAGGGAGAACATGTCGGCCACCTGGGTCACCCGGTGGTTGAGCAGGCGAACGTCGGTCAGGTCGGGAAAGTAACGAATATCCACCGGCACCACCATCAAGGCGGTCGCCAGGCGCTTGACCCGGTCTCCACTGGCCAGAGGGTAGGTCAGCCAGACCTCATCAAAGTCGCGGTGGAAGACGCTGCGGCTGGCCAATGCTTCCACCTGTTCCACCAAGTCATCATGGGCTGTGGGCTCATCCGGCAATGTGGCCCCCACCTGATAGCCCAGGTAGGGCATGCTTTCCAGGCGCTGTCGTATCCGCGCCATGTTGGCAGGAGCGCCGATCAGCAGCACTTGCTTGATATTGTGACCACGCGAGCGGATGCGCCTGAGGTGAAGATAGAGCAGGGTTCTCAGTAACAGCCCGGCGGCCAGCACGCCGAACGAGGCCAGCAGCATCCAGACACGGGAAAAGATCATGGCGCTCTGGGTCGCGACCAGAAAGAGGCTGAGCAGGATGATGGTCAGCAACCACCCCAGGCAGTAGACCCCCAGCATGGTGAAAAGACTACGCCCTCGCCACGGCTGGTAGAGCCCGGAAAGCTCACCACAGGCCGGCAACAGCAGGCCACCGGCCAGGATCAGCAAGGGGTATTCCACGCCGCTGGCGCGGTCAATATTCGGCAGAACGAGCAGTAGCAGTGACGGCAATAGCAGTGCGATGGCAGCATCGAAACAGCGCATGAGCCGTCGCTGCCAGTCACTGGAGCTTGCTGGCATGATCAGCGCTCGGCGTTGCCGCTCCCGGACAAGGTGATTCGCGTCAGCAGGTCCATGGTGCGCGCCAGGTCTTCGCGACCCAGGTCGCCGACGGCGGATTCCAGGGCCAGCCGGTCCAGCACGAAGTTACCCAGAGTATCGACGAACTGAATGCGCTGGTCGTAGAGGCTGGCACGCGCATCGAGCACGTCCACCAGGTCGCGCAGCCCGAGTTGTTCGCCGCGTTCGGCAGCCTCCAAAAAGAGCTCGCTGGATTCGATGGCCTGACCCAGCGCCTCGAGGCGCCGTGCGTTGCCGTCCAGCGCTCTCAGCCGTTGACGCACCTCCTGTGCGGCAAGGTTGCGCTGGTTGTCCAGGGCCTTCTGGCTGGCGGCGGTGCGCAACTCACCCTGACGCACACTGGCCATCGTCCGGCCACCGCGAAAGAGCGGCATGCTGACCTCGACGTTGGCCCGATAGTCCTCGCTTTCGCGCAGCTCGTCATCGCTGACGCGATCGCTGTAGGAGAGGTTGAGATTGACCTCCGGGAAGTAACCACTGCGGCGAACGCTGGTATCGCTGTCGTTGATCTCGCGCTCGGCGTCGGCGCGCTGTACATCGAGGTTCTGGACGATGCGATCCAGCCACGCCTGGGGGCTGCCGAGATCGCCCTCGATATCGACCGCGTTCAGGTTGCCGAGTTGATGGCCCTCGAAGGCGGGGCGCATGCCGGTGAGACGCTCCAGCTCGCTGAGGGCATCGTCAAGCTCGTTCTCGGCCTCGACGGTATCGGCAATGCTCTGATCGAAACGCGACTGCGCTTCGAGCAAGTTGATGCGATCGCCCACGCCCAGTTCATAGGCACGCTTGGCCTGACGCACCTGCAGTTCGAGCGACTCCTGCTGGGCTTCCAGCAGACCCAGGGTACGCGAGGCCAGATAGGCGTTGACGTAGGCCTCACTGACTTTCAGGGCGAGGTCGCGCTCGACCAGGGCCAGATCGAGTTCTGCGGCGCTCACCTGAGCATCGGCACGCCCCATGCCGCGCCAGCGCTCGAGGCTGAACAGCGGCTGCTGTAGCTGCACCTGCCAGTACTGCTCTTCGATTTCGCCCGGCCTTACATCTTGCTGATCCGGAGGAATCTGACTATCGGGATCAACCTCGGTTCGTACATTGGTAGAATCCTGCCAAAGGTAGCCACCGCTGGCGGTCAGCTGCGGCAACAACCGGGAACGAGCCAGCGGCTCTTCCTGTTCAATGGCCTCCAACTCGAGCCGCTGGCGGGCCAGGTCGGCGTCATTCTCCAGGGCCCGGGCAAAAAGCGCCGGCAAGGAGGGCAGATCGCCGCTGCTGCCGGTGTCAGCTTCCTGGGCCTCGAGCTCGGCCAAGGCCTCGATCGCCGCGTCGTCGGCTGGCACATCCTCCTGCACGGATTGCCCCAGCACGGGAGACGCGGCAAGCATCAGCAGGAGCACCGGACGCGACAGCCCCCGAGCATATGAGCGGCAATACCCCAATGACCTGTCCAGCATTACTCTTCCCTCATGGCGCGCGCCAGCATGTCGGTGATCGGCTTGGCGATATAGCTGGCGAAGGTGCGCTCACCGGTCTTGATCAATACCTCGGCCGGCATGCCCGAGAGCAGCTGCATCTGCTCGGTCATGTCCTGTTCGCCCTCATCGGTCACGCGAACGCGGGCCTTGTAATACATCTGACCGGTGGCTTCATCCTCGAAACTGTCGGCACTGACGTGGATCACCTCGCCGGCGATCTCGTTGGTGAGGCGCTGGTTGAAGGCCGAGAAGCGAATGTTGGCAGACTGCCCGATGTAGATATTGTCGATATCACGGTTGGGGACGCGTGCCTCGACCACGAAGCCATCCCCCGCCGGCACGATATCCAGGATCGGGTCACCGCCGCGGATCACAGCGCCTTCACTATGGACCTGGCGCCCCACTACGGTACCAGAGACGGGCGCCACGATGGTGGTGCGGTTGACCAAGTCGCTGAGAGAGGTAATACGCTCTTCCGCTTCGGC
>NZ_JAVLBC010000004.1:0-42246 GCF_031581305.1 Halomonas sp.
TTCGGCGGCCAGGGCCTCGAGGGTGGCCGGCGGGGTCGCCAGGTCCTCGCTGCCGCCGAAGAGATGCACCCTGACGCCCTTCCCGGAGAGCTTCCCCGTGAAGGTGTCACGTCCCAGCATCTCGCAGAGCGTGGCGTAGGAGTCGTCGTCGCCGCGGCCCATCTGGGTGCACCAGCCCGCCTTCAGGGCCGGCTCGGCCTCGAAGCAGGCGGGGGCGAACCAGCGCGGCACGATCTCCTCGGACATCGCCGCCAAGCCTTCCTGGCGCACGCGGTCGGCGCGTGTGCTCCACAGCTCGGCGTTGCCGATCACCGCCCCGGTGTTGGTCAGGATGGCGGTCAGCAGCCGCTCACCATGCTCGCTGACCAGCTGCTGGCCCACCACGCCGCCGATGGAGGTGCCGGCGAAGTGGAAGCGGCTGGCGCCGGCGTGGTCGGCCAGTGCCAGGGCTTCGCCTGCCAGGTCGGCCGGGGTGATTGCCCCCTCGCCCCAGGCCTGGCTCGCGCCGTGGCCGGGCAGGTCCCAGGTCAGCACGCGGTAGCGCGGCAGCAACGTCGGCAGCACGTCGTCCCACACCGCCTGGTTCATGCCCAGCGGGTGGGCCAGCACCACCAGGGGGTTGGCCTCGGCGCCGAGCAGGCGATAGGCCACGCTGCGGCCGTTGATGTTCAGAAATGCCATGAAAGTCTCTCCTGACGCCTAACGTCAAAATTCAATGTCTTCCCCATCGACGGCGGTCCTCAGTGGCCCCCGACATGGACCCGATGGCGAGTCGTCAGACAGCCTTGAGCCCCAGGATCTGGCGAGCCTGTTGCCAGGTGGCCACCGGGCGCTCGTACTTCTCGCAAAGCGCCGCCACCCGCTCGACCAGGGCGGCATTGGAGGGGGCCAGATTCTCCTTGTCCCAGCGGACGTTGTCCTCGAGGCCGGTGCGCGTGTGGCCTCCGGCGGCGATCGACCACTCGTTGAGCACCAGCTGGTTGGCGCCGACACCGGCCCCGCACCACTGGGAACCCGGTGCCAGTCGCTCGAGAGTCTCGATGTAGAAGTCGAAGGTCGGCTTGTCGGCCGGCATGGCGTTCTTCACGCCCATCACGAACTGAACGTACAGCGGTGCCTTGATCTTGCCCTGCTTCATCAGGTTCACCGCCTGATGAATATGTGACAGGTCAAAGGCCTCGATCTCGGGCTTGATGTCATAGGTCAGCATCTCGGCGGCGAGCCAATCCACCAGGTCGGGGGAGTTCTCGTAGACGCGCGTGGGGAAGTTGTTGGACCCCACCGACAGGCTGGCCATGTCGGGCTTCAGCGGTAGCATGCCGCCGCGCTCACGCTCGGCACCGGAGCGGCCGCCGGTGGAGAGCTGGACGATCATGCCCGGACAGTGCTTGCGCAGTCCCTCGAGCAGACGGGCGAACTTCTCGGGATCCGAGGTCGGGGTCTGGTCGTCGTTGCGGACATGGCAGTGCGCAATGGTCGCCCCGGCCTCGAAGGCCGCCTGGGTGCTCTCGATCTGTTCCTCGATGGTGACCGGTACCGCCGGGTTGTTCTCTTTGCGTGGCAGGCTGCCGGTGATGGCAACGCAGATAATACAGGGATTCGACATGGGAACCTCGCGTTATGCCTGAGAGCTCGTGTGGAGGGTATGCAGGAGCCTCGAGGGTGATGCCGTGGACGCCTAGGCCCGTTCGATCAGGGTGGCGATGCCCTGCCCCACGCCCACGCACATGGTGCACAGGGCGTAGCGCTTGCCGCTCTTGTGCAGCTCATGGGCGGCGGTCAGCAACAGGCGTGCGCCGGACATGCCCAGCGGGTGTCCCAGGGCGATAGCGCCGCCGTTGGGGTTGACCCGAGGGTCGTCATCCTCGAGGCCGAGGTCGCGCATGCAGGCGAGCGCCTGGGCGGCGAAGGCCTCGTTGAGTTCGATGACGTCGATCTCGTCGAGCGACACCCCAGTGCGCGCGAGCAGCCTGTTCACCGCGGGCACCGGGCCATAACCCATGATCCGCGGCTCGACGCCGGCGGTGGCCATGCCGAGGATCTTCGCCATGGGTGTCAGGCCGTGTTTCTCCACCGCGGCGGCGCTTGCCACCAGCATGGCGGCGGCGCCGTCGTTGACGCCCGAGGCATTGCCGGCGGTGACGCTGCCGCCCTCGCGGAAGGGCGTGGGCAGGCCGGCGAGCTTCTCGAGCGTGGTCTCGCGCAGGTGCTCGTCCTGGTCGAAGACCAGCGGCGCCAGCTTGCGGCGCGGGATCTCGATGGCGGTGATCTCGAGGGCGAAGCGGCCGGCCTGCTGGGCGGCGGCGGCCTTCTGCTGGGAGCGCAGGGCGAAGGCGTCCTGGTCCTCGCGGGAAATCTTGAACTGTTCGGCCACGTTCTCGGCGGTCTCGGGCATGGAGTCCACGCCGTAGGCCTTCTTCATCAACGGGTTGATGAAGCGCCAGCCGATGGTGGTGTCCTCGATCGTCTGGCCGCGTGAGAAGGCGCTGTCGGCCTTGCCCATCACGTAGGGCGCACGGGACATGGACTCCACGCCGCCGGCCAGGGCCAGCTCCATCTCGCCGGCCTTGATGGCACGGAAGGCGGTGCCCACCGCGTCCATCCCGGAGCCGCACAGGCGGTTCAGCGTGGTGCCGGGCACGGAGGTCGGCAGGCCGGCGAGCAGCAGCGACATGCGCGCCACGCTGCGGTTGTCCTCGCCGGCCTGATTGGCGCAGCCCATGAAGACATCGTCGATGGCAGCCGGGTCGAGCCCTGGGGCCTCGGCCAGCACCGCCTTGAAGATGCTGGCGGCGAGATCGTCGGGGCGCACGCTGGAAAGGGTGCCGCCGAAGCGGCCCACGGCGCTGCGCCGCGGATGACAGAGGAATACGTCGCTCATGGGAGGGTCTCCTGTTACTCGCCGGCGTGCTGGCGTTCGGTTCTGTCCTTCAGCTCGCGCAGGATCTCGAGCTCATGTGCGGAGGGCTCGGGGGTGCTCTCGAGCTCTCCGGCGAAGCGGATCTCCCAGCCGGTGGCCTCGATCACGTCCTCGCGGCTCACGCCCGGATGCAGGGAGACCACCGTGAGCTCCTTGCTCTCGGGGTCGGGCTTCATCACGCAAAGGTCGGTGATAACGCGAGTGGGCCCCTTGCCGATGTTCGGCACGCCGTCGCGGCCCTTGCCGTCGCGGCCGAAGCCCAGGGTGGTGACGAAGTCGACGTCCTTCACGAAGGCGCGCTTGGAGTGCTTCAGGGTGATGAAGACCTCGCCCGCGTTGGTGGCGATCTCAGGCGCCCCGCCGCCACCCGGCAGGCGCACCTTGGGATCATGGTAGTCGCCGATCAGGGTGGTATTGAGGTTGGCGTAACGGTCGATCTGGGCAGTGCCCAGGAAACCCACGCTGATCTTGCCGCCCTGCAGCCAGTAGCGGAACATCTCCGGCACCGCGACGGTGGTCAGGGCCGACTCGGCAAGCTCCCCGTCGCCGATGGAGAGCGGCAGCACGTCCGGCTTGGTCTGCAGGGTGCCGGACTCGTAGATCAGCACCACGTCGGGGGCGTGGGTCAGGCGCGCCAGGTTGGCGGCCTCACTGGGCAGGCCGATGCCGACGAAGCAGGTCATGCCGTTTTCCAGGGCGCGGGCGGCGGTGACGGTCATCATCTCCGAAGACGTGTACTCGAGGCTCATCAGGCGTTCCCCCCTGCGTTCATGACATTCTCGTCGATCCAGGCCGTGAAGGCGTCGCGATCCCGGGCGATGGCATCCCACTCCTTGTAGAAGCGGTTGTTGCGCGGGTAGTAGCCATGGGCATAGGAGGGCAGGGCGCCCTTCTCGGCCACGGCGATGGCATCGATGGCCCAGCCCGGGATGATGCAGGCGTTGGGGTGGTAGTCCGGCTCGGTGGTCAGGTCATCGACGATCTCCTCGACAGTGACGATGCTCTGTGTTGCCGCCAGCACGGCCTCCTTCTGCACGCCGACGATGCCCTCCACCAGCACATTGCCCTTACGGTCCGCCTTCTGGGTGTGGACGATGGAGACGTCCGGACGCACCGCCGGCACCGCGGCCAGGCGCTCGCCGGTAAAGGGGCACTCGATGAACTTGATCTGGTCATTGACGTTGGGCAGCTCGCTGCCCACATAGCCGCGCAGCACGGCCAGCGGCAGGCCGGCGGCCCCGGCCTCGAAGGCGCAGGCCATGGCGGCGTGGCTGTGCTCGAGGATCTCGATCCTGCGGGGCCAGCCCTTCTCCACGGCGTCGCGCAGGCGGTGCAGGGAGCCCACGCCGGGGTTGCCGCCCCAGGAGAAGATCACCTTCTTCGCACAGCCCGCGCCGATCAGCTGATCGTAGATCAGGTCGGGGGTCATGCGGATCAGGGTCAGGTCGCGCTTCTTCTGGCGGATCACCTCGTGACCCGCGGCGAAGGGAATCAGGTGGGTAAAGCCTTCCATGGCCACGGTGGCGCCGTCCTCGACGTAGCGCGCGACCGCGTCATGCAGGCTGAGAAACTCGGCCATGATGGTTCGCCTCATGCTGTTGCGTTCGGGAGGCCACCGGCCGGGAACCGGCTGGCCCGAATGTGTTCGCAAAGTGAACATAGTTTTGCAGTGCGAACAAATTACTCCCGTCACGATCGGCCGTCAAATCCCGCCGAGCACAGACGAAAGAGGGGAGGCCTGGCCTCCCCTCGCGATCTCCCCGTGTAAGTATCGAACTTTCAGTCGATTACTTGCCCTCCAGCCAGGCGATGGCACGTTGTAACTGGGCTCGACTACTACCAAGGTATAAGGCCGGATCACTGGCCCGCTCGAGCTCGGTAGCCTCGACGCGACCCGCTACCTCTTCGTGCCCGGCCAGGACCTCGGCGTAGGGGCGGCCCGTCAGACGCGCCGTCTCGGCGGCCTCGGCGCTGATGCGCTTGGCGGCATCCTGGCCCACGACCGGGGCCAGCAGGCGCGAGACCGGCTCGGCCATGATGCCGCCGCCTGTCACCGCCAGGTTGCGCCGCATCGCCTCGGGGTGGACCTCCATGCCCTCGAGCAGCACCGCGGCCTGTTCCAGCGCGCCTTCAAGCAGCAGGGCACTATCGAGCAGCGGCGCCCACTCGGCGTGCCACTCCCCCAGACCCCGCTCCAGAGGCTGGGCCGCGGCATTGAGGACCACCGAGGCATGGCCATGCACCTGGCGGGCGGCACCGCGGATCAGCGCGCAGCGTACCGGATTGCGCTTGTGCGGCATCGACGAGGACTCCCCCATGCCGGGTGCCACCGGTTCGGCCACCTCGCCGAGCTCGGTCTGGGTCAGCAGCGATACGTCCAGGGCCAGCTTCTCGGCGGCGCCGGCGGCGGCATCCAGCCCCGTGGCCAGGGCATGGATCGGCTGGCGATCGGTGTGCCACGGCAGCACGGCCGTGGCGAGGCCCAGCCGCTCGGCCAGGGCATCCATGAACGCAAGGCCCAGCTCGTCCCGGCCCGGCCCTTCCAAGCCAGAGTGCACCGCCACGGCACCGCCGAACTGCACCGGCAGCTCCAACCCGGCCAGGCGACGACGCGCCTGCTCCAGGCCGATGGCCCAGTGGGCCACCTTGACGCCAAAGGTGATCGGCAGCGCCTGCTGCATCAGGGTGCGGCCCACCATCACGGTCTCGCCATGGCGCTGCATCAGGCTGAGGGCCGCGGTGCGACAGCGCACCAGCAGGGCATCGAGGGACGTCAGTCGAGGCAGCAGCAGCAGCATCAGGGCCGTGTCGACCACGTCCTGGCTGGTGGCGCCCTGATGCCAGTAGCGCTTGAGCGCCTCCGGCAAGGCCGCGCGCCCCTGCTTGACGAAGGGGATGGCCGCATTGCCGCCGCTGGCGATGCCGGCGGCGATCGCCTCCAGATCGAAGTCATGCGCCTCGAGGGTCTTGCGCATGGCCTGGCTGGCGCCCTCGGGGACCGCCCCGCGGGCCTCCTGGACCTCCGCGAGGGCCAGCTCGAAGGACAGCATGGCGTCGACCATGGCCCGGGCATTGCACTCGGCCAGCGCCTGCTGGCTCATGAAGGGGTGCTGGATCAGGGCGGCAGGCATGGCGGTCTCTCCGGTGGTGGCGTGGGGTGTCGACCAGGGGGTTCCCCTATGGTCGCACACATGTTCGCATTTCGAACAAATATGCTAGATTAGACCAAGGTTCTCCGGCAACACGACCAAGGATAACGACGGATGGAAACGTCTCTGCAGGACGAGGCCCTCAGCCCCGACGATCGTGACTTCGTGACCGCACTGGCCAGTGGCCTCGAGGTCATCCTGGCCTTCGACGAGGCCCACCCGCGCATGACCCTCAGCGAGGTGGCGGCGCGCACCGGCATGAACCGTGCCCGGGCGCGACGCTTCCTGCTGACCCTGCATGCGCTGGGCTATGTCCGCAAGCAGCAGCGCCACTTCGAGCTGGCCCCCAAGGTGCTGAACCTCGGCTATGCGTTCCTCTCCGCCAACAACTACCGCAGCGTGATCCAGCAGATTCTCGAGGACATCACCAACGAGTGTGGCGAGTCCTCGTCGCTGGGCGTGCTGGACGGCGACGACGTCACCTATGTGGCGCGCTCCTCGTCGCGCCACCGCCTGATGGCCATCACCCTCTCGGTGGGCACGCGCCTGCCGGCGGCCCACACCTCCATGGGGCGGGTGCTGCTGGCCCAGCTGCCGGATGCCGAGCTCGACGCCTTCCTGGCGCGGGTGGTCCTCGAGCCGCATACCGACAAGACCATCACCGACAAGGCCGAGCTCAAACGCTGCATCCTCGAGGTGCGCCAGCAGGGCTACGCCATCGCCGACCAGGAGCTTGACTCCGGCTTGCGCTCGGTGGCCGTGCCGGCCTTCGATGCCAACGGCCGGCTGCTCGGTGCGATCAACATCAGCACCAATGCCGCCCGAGTCGACTTCGACACCCTGCTGCGCCAGTACCTGCCGCTGCTGCAGGAGAAGGCCCGACAGATCCGCGCCAGCGTCAGCTGATCCACCTGCCACCCCAAGGACGGCGAAGTGCTAGAGATACTGGCGATCACGCTGCCGATCTTCCTGCTGATCGGCGCCGGCTTCACCGCGGCTCGCACCGGCCTGCTGAGTCGCGACAACATGCAGGGCGTGGGCACCTTCGTCATGTACCTGGCCCTGCCCTCGCTGATCATCCGCGCCCTGACCGAGTACCCGTTGGCGGAAGTCTTCAACCCGACCTACCTGCTGGCCTACGGGCTGGGCTCGCTGGTGGCCTTCCTGCTGGGGCTGGCGCTGTCGGTGGGACTGCGTGGCAAGCGCCTGGATGCCGGTGCCATCCACGCCCTCGGCATGTCGGCTTCCAACAGCGGCTTCATCGGCTACCCGGTCGCCCTGATGGCGATCGGCCCGCCGGCAGCCATCTTCATGGCGCTGAACATGGTGGTGGAGACGCTGATCATCATCCCCACGGCACTGATACTGGCCGAGGCCAGCCGACAGAACGGCAACGGCGTCGGGCAGGTGGCCCGCCAGACCCTCGCTCGCCTGACACGCAACCCGGTACTGGTCGGGCTGTTGATCGGCATCCTCCTCGCCCTGACCGGGCTGAGCCTGCCGGGCCCCCTGGCCCGCGCCGTCAGCATGCTGGCCGACGCGGCGGGCCCCGCGGCCCTGTTCACCATCGGCGGCATGCTGCATGGCCTCAAGGTGCGAGGCATGGCCATGGATGTCGGTCAGGTGGTACTGGGCAAGCTGCTGCTGCACCCCCTGGTTGTGCTGGGCGTCTTCCTGCTGCTGCCCGACCCGGACCCGATGCTGATCGCCGGCGCCATGCTGTTCGCCTGCGCACCGATGATCAGCGTCTACCCACTGTTCGGCAAGCAGTACGGTCAGGGCGACACCAGTGCCGCAGGGCTGATGGTCAGCACGCTCGCCTCCTTCGTGACGATCAGCCTGGTGATCTGGCTACTGACGCAGTTCGGCCTGCTGCCGGTCTGAACGCCGGCAGTCAGGAGTCTGCCCCCTCGCCGGCGGCCATCACCGCCTCCAGGGCGCTGACATAGCCGCGGCTCCCCAGGCCCGCGATCACCCCGTCGGCGCGCAACGAAACATAGGAGTGGTGACGGAAGCTCTCCCTCTTGTGCACGTTGGAGAGGTGCACCTCGATCACCTTGCCGTCGAAGGCATTGAGCGCATCCAGGATCGCGACGGAGGTGTGGGTATAGGCCGCCGGGTTGATGATGATCGCCGCGGTGCCATCCAGGCGAGCCGCCTGGATGAGATCGATGAGCTCGCCCTCGTGGTTGCTCTGCCGGCAGGTGATCTCCCAGCTCCCCAGCACTGCCTGCTCGTAGAGGGCGTTGTTGATGTCCTCCAGGGTCTCATGCCCATAGATCTCGGGCTGCCGGGTGCCCAGCAGGTTGAGGTTGGGGCCGTGGAGTACCAGTACCTTGCGCTGACTCATCCGGCAGTCTCCCTTGATCGTTTGTCCGTGGGGTTAAAGAGATCAGCCAGCAAATGTCCCTGGCAGCCCGGCAATTGTCAGTGCCTCCCTCCTGTGTTGCAAGGCAGAGTCCATCCTCTCGGCGGACTGACTGCAGATGACCCAGACCCTCGGAAAAATCCAATCTGGTCAGATTGGCCCTGGAGACAGCTGTCATTGCCAGCCGGGCCTGCAGAGAATACGGATCAACAAGGAAACACGACGCATCGTTCACGCAAAAGCACGCGTGCCAGCATTCCTTGTCGACCCAGGCTCCATGCGCCCAGACAAAAGGCCATCACATCAGCGGTGGCATGGAGAGACCCACAACAAGACCCCGAGGTGACACCATGGACAAGACCCGTCTTGAAGGAAAGAACTGCCTGATTACCGGTGCCGCGCGTGGCATGGGTGCCGCCGTTGCCGAACACTATGCCGAACAGGGCGCCAATGTGTGTGTGGCCGACCTTAACCTGGAAGGATGCGAGGAGGTCGTGGCGCGTATCCAGGAAAAGGGTGGAAAGGCCATCGCCGTGAAGCTCAACGTGACCGAGCGTGACCAGGTGCAGGCCGCCATCAAGGCCACCGTCGATGCCTTCGGCAGCCTCAACGTCATGGTCAACAATGCCGGCATCAACAAGCCGCTGATGTTTCTCGACATCACCGAGGAAAACTGGCACCAGATCATGGACGTCAATGCCCTGGGTTGCCTGATTGGCATGCAGGAAGCTGGCAAGCAGATGATCGCACAGGGCAAGGAGAACGGTCCCTACAAGATCATCAATGTTGGCTCCATTCTCTCGCGTCAGGCCTTCGACGATGTGGTGCCCTATGCCTGCAGCAAGCATGCCGTGCTGGCGATGATCAACGGCGGCGCCAAGGCGCTGGTCGACCACAACATCACCGTCAACGGCTATGGACCCGGTGTCGTGCGTACCGAGCTGTGGGAGCAGCTCGACAAGGACCTGGTCAGCATCGGCAAGTTCGACAAGCAGGGCCAATCCATGGACGAGCTCGCCGAGAAGATGATCCTGATGAAGCGCTACTCCTACCCGGAAGATGTGGTCGGCACGGCCTCCTTCCTGGCCAGCCCCGAGTCGGACTACATGACCGGCCAGCTGCTGATGATCGACGGCGGCATGATCATGCAGTGACGCCACCGGCAACCCGGCCGATGAATCAGTAATACCCTTTTTCTCGCATCACCCGATCGGCCCTGTCCTGCGCCAGGAACAGGGCCTTCTTGATAGAGCGGCGTCCGTCCAGCACTTCGAAGATCTCGTGCCCGGCAATGCTGATCAGGTCCGTGATGCCCGGCACCGGGGGGCGCGGCCAGGCCTGCAGGATGCCCTTCCTGGCCATGTCATCCACGATATCGATCAGCGGAGACAGCGCCGAGACCTCCGGGTCATGGCTGACGCTGAAGCGCGGGGTCACCAGGCTGCCGTTGAGGATGTAGAGCTTGGACATGTTGGCCGAGGTGAGGTGGCGAAGTGCCGTCCAGACACTCTCGACCCGTTCCTCCGAGAGGTTGGCCGGAATGGCGAGGGCATAGCCTCCAATCGGGGTGATCGGACGGCCATGGTTACCGACGGGGTGGGGAAGATACCCGGTATTCCCCCAGGCCGGCGAGTCCTTGTTGAGCTCGAAAAGGGGAGCCAGCAGCGTGTAATTGTAGGCCATGCAGGCCTCGCCGGCGGCATAGGACTTGGCTCGCTCGTACCATGCCATATTGAGGATATTGGGCGGCGAGTATTTCAGGATATCGAGCATGTACTCACAGGCACGGTAGGCCGCATCCGACTGGAACATCGGCCGCAGCTCCTCCCCGACGGTCTGCTGAAAATCATAGCCACCCTCGCGGCGGCGAAGGTTGATGATCGGCTGGCCGAACTTGGCCATCAGGAAACTGAAGGTGTGGCCCAGCGGCGTGCCTCGCGCGGCATTCCAGGCGATGCCATACCGCCCTCTGGCGGGATCATGCAACCGACTTGCCACCTTGACCAGTTCCTCGGTCGTCGTCGGGGGCTCGAGTTGTGCCTGCTCGAATATGTCCTTCCGGTAACAGAGTAGCTCCGGGGTGGTCTGCAGGGGAATACCGTACTGCTTACCAGCATAACGGGAACTCTGGATGGCGACGGAATGGAAATCGGACAGGTCGTAGTCATCCCGCTCGATCAGCGAATCGAGTGGCATCAGTATCTCCTTCGACGCCAGCTCACCGAACCAAGGGAGGTCACAGGCGACGAGGTCGTAGCGAGACTTCGTGCGGCCGGCATTGGCCAGGATCGCCTCGCGCAGGTCGTCGATCGACCTGGCAGAGTTGTGGATCTCGAGGCCGAAGATCGATTCCAGCTGCTGCTTGAGGTTATGCATCGCCATGAAGGTCGGATCGGCGTGGATGAGTCCACGCAGCCCGCCCTTCAATTCGAGCCGTGCCGACAGCACCGCCGGCGGTGAGATCACGCGATCCGTCGCGTCCGCGGCGAGGAAGATCACGCGGCCGGTGTCCGACGTCGGATCCACGCCAAACAGGGGGCCCAGGAGGTCCTTGATCCGATGTGCATAGGCCTCCCACTCGTCGATCATCATGGCCGAGGGGTGCAGCGAGACGGTCTTCCCCGACTTCGTCCTGGGGCGCGACAGGATCAGCCCGCGCTTGATGATGCTCTCGATCCCGCGCTTGGCGGTGCCGTAGGAGAGCCCGGAGGCATCCGCGAGCGAGGTGGGCGTCGTCAGTCGGCCGGCCAGGTGGTTGCGCATGAGATGGAGCATCATGCGCATCTCCCGGTAGCCGTGGCTCAGGGAGAGGGAATACTCGGTCTCCTCCTCGAGCTTCTCGATGAAGTCGATGAAGCGCGAGAGTTCCGTATTGGAGAGCTTCGGCCTCGGCGTCTGGGACAGCGTGTCGTAGGGCCCCTCAGGATGGCTCTCGTCGGGGAGGTCGCTCATGTTCGCCTCGGGGCAAGGAGAAGATAGTGCACCAAGATAGCGCCGCCTCACGCCTGACAGCAAACGCGACGCCAACGCGGCTATCCCCAGCCGTCGGCGATCAGCCGAACGCCCAGCACGATCAGCAAGCTCAGGATGACCCGGAAGAAGAGCTCACCACTCAGCCACTTCTGTATGACCAGCCCGAGGCGCACCCCCAGCCAAGCCACGGGGATCAGCAGCAGCGCGATGATGAGGTTCTCGATGTTCAGCAGGCCAAGCATGCCGTAGGGCACCAGCTTGACCAGGTTGGTGGCGGCCAGAAAGACCACGGCGGTGCCCAGGAACTGCTCCTTGGAGAGCCGGCACTGCAGCAGGTAGAAGTTGAGCGGTGGCCCTCCGGCATGGGCGATAAAACTGGTGAAGCCGGCAATGCCGCCACTCAGTCCACCGATCCAGCCAGGCATCACGCGACCTCTGAAGGGCTTGAACAATCCCCACAGGCCGAACAGGATCGAGAATACCCCCAACAGCACCTTCAGCAGGCCCTCATCGAAGAGGCCATAGGTGAGGTAGCCGACCGCCACGCCCAGCACCGCCGGGGGAAACATCAGCCACAGCAGTGATCCCACTCGGTGGCGCCACCAGGCCCGCAGGCTGAAGACATCCATGACGATCAGCAGCGGCAGCATGACGGCCACGGCAAAGGTCGGGCTGACCTTCAGCGAGATCAGCGGCACCGCCACGACTCCGACGCCCCCGGCGAATCCCGACTTGGAGATGCCGGTGAGCAGTACCGCCACGATCATCAGGACAATGAACTGCCAGTCATACACCATATGACGCCTCGTGTTTCCCGAAAGGGAATGAAAAAGGGCCGTGCTAACACGGCCCAAATCATAGGAACCTGCAGTGTCCAGTTCCCGCTTCGGCTGACCGAAGCGGCAGCCTTTCAGCCCTGTCAGAGGACCTGGCAGACCTCGTCGAACTCGAACCGATCCTGGCGCGGGAAGAGTGCCGAGGCATCGCCGTAGCCCAGATTGCAGAGGAAGTTGCTCTTCACCTGGCCATCGGGGAAGAACTCCTCATCCACGGCCGCGTTGTTGAAGCCGGACATCGGCCCGGCATTCAGCCCCAATGCGCGGGCGGCAAGAATGAAGTAGCCACCCTGAATGGAGCTGTTGCGAAAGGCCGTGGAATTGATGAAGTCGGTCTTGCCCTCGAACAGCGACTTGGCATCCTTGTTGTGGGAGAACATGCGCGGCAGATGCTCGTAGAATTTCGTATCGTAGCCCAGCACGGCCACCACCGGCGCCTTCATGGTCTTCTCCTGGTTACCGGGAAGCAGGGCCGGCTTGAGCCTTTCCTTGGCCTCCTGGCTCTTCAGGAACAGCACGCGAAGGGGCTGGCAGTTCATGGAGGTCGGGCCGAAGTGCATCACCTGATAGAGTTCGCGAAGTGTGTCCTCGCTCACCTCCCGGTCCTGCCAGACGTTGTGCGTCCGGGCGCCGGTGAACAGGGTCTCGATGGCATTCTGATCGATAGCGGTCATGTCATATACCTTCTGTGGAACAATGATTTACTGCGTCTAGACTCTCAACTTGCCTTCAAGCCGAAGTCGTAATTCAGATAGCGATAGGACGATGGCATGGAACGGCCATCAGGCGCCTCGCCGGTTGGCATCTGACGGTAGTCCCTGACCAGGGAATCCTTGACGCCAAAGACGGCATCGGAATCCAGGTAGGGATCATCCTCGGCAAACACCTGGGTCACGAGGGTTTCATACCCATCGGCCATCAACATGAAATGCACATGGGCCGGCCGATAGGGGTGGCGTCCGGTCACCTCGAGCATCTTGCCCACGGGGCCGTCGGTGGGGATCGGATAGGGCGCCGGTGTCACGGTCCAGAAGGCATAGCGCCCCTGGTCGTCGGTGGTGAACCGGGCCCGCAACGAGGCACCGTCGAGCTCCTTCTGGACGTCATAGAAGCCTTCGCTGTCGGACTGCCAGACGTCGATGACGACATTGGCCAGCGGCTCACCGCGTTCATCGTGGACTCGCCCTTCGACGTACAGCGGCTCGCCCTCGACGTTCCAGTCGATCGAGGCGCCCTGATCCGCCTGCGGCGGATCGGCGACGTAGAAGGGGCCAAGCACCGTGCTCTCCGACACCATCGGGTCCGAGGTCTGGTGGTTGAGAGCGTCAACCAGCATGGTCACACCCAGGGTATCGGAGAGCAGGATGAATTCCTGGCGCTGGTCGTCGCACTTCTGACCGGTGCGCGTCAGGAAGTCGATGGCCTGAGTCCACTCCTGTTCGGTGGGTTCCACCTCGCGCAGGAAGGCGTGCAAGTGGGTCACCAGGCTGTTCAGAATCGTCTTCAGTCGCTCATCCCGACACCCGGAGAATTCCTCGATCACGGCGTCCGTGATGTTCTCTGCATTCAGGTTTCTCATCTGGTCATTCCTTCTCGAAGGCCGGCAGCCCCGCGAGGCGCTCGGTATGATGGACGGTGGCGATGTAGTCGTCATCACCGTGCCCCGTGCCGATCAGGGAGGTATAGGCCTCGCGCATCTGGGCGGCGAGGGGCACCGGTACGCCGGCACCATGGGCACAGCCGAGGATCAGGTCGAGATCCTTGGCCATCTGGGCGGCAGAGAAGGTCGAGGTGAAGTCCCGCTCGCGCAGGGGCGGCACCTTGTACTGGACCATCGGTGAGCCCACCGCGCTGTCCGCGACCAGTTCGAGCATGTCGTCCCAGCCGATGTTGCCCTTGCGGGCCAGGGTCAGGGACTCGCCCAGCATCCCGGCGCTGACCGCGATCATCAGGTTGATCGCCAGTTTGGCGTAGCGCCCCTGCTCCTCCTCGCCCAGCCAGTACTGGGCCTTGGTGAAGGCGTTCATCACCGCCACGGCGTCATCCAGCGCCTCCCGCGGACCGGAGACCATGGCCGAGAGGGTGCCGGCCTCGGCGGCGACCGGGTTGCCCGACACCGGGCTTCGCAGGTAGGCGATGCCCCGCGCCTCGGCGGCCCGGGCCACCTGCGCGGAGGCCGCGATGCTTACGGTGCTGGTCTCGATCAGTGTGGAACCGGGCGCCATGAGGGCGATCAGTTCCCCGGCCTCCAGGCAGAGCCCCAGCAGGGCCCGGTCATCGGGAATCGAGACCAGCACCAGTGAACAGCCGTCGACGGCGCTGGCCAGGTCCTGATGGGCGACGATACCGGCCTCCTCGGCCAGGGCCAGGCGCTCGGCGCTGAGGTCGAACCCCTGCACGGCATGTCCCGCCGCGGCGATGCGGGCCGCCATGGGCAGGCCCAGCTTGCCCAGGCCCACCCAGGCCACCTTGCGTGTGGTTGTCATCGGGCTGTCTCCTCGTGTTGTTGCCGTGTCTGCAGCTCGGCGTAGATGCGATGGCCGGACGCCGCCAGCTCGCTCAGTCCATCGGCGACGTCGGCCAGCAGCCGGCCGTGTCGCTTGTGGAACTCTCCCGCCACCATGACGCTGTCGACGTTGGCGAGACTCGCCTGCATGACGACACTCGAGACCGGGTCGCTGACCGGCTGCATGTTCAGCAGGCTGCTGTCCAGCAGCACGAGGTCGGCCTGCTTGCCGGGCGTCAGGCTGCCGATGCGGTCCTCGAGCCCGAGGGCGCGTGCACCGTGGAGGGTGATCCACGCCAGCGCCTCGCGGGTGCGAATGGTCGAGGTGGTGGGGATCGTGCCCTGCTCCCGGCGAGAAGCGTCGTTGTCCAGCGAGCGCTGCATGCCCAGGGCCGCGCGCGCCACGGAGAACATGTCGCCCGAGATCACCGACTCGAGATCCACGCCCAGCGACACGACGCCGCCGTGGCGGCGAACATGGCCGGTGATCGGGAAACCGTGCCCCTGGGTCATCTCGTTTTCGGGGGCGATGGAGAAGGTCACGCCCTGCGCGCAGAAGCGGGACAGCTGGCCGTCATCCAGGCTCTGCCCGTGCACGATGTTGATATCCGGCCCCAGCAGCCCCCTCTCCTCGATCACGTCCCAGCCACCGGGGCTCACGGCCTGGCCGCCGCCCTGGTGCATCGAGGCCACCAGGCCAAACTCCTTGGCGAGTTCGAAGTCCTGCAGGGAGACCTCGAGGGTCGAGTAGTGCGGGCCCAGGATGGCGAGCCCGAGGGTCACGCGCCCGTCCGGATCCTTAAGCGGCCCGGCCAGCAGTCGTTCGACCTCGCCGCGGGGATGGGGAACCTCGCTGAAGTGGGGCTGGCCGGGCTTGGGATCCGGCTTGGGAGAGCCGTGGAAGAAGACGGCGCGGATGCCCGACTCCTGCAACCCCTTCACGGCGGCATCGGTATGCGCCGGCGTGGGATTGTTGTGGCACCAGTCGCCCAGGGTGGTGGCACCGCAGTTGAGCTGATTCAGCGCGCCCATCCGGGTGGCGATATGGATGTCATCAGGGGTGAACAGGGTCGCCAGGCCGCGATGCACATGGCCGAAGTACTCGAGCAGCGTCCAGTTCGCGGCGACGCCGCGCAGTGCCGTCTGCCAGGTATGCATGTGGGCATTGACCAGCCCCGGGATGAGGATGCCGCCCCGGCAGTCGATGACCTCGGCGCCTTCGGCGGGAAGGTCCTGACCCACGGCCCGGATCCGGTCGTCTTCTACCAGCACCTGGCCGTCGGCCAGATCGCCGATCTCGGGGTCCATGGTCACCACGGTGGCATTGGTCAGCAGGGTCTTCATGCGTCAGTAACCTCCCTTGACGTCGGTCGACGGCCGGCATGGGCATCGCTCAAGAGACGATGGATGCCGTCGGCCTCGATCTCGCGTGGGTTCCAGTAGGGATTGCTCGTGGCGATCTGCGTCGCCCGGTCGATATCGCTCTCCTGCAGGCCGAGGTCGGCCAGAGCCAGGGGGGCACCCACGGCACGCGCCAGGTCATGGAGCCCGCCGGCCGCATCCTCGCTGCCCAGCGCCCGGGCGATGCGGGACATCGCCTCCGGGGCGGCCCCGGCGTTGTAGGCCACGGCGTGGGGCAGCACGATGGTATGGGTCTCGGCATGTGGCAGGTCGAAGGAACCGCCCAGGGTGTGGCAGAGCTTGTGATGCAGCGACATCCCGACGGAGCCGAGGCAGGCACCGCACAGCCAGGCACCATAAAGGGCATCCGAACGTGCAGTCTGGTTGGCCGGCTCCTCGGCAATCAGTGGCAGGCTGCGCGCCAGGGCCGCAATACCCTCCTCCGCCATCAGCGAGACCACCGGGTTGCGGTCGCGGGCGTAGAGCGCCTCCACCGCATGGGCAATGGCATTGATGCCGCTGGTACCGGACATGCCGACCGGCAGGCCCAGCGTCAAGTCGACGTCATAGATCACCACCTCGGGCAGTACCTCGAGGGTGCGCTGGGTCGTCTTGAGGCCGTCCCGGGTTTCCCCGAGGATCGGCGTCATCTCGGAGCCGGCATAGGTCGTGGGGATCGCCACCTGGGGCAGGCCGGTCCGAAGGGCGATGGCCTTGCCGAGCCCGATGGTGGAGCCGCCCCCGATGGCCACGACGCCATCGGCGCCCAGCGAGGCGAGCACGCGCATCGCCTCCTCGGTGGTCTCCACCGGGGTATGCATGCGGGCCCCGGCGAAGACGTCGGCCCCCAGCTCGCCGAGCCGGTCCAGCACCTGGCGTGCCTGGCCTGCCTGCTCGGGCGTGGAGAGTACCAGGACTCGCGAACAGCCCAGCGACCGGACCTCCTCGGCCACCTGGGACAGGGTCCCCTGGCCGAAGATGACGCGTGACGGCAAGCCATTGTAGATGAATGGCATCATGATGTTGTCCTCGTTGGTTGGGTGAGCGCCACGGCGGGTATCAGCCGGCAGGGTGACCCGACGTCGAGCCAGTATTGCTCTGGGCCGTCACCGGCTGCCCGGTGATGGCCTGAACCAGCTTGTCCTCGGATACCGCATCGCCGTCGAACTCGGCGGTCACTCGTCCGTCGTACATCGCGATGATGCGATTGCTGACGCCCAGTACCTCGGGCATTTCCGACGAGATCACCAGCACCGCATAGCCCGAACGGGCCAGTTCCTTGATCAGCGCATGGATCTCGGCCTTGGAGCCCACGTCGATGCCGCGGGTGGGCTCGTCGAGGATCAGCAGCTTGGGATGGGTATGCAGCCACTTGCCGATGACGATCTTCTGCTGGTTGCCACCGCTCAGGTTGCCGACCTTCTGACGCCAGCTGGGCGTCTTGATCTTCATCGCCTGCTGATACTTGTCGTAGACGCGCTTCTCGGCAGCGGTCTTCATGAACCCCCGCCGGGAGACGCTTTCCAGGCCCGCCAGAGTCATGTTGTCGCGACAGTTCATCCCGAGGATCAGCCCCTGGTCCTTGCGATCCTCCGGGACCAGCGCGATCCCCTCGGCGACCGCATCATGGGAGGAATGCAATCGCTCGACCTGGCCATTGAGCAGAATCTCGCCCGAGGAAGGCTTGCGCAGGCCGAAGATGGTCTCGGCGACCTCCGAGCGCCCGGCCCCGACCAGGCCGTACATGCCGACGATCTCGCCCTTGCGGACGTTGAAGCTGACGTCCTCGAACACTCCATCGACGCTGAGGCCGCGCAGCTCGAGCATGTTCTCGCCGAACTCCTTCGGCTTGCTGGCATGATCAAGTTCGAGGGTCCTGCCGATCATCAGCTTGGTGACCTCATCCTCGCTGGTGTCGGCCGTGTTCAGGGTCCCGTTGTACTCGCCGTCACGCAGGACCGAGATGCGCTGGGAGAGGTGGAAGATCTCGTCCATGCGGTGCGAGATATAGACAATACCGACCCCCTGCTCCTGGAGGTTGCGGATGATGTCGTAGAGCACCGGCTTCTCGTGATCGGTCAGTGATGCCGTCGGCTCGTCGAAGACCACGATCCGGGGCGTAAAGACCAGGGCCCGGGCGATCTCCACCATCTGCTTCTTGGCGATGGAAAGGTTGCTGACCATGTCGCGGGAGCTGAAGGTACACTTGAGACGCTTGAGTATCTCGGTGCTGTCTGCGTGCAACCTCTTCCAGTCGACGCGGTTACCCCATTTCAGCGGCAGGCTGCCCAGGAAGATGTTCTCCGCCACCGACATCTCGGGGACCAGGGATTGCTCCTGGTGAATCAGCACGATACCGCTCTTCTTGGCCTGCTTGGGGTTCTCGAAGGACTTCTCCTCTCCCGCGAGGATGATCTTCCCTCCATTGGGCTGATGCTTGCCGGCCAGTACCTTCATCAGGGTGGACTTGCCGGCACCGTTCTCGCCGAGCAGGGCATGCACCTCGCCCGCCCTGACGTCGAAGCTGACCTTGTTCAGGGCCACCACACCGGGAAACTTCTTGGTGATGTCGATCAATGACAGGACGGGGCTCGAGGAACTCGCACCGTGAGCGGTATTCCGGTTCATGGCTGCAGTGCTCATATGCTGACTCCCTTGCTGGCATGGACATTGAGCCGCTGGTCGATGATCAGCACGGAGATCAGGATCACCCCGAGAATGACCAGCACGTAGAAGGCCGGTACCTGCATCAGGTTCATGCCGTTGCGCAGGATTCCGATGGCCAGCACACCGCCCAGGGTACCGGTGATGCTGCCGTATCCACCCGTCAGCTTGGTGCCGCCGAGCACCACGGCCGTGATGGTCCACAATTCATAGTCACGGCCCAGGTTCGGCGTGGCGGCCCCCATCTGGGTCGCCAGAAGCACCCCGGCGAGGGCAGCGAAGAACCCCACGATGATGAAGTTGATCATCATGTGACGGCCGATGCGGATGCCCGCATCCAGGGCAGCCTCGGGGTTGCCACCCACGGCAAAGGTATTGCGACCATGGCCGGTCTTCTTCAGCACCAGATGCATCACCAGAGTGCAGATGAGGAAGATGAGGGCGAGCACGGGAAACGGCCCGATCGAGGCGGTCCCGAAGTCGGAGAAGGCGAAATTGGTGGCGTAGAAGGACTGCTCTTCGGTGTAGACGAAGATGAGGCCACGGACCCCTATCATGGCCCCCAATGTGACGATGAAGGCGTTGACGCCGGTCTTCCAGACGACCAGTCCATTGATGGCACCCAATACAAGGCCAGATGCCAGAGCGGCAATGACCGCGATGGTGATGCCATAGTCCTGAAGGCCGACCGACAACGATGCCGACAGCCCCAGGACGGCGCCCACCGAGAGATCGATGTTGCCATTGATCATCACGTAGGTCATGCCCAGAGCAATCAGCCCAATGGTCGAGGTCTGGACAAGGATATTGCTCAAGTTGCCGATCGAGAGAAAGTACTCCGACATGAAGCTGAAGAAGATGGTAATGACGATGACAAATACCCAGATCGGCTGGATAAAGCCACTACCCTTTAGAAAATCCTTCATGTTAATCATGTTGATCACCAGGTTCAGGAGTGAGTCGTGAATAGACGCTTGCGCTTGTTGGCAAGGTCCAGCCACACCGCCAGGATGATGATCACCCAGGTGACAAGCCATTGGGTGTAATAGGGGTAACCCAACAGCAGCAGGCCATTCTGGATGAAGCCCAGGATCAATACCCCGATGATCGTCTTCCAGATACTCCCTGCCCCACCCAACAGGCTGGTTCCCCCGAGAATGATCCCGGCCAGCACCAGCAATTCGTAGCCCTGCCCGACGTTGTTCTGTGACCCCATGACCCGCGAGCCAAGCACCAGTGCCGCACAGGCCACGCAGAAGGCCGAGATCAGATAGGTACTGAATACGCACCAGTTCTTGCGGATGCCGGAATACACGGCGGCAGCCGGGTTACCGCCGACGGCAAAGATGCGCCGACCATAGCTGGTATAGGACATGACGACCTGCACGATGATCGCCAGCATGGCAAAGAGGATGACCGGGACCGCGATACCCAGCACATAGCCTCGCCCGAAGAAGGCGAACCAGGTGTCGCTCTGGTTGGCGATATCGACGTTCTGACCACCGCTGTAGATCAGCACCAGACCCTGTATCGCCGAGAGCATCGCCAGGGTGACGATGAGCGAATTGAGCCGCATAAAGCCGATCAGGAAGCCGTTGACAGCCCCGATCAGCAACGTAAAGAAAAACATCAGGATGATAGCGCCGATCGGTCCGATCTTGTCATGCAGATCGACGACCAGCACCGTCGAGAAGGAGAGCATCGACCCGACGGAGAGGTCCAGGTTACCGCCGATGATGACCACCGTGACACCTACGGCAATGATACCGATGATCGAAGCCTGACGGACCACCGTCATGATGTTTGACTGAGAGAGAAACTGTTCGGAGAACAGCGAGAAAGCAAACATGCAGATAAGAAAGAAGACCAGGATGCCCTGAGCGGAAAGAAAGTTCAGGAGACCTGCCTTATGCTTCTTGCTCAGCATGATGGCTTGTTTACCTTGTTCTACAGAAGCCATGATACTCACCTTTGTTGGCGCTACTGACTGAAGGCCAGGATGCTTCCGTTGCCGTCGACGCCCCATCGGCATGCCCGGGAGCATGCCATCGATCCGTGAAAATTCGTGGCCATTCAGCATGGCAGACGGAACAGAGTGTCGTTCCTGGTGATCCGAAAGGGTCTTGATCGAACATTCCGGAACCACTGGCCGGGGTCACCCGAGAAGGCCTAGCCCCCTGCGTGACCCGAGAACCCCAAAGCTTAGAAAACGGGCTTGTCGAATTCGGCCAGGTTGTCTGCGGTGATCTTGGGCGTCTCGAAGAAGTTCATCTTCGGCACATCCTTGCCTTCCAGGACATCGAGTGCCGTCTGGAGAGCCGCTTCGGCATCATCGACCGGGGACTGGTAGATGGAGCCGTAGTACTCACCGCGCTCGATAGCCTCGTAGCCCACGGCGAAATTGGTGGCACCGATGAACACGATCTCACCGGCACGGCCGGTGCTCTTGGCGGCGTTCAGGGCACCGACACCCATGTTGTCATCCCCGGCATAGACGCCATCGATGTCATCGTATTTGGTGAGGAAGTTCTCCATGACTCGCTGGGCCTTTTCGCGGTTCCAGTCCGCGGGCTGAGTCTCGACAATCTCGACACCCGGGCAGGCATCGGCCAGTTGGTCCTCGAACCCCTTCGAGCGTTCCATGGCGGTGGTATAGCCGGGCTGCCCGGCAATCTGGACGATCTGCCCCTCACCATCGAGGGCCTCGCACATCATCTCGGCGGAAGAGGCCCCCTGCTGGACATTGTCGGGGCCCGAGAAGGCGGCGATATACTCCATGCCCGCCTCCGCGATCTTGGAATTCGTCACCACGACCGGGATGTCCGACTTGTGGGCCTGGCGGATGGCCGGGATGACTGCCTGGCCGTTGGTCGGCCAGATGATGATGGCATCGACACGTTGCTGGATAAGGTTGCGCACCTGGCCGATCTGGCGGGCCACATCGCCGCCCGCATCAAGCACGACGACGTCGACATCGCCATTCTTGTCGGCCGCTTCCTCGAAGGCGCTTTCATAGGTCGTCTGGTAGCTGTCGACACCGACATTGTTCTGGGTGATGCCGATCCGGTAGGTCTCCTCGGCCTGGGCAAGGCCCGCGGAGAGAATCATGACACTGGTCGCTAGCGCTGTTTTGTAGATCATGTTGTCACCTGCTTTGTTTTAGTTTGCTCTCACCGACTCGCCGGAGGGGGCTTGTCAGGGTCAGGGGAGCTTAGTGCCGCGGCTTGATTCGCCGCAACGCGGCCATCCCAGCGAAATGACCAATCTGGCTATTTTGTCGGCCTGCTTCGCCTGGTGATGGGGCAGCGCCAAGGAGAAAACATCGTTGTTGCCAGCTAACTGACTGTCATAAAAGAAGGAAGCCGTCGGACAACGATTACTGAGGAATTCCGTGATCGCGGTACAGCGATGGTGCAGACGCAAGGCGCCCCGCCTGCGGGACACAGGCGGGGCGCCAGACTTTCACTTCCGGAGGGGCCGGGAGATGGCGGGGAGCTGCGTATCAGGCCACCGGCGTCAGCCAACTGGCATCGATGGCCTGCTTGCCGCGCACCACATCGAAGTAGAGCGACTGGATCTTCTCGGTGACGGGGCCACGGCGACCCTCGCCGATGGTGCGGCCGTCGAGTTCACGGATCGGCAGTACCTCGGCGGCGGTGCCGGTGAAGAAGGCCTCGTCGGCGATGTAGATCTCGTCGCGGGTGATCAGCTTCTCGCGCAGCTCATAGCCCAGGTGCTCGGCCATGTGCAGCACAGTGTTGCGCGTGATGCCGTTGAGGCAGGAGGTCAGCATCGGCGTGTAGATGACACCGTTCTTGACCATGAAGAGGTTCTCGCCGGAGCCCTCGGCAGCATAGCCCTGAGGGTCGAGCAGCAGCGCCTCGTCATAGCCGCCGCGCTGGGCCTCGGCCAGGGCCATCATGGAGTTGATGTACTGGCCGTTGGCCTTGGCGCGGGTCACGGCGATGTTGACGTGGTGACGGGTAAAGGAGGAGGTCTGCACCTTGATGCCGAGCTCGCGGGCCTCGGGCGACATGTAGGAGGGCCACTCCCAGGCGGCCACGATGACGTGGGTCTTGAGGTTGTCGGCACGCAGGCCCATCCCCTCGCTGCCGAAGAACACCATAGGACGCAGGTAGGCCTCGTCGAGGCCGTTCTCGCGCACTGCGGCCCGCTGGGCCTCGTTGATCTGCTCCTTGCTGAAGGGCATGTTCATGCCGAGGATCTTGGCCGAATCGAACAGCCGGTCGGTATGCTCCTTGAGCCGGAAGATGGCCGCGCCCTGGTCGGTCGCATAGGCGCGCACGCCCTCGAAGCAGCCCATTCCGTAGTGCAGGGTGTGGGTCAGTACGTGCACCTGGGCATCGCGCCAGGGAACCAGTTCGCCGTCGAACCAGATGAGACCGTCTCGGTCAGCCATCGACATAATCTACGTCCTTTCATCTTCTCAATCGTGAAAACGGGAAACGCGCGGGACCCCCCGCGCTCAGTGATTTTCCGGTTCGAGCAGGCGTTGCCAGAGCTCGATGACGGCCTCGCGATGCGCCCGGAATTCGTCGTTGCGACCGCGCCCGGCCCCGCCGGTCAGGGCCGCCCTGTGGGCGGCAGTGCGACAGGCGAGATAGGCCTCGCGCAGCCGCTGGCAATCCCGGCTCGGCAGGCGGTCGGTCGCTTCGAGTGTCTCCAGAATACGAATATTGTCGCTGTAGGCCAATAGCTCGGGGGTCTCGTGCCCCATGGAGAGCACCGCAAACTGGCAGAGGAACTCGATGTCGACCATCCCGCCGGGGTCATGCTTGAGGTCGAAATCGTCGCCATCGCCCTTGCCGCCCAGGTGGTCGCGCATCTTGTGGCGCATCTTCACCACCTCCTCGCGCAGCGCCTCGATGTCCCGCTGGCGACCGAGGATCTCGCCACGGATCGCGTCGAAGCGCTCGGCCAGCAGCGGATGGCCAGCCACCACCCGGGCCCGCACCAGGGCCTGGTGCTCCCAGGTCCAGGCCTGCTCGCGCTGGTAATCGGCGAAGGCCGAGAGCGTCGAGACCAGCAGCCCCGAGTTGCCCGAGGGGCGCAGGCGCATGTCCACCTCGTAGAGGCTTCCCGCCGGCGTCACCGCGGTGAGCAAGTGGATGATGCGCTGGCCCACCCGAGTGAAGAAGACCGCGTTGTCGATGGGACGCTTGCCGTCCGTGGTCCCCTGGGTGGCGCCGTCATGGAGGAACACCAGGTCCAGATCGGAGCTGTAGCCCAGCTCGATGCCGCCGAGCTTGCCGTAGCCAACCACCAGGAACTCGGGCTCGCTACCGCAACGCCCCGCATCGCGGCGTTCCGGGAAGCCGTGCTTGCGGGTCAGGTGCTTCCAGGCCATGGCCAACACCGCCTCCAGGACCACCTCGGCGATGTAGGTGAGATAGTCGCTGACCTTCATCAGGCGACGGGTACCGGCGATGTCAGAGGCTGCCACGTGAAGCACCTGGGCATGCTTGAAGACCCGGAGGGCCTCGAGCTGTGCCTCCTCGTCATCCTCGGGAAGCCGCCCCAGGGCCTGTCGCAGCTCGTCGGCCAGGCGTTCCTTGTCGGCCGGGGTGTAGAGGGTCTCGGGAGTCAGCAGCTCGTCGAGCAGGATGGGATGGCGGGCTAGCTGGGCGGCGATCCAGGGGCTGGCACTGCACAGCTTCATCAGGTGCCCCAGGGCATCCGGGTTCTCGCGTAGCAGCGCCAGGTAGGCAGTGCGTCGAAGTACTGCCTCGACCAGCGGCAACACCTGCTTCAGGGCGATGTCCGGCGTCTCGCTGGCGGCCACGGCATCGAGCAGTAGTGGCATCAAGGCCTCGAGCCGCTCGTAGCCAATGCGCTGCATGGCCTGCACCTGGCGGGACTGGCGCAGCGCCCACAGCCGGCGCAGAGCGGCATCCGGCTCCGCCAGGCCGGCCTCCTCCATGAGCTCCCGGGCCTCGTCCTTTTCCAGCTCGCCGCGCCATAGCGCGCGCCACTCCTCGAGACCGACAGCACCGGAGGCCTGGTCGGCGTCCTCGCCGTCGTCCAGTTCCTCCTCGGGCTCGGCGATCACCGCATCGAAGTGCCGACGCACCCGTTCCCGCACCTCGTCGAGCCGCGCCATCACCGCCGGCCAGTCCTCCATGTCGAGCGCCAGGGCCACCCGTTCGCGATCGATGTCGTCACCGGGAAGGGTCTGGGTCTGACGATCCTCCAGGGCCTGCAGCACATGCTCCAGGTCGCGCAGAAAGACGTAGTCGGGCATCAGCTCGTCGACCACCTCCCGGGGCAGCAGGCCGAGCTCGGGCAGGCGTTCCAGGGCGGTCTTCAGCGAGGTGACCTGCAGCTCGGTATCACGGCCGCCTCGGATCAGCTGGAAGGCCTGGACCACGAACTCCACCTCGCGGATGCCCCCGGGACCGAGCTTGATATTGCCCTGCATGCCCTTGCGCCGGACCTCACGGTTGATCATCGACTTGAGTTCGCGCAGCGACTCGATGGCACCGAAGTCCAGGTACTTGCGATAGACGAAGGGGCGCAGGCTCGACAGCAGCTCGGCGCCCCCGCCCAGGTCGCCGGCCACCGGCCGTGCCTTGAGCATGGCGTAGCGTTCCCACTCGCGCCCCTGGTCCTGGTAGTAGCCGGCCAGAGAAGAGAAGCTTCCCACCAGGGGGCCACCATCGCCCAGTGGACGCAGGCGCATATCGACGCGGAAGGCGAAGCCGTCGGCCGTTACCGCGTCCAGAGCGGTGATCAGCTTCTGGCCGAGCTTGGTGAAATACTCCTGGTGCTCGAGGGCTGTGCGTCCTCCCTCGGTCTCCCCCTTCTCGGGGAAGGCGAAGATCAGGTCGATGTCGGAGGAGAGGTTGAGCTCGCCGGCGCCGAGCTTGCCCATGCCCAGCACCACCAGCCGCTGCTCGCTACCGTCACGACGCGGGGCGGGCCATCCCCAGCGCGGTGCGAAATGGGCCTCGAGCCAGGTCAGGCTCCCCTCCAGGCAGGTCTCGGCAAGCCGCGACACAGCGCCGCTGGTGTCCCACATGTCGATGCCCGGGGGGCGGGTCAGATCACGCCAGACAATGCCCAGCATGCGGGCGCGACGAAAGCGACGGATAGCGCCATGCAGGGCCGCCTCGTCCTCGGCGGCCTCCAGCCGCTCGTCGAGCCAGTCGCGCAGGGCCTCCGCGGAGGGCGTCGCATCCAGCTCACTGCTGGCATCCAGGTGCAACAGCCACTCCGGGTAGCGCACCAGGGTCTCGGCGGCGAAGGTCGAGACGGCCAGCACCCGGGCCAGCTGACGGCGCCGCGCGTCCGACAGCGACAGCCAGTCCTCCAGCGGGGAGTCGCTACCGTTCATGTCGGCCACGTTCTCGGCCTGCTCGAGCGAGCTTGCCAGCCGGTCTCGGGCATGCGCCAGGGGAGCCCTCAGGGGCTCGGGAATATCATCCAGCGGCAGGAAGTCATCGGGCAGGGCCATGGGCATCTCGCATCCGGTTCTCGAATGCCCCCAGCATAGCGAAGCCTGTCCCGCTCCATAACCTAGGAGCTGGTCGGATTTGACCGATCGTCGCGAGAGAGTCGGATTTCGAGACAACTTCATCGATCTGATGAGGCGTATAGCCCGCTATTTTACGCATCAGTTCGAAGGAAAATGGCCGGAAGACCGGTTCTCGTAATAGATCAGCATCAAGCTCGACAGGTTCCTAGGCGAGGAATTTCTCCCAGGCCAGCAGTCCCCAGGTCAGGCCAGCGATGAACAGCGTCAGCATCACGGCCGCCGAGCCGATGTCCTTGGCGCGACCAGAGAGCTCGTGGTGCTCGGTGCCGATGCGGTCCACCACGTTCTCGATGGCGCTGTTGAGCAGTTCCACGATCAGTACCAGCAGGCAGCTGCCCGCCAGCAGCACCCACTCCACCGGCCCCTGACCGATCCACCAGGCCAACGGCAGCAGGATTACACAGACCCCGAGCTCCTGCCGGAAGGCGGCCTCGTTGCGAAAGGCCGCCCTGAGCCCCTTGAGGGAGTAGCGAGTGGAGTGCACCAGGTGCTCCCAGCCGGTGTGTCCTGGCTTCATGTCGCGTGGTCCAGCGTATCAGTGGGCATCGATCATCGCCTCGAGGTCGGCGGCCAGCGGGTCAAGTACCTGCTGCCAGTTGAGCCACGGGGTGTTCGCCGTCCCGTTGACGAGCGCCACGAACACGCCCCATTGCCCGCTCCGGGTGCGGAAGTAGCCGCCTACGGCGCGCACCGCCACCGGCTGGTTGAGGGTGCCGGTCTTGAGCATGACATGCTGCTGGAAGGTCGCCGAACCCCGGCGCAGGAAACGCATCACGCCGTTGGCCGGCGACTGCAGGGTGGCGATGAAGCTGGGAAAGAGCGCCGGTCGGCGGTACATGCTCTCCAACAGGGTGATGATGCCCGCCGCCGAGGTGCGGTTTTCCGGCGTCAGGCCGCTGCCGCTGCGCAGGGTCACGGGGCCGTGACCGGGAAGGCCAGCCACAAAGGCCTCCAGCGCCCCGCCGGCCTGCACCAGGCCGGCGCGGGGGGATTCCACCAGGTTCAGCGCCAACTGGTCGGCCATGAAGTTGTTGGAGTGGTTGAGGGTGCGCAGCAGCAGTTCCTGCAGCGGCTCACTCTCCACTTCGGCCAGGGAACGGGCCTCGGCCGGCGGCTCTGTGGTGGCAACGCCGGCACCGTCGCGCACGGCGATCCCGGCCTGTGCCAGCATTGCCATCAGGGTAGCCGCACTCTGTTGCGCCGGGTCGGAGCTGGCTCGGTAGATGGAGCGGGGCCGTGCATTGGTGGAGATCTGCCCGCTCACCACCATGACATCGCCGCTGTCGCGAAGCACACGCTCGGCATTGAGCCGAGTGCCGCTGTCATCGGGCTTCGTCTCGACGCGGTTGTCGATTCCGACAATCGGCGCCTGACTGTCGCAGCTGGTGATGCGGGCAGACTCGCCGGGCACGTCGGCAGGGGCCACGCTGACGCACCAGCTACCGTAGTTCACCCCGACCGAGGAGAGCAGCGCACTGTAGGCATTGGCCACCCGGGAATGAGCCTGGCAGCGGTCGCTGGTGATGCACTCCACCGGGCCATAGCGCCACTGACTGAGCACCAGGCGGCCTTCGATCCGGCGCACGCCGGCCTGGTGAAGCCGCTGCGTGAGACGCCACAGGTCCTCGCTGGTCAGCATCGGATCACCCCCGCCATCGAGCACCAGGTCACCGTGCAACGTCCCGTCCGTATCGGGTTCGGCCAGGCTCACCAGCCGGGTGGTGAACCGGTGCTGCGGCCCCCAACGCTCCAGCGCCGCCGCCGCCAGATAGACCTTGGATACCGAGGCCGGCGACAGCTGGCGCTCGGGCTCGATGGCACCCAGGACTTCGCCGCTGTCCAGCAGACGGGCCTCGGCGCCGAGCAGGAAGCCCTTGTCGGCCAGCTCGGTCAGGCGGGTGAAGCCGCTCGCCTGGGCGAATACCGGCAGCAGCGTCAGCAGGATGCAGAGCAGCGGGCGGCGAAGCATGGAACCTCCAGGGAGCATGAGAGGCCCTCAGTTTAATGGGACGCGACGGAAGAGAACACCTGGATCACCACCACGCCACCAACGATCATGCCCAGTCCCAGCAGCGCCGGAAGATCCGGCTTCTCGCCATAGACCAGGATGCCCACCAGGGTCACCAGCACGATGCCGAGCCCTGCCCAGAAGGCATAGGCGATGCCCACCGGCATGGTGCGCAGCACCAGAGCGAGCAAGTAGAAGGCCAAGCCATAGCCGACCACCACCGTGACGCTGGGCCAAAGGCGGGTGAAGCCCTCCGAGGCCTTCAGCGCACTGGTGGCGATCACCTCGGCGACGATCGCCAGGGCCAGGAACAGGAATGCCATCATCCTTTCTCCCCGGCGGCCGGTAGCACGTCCCCGGGCACCAGCCCGGGGTCATGGGGAAGCTCGACCACCAGCCGCCAGAGCGCCTGTCCGCTGGCATGGTACTTATGCTCGAAGGGCGTCAGACAGGCCTCGCCCGGCACGAAGGACTCCGCCGCGGCCGCCATCCCGGTGACCTGGGTCACCGCCAGGGCGAACTCCTCCACATAGAGCCGCCAGTTCGAACGCAGTTCCAGCCGGCCACCCAGGGCCAGGATCACCGGCAGCACCGGATGCCCCTGCCAGCGCATTTTCAGGTGGGCGGCCTTGGGATAGGGATTGGGATAGAGCAAGTAGTGACGTGCTGGACACCAGCCCTCGGCCAGGGCCAGGCGCCAGAAGTCCACCAGGTCGGCCCGCACCAGCAGGGCATTGTCCGGCAGCCGGCCATGGTCGCGGGAGAGGCGATCGGCGCTGCGGTCGACGCCGATCACCGCGGCAGCCGGGTACAGCGCGGCCAGCCGGCGTGTCGAGAGCCCCACGCCGCATCCCGCATCCAGTATCAACGACGCCCCGGCACGGTGTTCGAGCCAGTCCTGGGCCCGAGCAAAGGCCTCGCGGGTGTGCGCGGCGAGGGGTTTACGCAGCGGATGCTCCAAGGCCCGCGTCACGCGGCGGGCCAGATCCTCATGGGGGCCGGTCTGGCGGCTGACGATGGATCGTGAACGGGCAGTCATGGCAGCGGGCTCAGCGGAATGGCGAAAAGGCCCGCATTCTACCAGCCGCAGGCCCCCCGCGCAGGGGCACCAGCATGACGCCGCCACGGGCCGGGTGCTATGATCCATGGCCTGACAGCGACTAACAATGCAGCCCCGATATCAACCGCACAACGAGGAACCCGGCTTGCCACACTTACCGGTGATCGTCGGCATGGGCGGCGTGAATCCCGCCGGCCGAACCTCGGGCCATCAGGCATTTCGCCGTACCGTGCTCGACGCCCTGCCCGACGACGACCAGGCCCGCACCCTCTTGGGCCTGGCGGCGATGATGCGCCTGGCCGACAGCCAGGCAGGCGGTGACTGGCATGATGCCGAGGGCCGTCCGCTGGACGCCGCCGAGATCGTCGAGCAGACTCGTCAGCAGGTGCTCGATCACACCCTGATCCGGCGCATCGAGGATCCCCGCTTCAACGAGGAGGGCCTGCCGGCCAACCGCAAGGCTAGCCTCGCACTGGAGACGCCGCTGACCTTCCGCATCCGCCGCCGCCAGTTGCCCGACGACCTGCCCCCCACCTGGCAGGTACGGGAGCAGGACCGCCTGAGCCTCGAGGTCACCGTTCCCGCCGGCAACATGGAGGTGATGCTGCCCGAGACACGCCCGGCCCAGGTGCGTGCCGCCGGCCAGCTGCCCTCAGGATTCGATCCCAGTCGCCTCTACCGCAGCGTCCACCACCCGCGCGGGCTCTCCATGACGGTTTTCGCCGCCAGCGACTGCCTGGGCGACAGCGGCCTCGAGTGGGACAGGCTGCGCGACCGCCTGGACCCCGACGCGGTCGCCGTCTACGCCGGCAACTCCATCGGCCAGCTCGACGACGAGGGCTGGGGTGGTTTGCTCAAGAGCTTCGTCTCCGGCAAGCGTGCCACCTCCAAGCAGATGCCGCTGGGCTACGGCCAGATGCCCGCCGACTTCATCAATGCCTATGTGCTGGGCAGCGTGGGCGGCACCGGGGCGGCACTCGGCGCCTGCGCCAGCTTCCTCTACAACCTGCGTCTGGGCGTGGACGACATCCGTGCCGGACGCCGCCGGGTCGTGCTGGTGGGCACCGCCGATGCCCCGATCACGCCCGAGGTCATCGAGGGCTTCCGCACCATGGGGGCGCTGGCCGATGACGACGGCCTCAGGGCCCTGGATGCCCTGGAGCTGCTCACCGACGCCGACTACCAGCGCGCCTGCCGCCCCTTTGCCCGCAACTGTGGCTTCACCATGGGTGAGTCCAGCCAGTTCATCATGTTGATGGACGACGCCCTGGCCCTGGAGACCGGTGCCGATATCCTCGGCAGCGTGCCGGGCGTCTTCGTCAATGCCGATGGCTGGAAGCGCTCGATCTCCGCCCCCGGCATCGGTAACTACATTTCCCTGGCCAAGGCGGCCGCCCTGGTCCGCGACATGCTCGGCGAGACGGCCCTGCGCGAGCGCACCTTCCTCCATGCCCATGGCACCAGCACACCCAAGAACCGCGTCACCGAATCGCATGTCTTCGACCAGGTGGCCCGCGCCCACGGCATCACGGCGTGGCCGGTGGTAGCGGTGAAGGCCTTCGTCGGCCACTCCCAGGGCAGTGCCGCTGGCGACCAGCTGACCAGTGCCCTGGGCAGCTTTGCCCACGGCCTGCTGCCGGGCATCTTCACCCTGGATGCGGTGGCCGACGACGTCCATGCCGAGCGTCTCATACTGTTTCGCGAGCCATTACCCTTCGTCGCGGATGCCGCCTTCATCAATGCCAAGGGCTTCGGCGGCAACAACGCTACCGGCGTGGTGCTCTCCCCCGCCGTCACCGAACGAGTGATGGCGAAGCGCCACGGCGAGACCGCCGTGGCAGCCTGGAAGACGCGCCGCGAGGCCACCCGAGAAGCCGCCGCCGCCTATCACCAGGCCGCCGACCGCGGACGCTTCGAGCTTCGCTATCGCTTCGGCGAGGGTGTGCTGGAGGGGCCTGAGCTCGACGTCGGCCGTGACGCCATCCGCATTCCCGGCTATGCCAGGGAGGTGTCACTCGCCGTGGACAACCCCTTCGGACGACTCGACGAAGGAGAAGCGTGATGATCACCGCCGTCTATCCCGGCACCTTCGATCCCGTCACCAACGGCCATCTCGACCTGATCGAGCGCGCCTCGAAGCTGTTCGACAAGGTGGTGGTGGCCATCGCCACCAGCCCCGGCAAGGGGCCTGCCCTGGACCTCGACACCCGCATCGCCCTGACCCGGGAGGTGGTGGCAGGCCTCGACAACGTCGAGGTGATCGGCTTCTCGGGGCTGATGACCGAGTTCATGAAGCAGCAGCAGGCACGGGTGCTGCTGCGCGGCCTGAGGGCGGTGTCGGACTTCGAGTACGAGCTGCAACTGGCCAACATGAACCGCGCCCAGATGCCGGAGCTGGAGACGGTCTTCCTGACGCCGGAAGTGGAAAACTCCTACATCTCCTCGACCCTGGTACGCGAGATCGCCCGGCTCGGTGGCGATGTCTCCAAGCACGTGCACCCCAGGGTCGCCGAGACGCTGAAGAGCCATTACAATACCTGACCAGTAAACTCGGGATTAACCTTTCCCGGGACCGCTTGCCGGCCAGCGACATCCGTGAGGTACCCCATGGCCCTGATGATCACCGACGAGTGCATCAACTGCGACGTCTGCGAACCCGAATGCCCCAACGGCGCCATCTCGCCGGGGGAAGAGATCTATGTCATCGACCCCGGCCTGTGCACCGAGTGCGTCGGCCACTATGACGAGCCCCAGTGCCAGCAGGTCTGTCCGGTGGACTGCATTCCGCTGGACCCGGAGCATAAGGAGAGCCGTGACGAGTTGATGGAGAAGTACCACGTCATCACAGCGGCCTGATCCCCGCGCTGCCCCGTCAGGACCACCAACGAAAAACAGACAAGCACGTCGAAACCGACCTCTTATTTCACAGTCCCGGCCATCGTCTGTAGCACTTGACGCACGCCCCGCAACGGCTCCGCCGGGAGGCGGGGCCGTTGCATTTCGAGACGGGACACGCCACCCTGCCCGGTTTCACCGCCAAGGGACCCGCCGTGACGTCGCCCGCGACCACCCCCCGCGCCGGGACACGACAGCGTATCCTCTCGCTGGCCTGGCCGATCATCCTCTCCAACATCACCGTGCCACTGCTCGGGCTGGTGGATACCGCCGTGGTCGGCCACCTGCCCGACTCGCGCTATCTCGCCGGGGTGACCCTCGGGGCAACACTGTTCAGCTTCCTCTACTGGGGCTTCGGCTTCCTGCGCATGGGCACCACCGGCCTCACCTCTCAGGCGGTGGGTCGCGAAGCGGACGGGGAGGTGCGCAACCTGCTCGGCCAGTCGCTGCTGCTCGCCCTGGTGATCGGCCTGGGACTGATCCTCGCCGGTGGCCCGCTGGTGACCCTGGGGCTGTGGCTGCTCGACGGCAGCGAGGCGGCCACGGAACTGGCCGCGGAGTATGCCCGCATCCGCCTGCTCTCGGCACCGGCGGTGCTGGCCAACTACGCCATCCTCGGCTGGTTCCTCGGCCAGCAGAACTCGCGGGTGACGCTGGCCATCCTGGTACTGACCAACGGCGTCAACATCGCCCTCGATCTGCTGTTCGTGGTGGGACTGGGGATGACCAGCGACGGCGTGGCCTGGGCCACGGTGCTCGCCGACTACACGGCACTGATCTTCGGCCTCTGGCTGGTGTCGCGCCAGCTCAGATGGCTGTCGGGGTGCTTCCTGCGCGAACGGCTGCTGCGCCTGGCCGCCTATGGCGAGCTCTTCCAGGTCAACGCCAACCTCTTCGTACGCACCCTGGGCCTGCTCTTCGCCATGGCCTTCTTCACCTCTCGCGGCGCCGCCCAGGGCGATACCGTGCTGGCGGCCAACGCCGTGCTGCTGCAATTCATCATGCTGACCAGCTACGCCCTGGACGGCTTCGCCCATGCCGCCGAGGCGCTGGCCGGCCGCGCCGTGGGCCGCCGGCGCTTCGACGAGTTCGGTCAGATCGTCGCGAGCGCCGCCCGCTTCTCGCTGGCCACGGCAGGGCTCGCTGCGCTGGCCTTCGCCCTGGGAGGCGAGTGGCTGATCGCACTGCTCACCGCGCTGCCGGAGGTGCGGGCTACCGCCGGGGACTACCTGCCGTGGATGGTCGTCATGCCACTGGTGGCGGTATGGAGCTACCTGTTCGATGGGGTCTTCATCGGGGCCACGGCGATCCGCGAGATGCGCAACAGCATCTATGCAGGGCTCGCGGTCTATCTGCCGCTCTGGTGGTTGACCACACCGATGGGTAACCACGGGCTATGGCTGGCCTTCCTGGCCTTTGCCATGGTGCGATCGGGCGTGCTGGTGGCCTACTATCGGCACCATCGCCGCACCCGCTGGCGTCACCACGTCACGGCCGACAGCATGGACGGCATCACGCGCGCCGGGTAGCGCAACCCTCTGAGGTTGCGCTACTTTCTGTCAGGCACGCCAAGATTCGACAACACAAGAAGGGAACCCTCATGCTCAAGGCCCTATCGAGACCGGCTGTCAAGCTGGTCGAACGCTACCTGCCCGACCCCTACATCTTCGTCCTGCTGCTGACGATCATCGCCGCCGGCGCCGCCATCGCCGTGGAGCGCCAGACCCCGCTGGCGGTGATGCGCTTCTGGGGCGACGGCTTCTGGGGCCTGCTGACCTTCTCGATGCAGATGCTGCTGGTGCTGGTGACCGGTTACATGCTGGCCAGCTCCCCGCCCGTCAAGCGCCTGCTGCAGAAGCTCGCCGGCCTGGCGAAGAACGCCGGCAGCGCCATCATCCTGGTCACCCTGGTGTCGCTGGTCGCCAGCTGGATCAACTGGGGATTCGGCCTGGTGGTCGGGGCCCTGTTCGCCAAGGAGCTGGCCCGCCTGGTGCGCGTCGACTACCGGCTGCTGGTGGCCAGCGCCTACTCCGGCTTCATCGTCTGGCACGGCGGCCTGGCCGGCTCGATTCCGCTGACCATCGCCACCGATGGCCATTTCACCGCCGAGCAGATCGGTGTGATCGGCACCGGCGGCACTATCTTTTCGCTGTTCAACATCGCTATCGTGCTCTGCCTGTTCGTGGCGGTACCGCTGGTCAACCGGATGATGCTTCCGGACGAGAAGGACAGCGTCTACATCGATCCCAAGCTGCTGGGTGACGACGAGGAAAAGCGCGTGCGCATCACCCGCCCCGCCGAGCGCCTGGAGAACAGCACGACCCTGGCCTGGCTGGTGGGCATCCCCGGAGTGCTCTTCCTGCTCGACCACTTTGTCTTCCGCGGCGGCGGCCTGAACCTCAACGTGGTCAACTTCCTGTTCCTGTCGCTGGCTATCGTGCTGCACCGCACGCCGCGCAGCCTGCTGGAGAGCCTCCATGAGGCGATCAAGGGCGGTGCCGGCATCGTCATCCAGTTTCCCTTCTATGCCGGCATCATGGCGATCATGGTGCAGTCGGGCCTGGCCGAGAGCATGTCGGAGGCTCTCATCTCCTTTGCCACCGAGACCACCCTGCCCTTCTGGTCCTTCATCAGCGCCGGCATCGTCAACATCTTCGTACCCTCCGGTGGTGGCCAGTGGGCCGTGCAGGCCCCGGTGATGCTGCCCGCCGCCGAGGCCCTGGGCGTGGACATTCCCCGGTTGGCCATGGCCGTCGCGTGGGGAGATGCCTGGACCAACCTGCTGCAGCCCTTCTGGGCTCTGCCGGTGCTCGGCATCGCCGGCCTCAAGGCCAAGGACATCATGGGCTTTTGCCTGATCCAGCTGCTCATCACCGGCATCATCATCGCCGTGGGCCTGACCTGGTTCTGATCCCGGGTTCGAACCCGCGACACCGAACGCCTTGCTCCCCCCGCGGGGGCAAGGCGTTATGCTGTAGGAAACCTCAAGGGAGCATGACAATGGACGACCAACCGCTGAGCGGCCAGCACGAACTCTCCATGACCGTGCTGATGACCCCGGACATGGCCAACTTCAGTGGCAAGGTGCATGGCGGCGCCATCCTCAAGAAGCTCGACGAGGTCGCCTATGCCTGTGCCAGCCGCTACGCCGGTCATTACGTGGTGACGCTCTCCGTCGACCAGGTGCTGTTCAAGCAGCCGATCCATGTCGGCGAACTGGTCACCTTCCTGTCCTGCGTCAACCATGTCGGACGCTCATCCATGGAGGTCGGCATCAAGGTCGTGGCCGAGGACATCCGCAGGAAGGTGATCCGCCACACCAACAGCTGCTATCTGACCATGGTGGCCGTGGACGAGAGCGGCAAGCCGGCGCGGGTGCCGCCGCTGAAGCTGGAGACCCGGCTTCAGAAGCTGCGCTTCGAGAAGGCGGCCCTGCGCAAGAAGCTGCGCAAGCAGGCCGAAGAAGAGGAACGCCGCACCCAGGCCGAGCATGGCGATCCCTGAGAAGGGGGTGCGTCAGCCACAGTCCAGGGCGGTGATCCGGTCTCGCTCGTCCAGGCGGACATTGAGGCGCTCGGGGCGATAATCCAGCGTATGAGCCTCCCCGGGGCGCATCACGCGAAGCCCATCGGCACCGCTCGCCTCACGAAGGGACGCCCCAAGGGCCGCGTCGAAGTGACGCCCCACTCGGGCCTGGACATGCTCGACACCACAGGCATCCTCGCCATCGGTGACACGAGGGGGTTCGGGCGCCGGCTCCCGGCGAGACGCGGACTCGTTCATGGCGCTGCAGGCGGTCATCAGCGACAGGCCGGCAGCGGTCAGCCAAGGCTTCCAGGCAATGGGCATGGGGGCTTCCGGAACAAGCGTGAGTATTTATCCGGGCAACACTAGACAACGGGCATGCCGAAGGGCATGCCCGTGCGAGGCTCAGCAGGTCGGTTCAGCCGGATGAGCGGGACACTCAGCTGGCGGCATCCTGCACGGCTTCACCTCCACGCTCGACGTCCTCGCCGGCACCGCGGATGGTATTGCAGCCGCTGAGCAGGGAGAGAGTGAAGAGTGAGACCAGTATCAGCGATAATGTACGTTTCATGATGGCGTCCTCGTTGCCGTTACGGGTTCGGAAAAAAGGTGTTTCACACTTCAATCTAGCAGGTTCGGCGAAAGTGCCCAATGGCCTCAGCCCAGTAGTAGCCGAAGGATGATCACCAGGATCACCGCGATGGTCAGCCACTTGACGACAAACGCCCCGCGCGGACTCATGTTGACCTTCACCGCCAGCCAGGCCCCCAGCATGCTGCCTGCTGCCAGTACCAGGCCATACCCCCAGCGCACCTGATCGTTGACCAGAAAGATGGCCAGGGCCGGCAGAGTGTAGACAAGTATGATCAGCACCTTGAAGACATTCACCTGAGCCAGGTCGATCTTCAGCATACGGTAGAGCACCACGATGAAAAGGATGCCCACCCCGACCTGGATGAAACCGCCGTAGAGGCCGATCGCGAACATTGCCATATACACCGCCGGAGTGAGGCGCTCCGGGGTCAGTGGGCGAGTTTCCAGGCGTGGCTGGGGCAGCAGCATCAGTACCGCCGCGCACGCCATCACCGCGACCAGGATCACCTCGAAGAGCGCATCCTCGGTCTGCAGGGCCAACCAGGCGCCGAGCAGCGAGCCGACCACCGCCGGCACCGAGAGGCGCAACGAGAGGCCCAGGTAGCGAGCACCGGCGCGGAAGAAGCTGGTCACCGCGGCGATGCTCTGAAGCGCGATCGAGACCCGGTTGGTGCCGTTGGCTGCCTGGGGCGGCAGCCCAAGGAACATCAGCAGGGGCAGGGTCAGCATCGAGCCCCCGGCGGAGAGCACATTGATGAAGCCGGCCAGGGTCCCGATGGCCAGCAGGGCAAGTGCCTCGAGCAGCGTCATGAAAGCATCCGTTGTTGGCGGGTCGGAGATAGGCCGCCCAGCATACCGGGGCAACCCTGCCGGGGGAATCTGCCCCGATATCGGCCGGGTGTGCCATGATGATGGAGACAGGGACAGCCAACGCGAAAGGAGCCCCGTGATGTTGGATTTCGAACCCGATGCCCGCCTGGTGGATGACAGCTATCCGGTCACCGAACTGCCACTGTGCCAGCTGCGACTGATGGACGATGTCCGCTTCCCGTGGTTGGTGCTGATACCGCGCCGCCTCGAGGTCAGCGAGGTATTCGAGCTCGAGGCTTCGGCCCAGCAGCAGCTATGGCGGGAGGCCACCGCGGTCGGGAGGGCCATGCTCGATGCCCTGGGTGGTGACAAGCTCAACATCGCCAGTCTCGGCAATGTCGTCGCCCAGCTGCATGTGCATGTCGTCGTGCGGCGTCGCCAGGACGCCGCCTGGCCGGCACCGGTGTGGGGCCATGGTCAGGCAGAGGCCTATGACCTGGATCGCCTAGCCGAGATGCGCGCCCGCATCCTGGCCGAGGTGGAAGGGCTGGACCTCGCCTCAGGGCAGTAGCCCCAGCCGCGACTGCAGATCGGTCAGCAGGGGATCCAGAACCGTCGGCGCCAGGGGCCGCCCACCCCGGGTGGCGATGAAGCTGACCCGGCTGCCGCTCCCCTGGCCAGCCACGCGCAGCGATACGCCATAGCCCGGCATCCGGCCCAGTACGGCCTCCAGGCGACCCAGGTCGCTGTCGGCATGGCGAATCACGTAGCCGCGCTCCATCAGCAGGCTCATGGCCTCGCGCAGGGTGGCCTCGGGTGTCGCCGCCAAGTGACTCTCGCGGGGCTCGACTGGGGCCAGCGTGGCACAGCCGGCCAACCAGGCAACCAGCAGGATGACGAGGGGGATCCGTATCATGGAGCCTCCCGTGCCGGTACGGCCTCGATGACTGAGCGTAGCTCGCGACAGAAGGCGGCATCGCTGGCACTGCGTGACTCGCGCAGCTCGCCTCGCCAGTCGAAGAGGCGGATATCCCGGGACACCTGCACCTGCTGCTCCCCTACCACCACCGAGACACGCTCGATGCGGGTCGCCTCGTCGGTCACCGGCCCGAAAACGCCGCCGATGCCGAGCATCACCCCGGAGACGACATGGCCACCGCTGCCGCCCAGCACGAAGCCGCCGAAGCGGGGCAGGCGCTCGACACCATGGTCGTGATAGAGGGTCTGCCGGGCGCGTTCGGCACTGACCAGCCCCAGAAGCAAATCGGTGTGGCGTACCAGGAAGCCCTCCCTCTCGAGGGCCGTGACGGCCCGGGCCAGGCTGTCGCCGGGCCCGGCCGGCCAGCGGCAGTCGGCGGCCGGGGCAGGCTCGGCCACGGGCAGGGTCGTCGGTGTCACCTGGCAACCGGCCAGCGCCACCGGCAGCAACATCAGCAGCCATGCACGCATCGAATGATCTCCGCGAAAGGTCAAGAGGAGTCTACGCCGGAAGCCGAAAGGGATGAAGCGCCCCGGGGTTCTGTCCGGCGCCGGCTGGCGCTAAGCTGGAAACCCCTTCCACACAACGAGAGTGGCCATGAAGATCCTCATCTGCCCGGACAGCTTCAAGGATGCCCTGCCCGCCGCCGATGCCGCGCGCGCCATCGCCGTGGGGGCGAAGCGCGCCGGCGGCGACATCGAGGCCCTGGAATGCCCCCTGGCCGATGGCGGCGAAGGCAGCCTGGATGCCCTGCTGGCCGCCACCGGAGCCGAGCGACGCTCGGCTGACGTCCACGACGCCCTGGGGCGCCCGGCCCGGGCCGACTGGGGCTGGCACGCCGCGAGTCGCACCGCCTACGTGGAGCTGGCCGAGGCCAGCGGCCTGCAGGCGCTGGCGCCCGACGAGCGCACCGCCCTGCACAGTACCACCTTCGGGGTCGGCGAGCTGATCCGCGAGGCACTGGAAGTCGGTGCCGAGCGGCTGCTGCTCACCCTCGGCGGCAGCGCCACCAATGACGGCGGGGCGGGGATGCTGGCCGCCCTGGGAGCGCGACTGCGTGATGGCGAGGGCCGCGACCTGGCCCCGGGCGGTGCCGCCCTCGCTGACCTGGCCGAGCTCGACCTGGACGGCCTCGACCCGCGCCTGACCGGTCTGCGGGTCGAGACTGCAGTCGACGTGGACAACCCGCTGCTGGGCGAACTCGGCGCCAGTGCGGTCTTCGGCCCACAGAAGGGCGCCACGCCGGACGAGGTGGCACGCCTCGATGCCGCCCTGATCCGCTTCGCCGACGTCACCGCCGCGACCCTCGGCGAGGATCACCGGGACCTGTCTGGGGCCGGCGCCGCCGGGGGTATGGGCTTCGCCGCTCGGACCTTCCTCGGCGCCGAGCTGCGGCCCGGCATCGAACTGGTGATGGCCCAGGCCGGTGTCGAGTCCCTGCTGGCGGACGCCGATCTCGTGATCACCGGCGAGGGGCAGCTCGACGGCCAGAGCCTGGCCGGCAAGACCCCGGTGGGGGTGGCGCGGCTGGCCCGGCGTCACGGCGTGCCGGTGGTGGTGCTGGCCGGGCGCCTGGCCCCGGGCTGGCAGGCCGCCCTCGACGAGGGCGTCACCGCGGCCTTCGCCCTGGCCGATGGTCCCATGGCGCTCGACGAGGCCCTGGCACGCTGCGCCGAGCTGCTGGCCGACCGCAGCGAGAGCCTGCTGCGACTCTGGGTTGCCCTCACCGGCCGCTGACCTTGAAGAAGGCATTCGACACCCGCACGTCATGGATATCGGCTATGGTGGCCATGCTGACAATTGGCTTTCTCGCCAACTGCAGACCTATTACCCTAGCACCATCGCGATCAAGGAGGCATTGCATGAGCGACACCAATACCATCGGCCTGCACGAGGCCAGCGCCAGCCAGCTCGCCGAGAAGCTCAACGAGTTATTGGCCAACTACCAGATCTTCTACATGAACGTGCGCGGTTACCACTGGAACGTCAAGGGCCGCCAGTTCTTCCAGCTCCACGAGAAATTCGAGGAGTTCTATACCGACCTGCTGACCAAGGTCGACGAGGTTGCCGAACGTATCCTGACCCTGGGCCACCAGCCGGTACACGCCTACAGCGATTATATAAAGCTCGCTCGTATCCAGGAGGACAAGAACGTTCATGACGGCGAGACCTGCGTGCGCGGTGTACTCGAGGGCTACCAGACCCTGATCGAGCTGCAGCGCGAACTGCTTTCCCTGGCCTCGGATGCCGACGACGAGGGCACTGCCGCCCAAGCCGGCGATTACATCCGCGAGCAGGAAAAGACCGTATGGATGCTGGGCGCCTACCTCGGCTGATCACCGGCATCGCAGAAGCACCGCACACGACGCCGTCCTTCGGGGCGGCGTCGTCGTTGCCGGGCCGGTCGATGGGGCCGGAGCTCAGGCCCCTCCGGGCGCCTCACCGTCCGCCTCACCCTCGGCGGCGCGCACCAGTTCCTTCGGTAACGGCTTCTTCATGCGCACCCCCAGCCGCTGCAGCTCGGTGGCCTGGGCCACCAGGCTACCCTGCCCACTGGAAAGCCGGGCCACGGCCCGGCGATGGCTGTCGCCCGCCCGCTCCAGGTGACGGCCGACCTCGTCGAGGCTCTCGACGAAGCCGGAGAACTTGGCCAGCAGTTTCTCGGCGCGCTCACCGATCAGGCGCGCGTTCTCGTTCTGACGCTCCAGGCTCCACAGGCCGGCCACGGTGCGCAAGCTGGCCAGCAGGGTGGTCGGGGTGACCACCACCACCTGGCGGTCGAAGGCCTCCTGGAAGAGCGTGGGGTCGCGCTCGAAGGCCGCAGCAAAGGCCGGCTCCACCGGCACAAAGAGGAACACGAAGTCCGGCGAGTTGAGCCCCGGCAGCGAGGGATAGTCCTTGCCCGAGAGCCCGGCGACATGGCCGCGCAGCGACTGCAGGTGGGCCTTCATGGCCGCCTCGCGCTCGGCCTCGTCCTCGGCGTTGACCAACCGCGTCCACGCTACCAGCGATACCTTGGCGTCGACGATCAGGTGGCGATCGTCGGGCAGGTAGATCACCGCATCGGGGCGCTGGCGCCCCTGCTCCCCCTGCAGCGAGACCTCCCGGCGGTACTCGATATCCCGCCGGAGGCCGCTGCGCTCCAGCACGGTCTCGAGCATCAGCTCGCCCCAATGGCCCTGCGCCTTCTGGTCCCCCTTTAGGGCCCGGGCGAGGCCCGCGGCCTCCTCGCCGAGGCGGGCATTGAGCCCGGCGAGCTGTTCGAGCTGGGTCTTGAGGGAGCCGCTGTCGCGGCTCTGCTGGCCGTGCAACTCCTCGACCCGGCGGCGGAACTGGTCGACCTGCTCGCGAAAGGGCCGCAGCAGGGCCTCCAGGCTGTCGCGACTCTGCACCGAGAAGGCCTGCTGGCGCTCCTCGAAGATGCGGCCGGCGAGCTGTTGGAATTCCTCCTTGAGCCGCTCCCGGGCCTCCTCCAGCAGGGCCAGCTGCTCGCGATGACGCAGCGCCATCTGCTCCCGCTCGGCCTCCAGGCGGGCGGCATGCTCGCGCCGTTCGGCCAGCCGGTCGCGCGTCCCGGCCAGTTCGGCCTCCAGGGCGTCCAGGCGCTCGCGGCTGCCATCCAGCTGCGCATCGCTGTGGGCCAGCTCCTGCTCCAGCCGCCGCACGCTGGCCTCGCTCTCCGCCCGCTCCTGCTCCCGGTCAAGGAGTCGCGCCTCGGCGCTGGCCAGGCGCTTGCGCCAGGACAGCCCCGCCCAGACCATCACCAGCAGCAACCCGGCAAGCCCCAAGAGCCCCCAGGCCGGTACGGCCTCCTGCAACAGTTCATTCATCTCGGTCACTCCTGACCCATGCACCATGGTGTCGACCGCGGTTGCCGAGGGACAGGACCTAGCCCTTGGCCAGGTCCTCGACCAGCGCGCGCAGCAGTTCCCAGAACTCCGCCACGGAGGCGAGTTCCACCCGCTCGTCGGGGGAGTGGGCGCCGCGGATCAGCGGACCGAAG
>NZ_JAVLBC010000131.1:0-9084 GCF_031581305.1 Halomonas sp.
CCATGCCCTTGTCCACGGCCTTGCACATGTCGTAAAGGGTGAGGCAGGCCACCGAGACAGCGGTCAATGCCTCCATCTCCACGCCGGTTCGCCCGTTGAGGCGACAGGTGGCGGTGACGTGGACACAAGACTCGACCTCATCGAGCTCGAAGACGATGGCGACCTTCGACAGTGCAAGGGCATGGCAAAGCGGAATCAGTTCATGGGTACGCTTGGCGGCCTGGATGCCGGCAATGCGCGCCGTGGCCAGCACATCGCCCTTGGGCAGGCCGCCCTCGGCGAGCAGCGCCAGGGTCTCGGGCTGCATGCGGATAAGGCCCGAGGCACTCGCCTCGCGGCGGCTCTCCGGTTTATTGGCGATGTCGACCATGTGGGCCTCGCCGCGGGCATTGAGATGGGTCAGGGGCTGGTTGGACAGAGGCATGGGGGTCAGCGTCTCATGGCAGTCGATGAAGGGGTTGAATGCTCACCGTCTCGCCCGGGGCAGCCCCCTCGCGGTCGTCAGTGAGCTCGATCAGGCAGTTGGCCGCTACCATCGAGGACAGGATCCCGGAGCCCTGGGCACCGGTGCTGCACACGTGCAGGCGGCCATCAGTGTCGGCGTAGTAGCAGCCGCGCAGATAGTCGGTGCGGTCGAGGCGGCTCTTCAAGGCCTCGTCGGTGATGGCCGTCAGCCGTCCAGGCTCACGTACCGGCCTTCCCTGCAGCTTTGACAGTAGCGGCACCACGAACTGCAGGAAGGTGACCATCACCGCCACCGGGTTGCCGGGCAGCCCAAGGAAGGGCACTTTGTGCTCCCCCAAGAGGCCACAGGCGAGGGGGCGGCCGGGGCGGATGGCGATGCGCCAGAAGGCCAGCCGACCGACCGCCTCCAGCGCCGCGCGGGTGAAGTCGGCGTGCCCCACCGACACGCCACCGCTGGTGATCACCATATCGGCCCGCCCGGCGGCATCGCTCAAGGCGTCGATCATGGCCTCCCGGTCGTCGGGCAGAATGCCCAGGTCCATCAGCTCGGCGCCTTGCTCCGTCAGCAGACCGGCCAGGGTATAGCGATTGGCGTCATGGATACCGGCCGGCGGCAGGGGCTCGCCGGGCGCCGTCACCTCGTCGCCGGTGGAGAAGATGGCCACGCGGGGGCGACGATGCACGCTCGCCCGGGCCAGGCCCAGCGAGGCCAGCAGGCCCAGCTCGGCCGCCCCCAGCCGGGTACCGGCGGGCAACGCCGTCTGGCCCTCGGGGATATCCTCGCCGGCCTGGCGTACGTTCTGACCGGGCCTGACGCGTTCGGGGTGATTGACCACTACCGTCTCGGCGCGCTCCTCGAGCTGTTCGAGCATGATCACGGTGTCAGCCCCCGGCGGCAGTGGCGCGCCGGTGGTAATGCGCACGCATTCGCCGGCACCCAGCGCCTCATCTCGGCGCTGGCCGGCGAGCACTTCGCCCACCACACGCCATTCGCCGGGTATCTCGACGTGCGTCGCGGGCCAGGCAAGGGCAATACCATCCATGGCGGCATTGGTATTCTGGGGCACGTCGATGGGCGACACCGCATCCTCGGCAAGCACTCTGCCATGGAGTTCGCCAAGCGCCACCCGTTCGGCAGACAGCGGCGCCTCGACGAGACCGGCCAGGCGTGTGCGCGCCTCTGCCACCGGTAGCATCCGCTCACCGAGATCGAAGCAGGAGAGGGTCATCGCGCTGACTCCTCACACCTGCATTCGCGGGGCAGCTGGCTGGTCACCCAGCGCTCGGGCCAGGTGGCGATCCAGTCGGTGAGGGCCTCGAGGTCATTGAGGTCCAGCGCCTCGACGCCCTCGGGCAGTGCCAGCGACGCGTCACTGGCCACGGCGCGCACCCAGGGGTCCTCGGCGACACGCAGCGACTTGCCCACCTCGGGGCGATAGAGTTCGAGCTTGGGCAGCGGCCAAGCCTTGAAGCCTTCCACCAGCACCAGGTCGGGGTGCTGGGGGCGCACCATGTCGATGAGCTCGGCCAGATCGGCCTCCTCGCGTCCGGGGGTTTCCATCATCAGCGCCACCCGGGCCCGGGACGCCACCAGCATCGGCGCGGCACCGGCCTGACGCAGGCGATGGCTGTCCTTGCCGGGCTGGTCGACATCGAAGGCGTGGTGGGCATGCTTGATCACCGCCACGCGCAGGCCCCGCTCGCCGAGGCGCGGCAACAGCTGCTCCAGCAGCGTAGTCTTGCCGGTACCGCTCCAGGCGGCGATGCCAAGCAGTGGCAGGTCGTCGTCGAACGACAGGCTCTCGGGTACGCCATTGCTCATGGGCTCAAGGGCTCCTTCTTTCCTCCGGGTCCTGAGGCTCCCTCGTTCAGGACGCCCTCAAGCCGTCGCTTCTCGTCATCGGTATTGAGGTTGGCGAAGGCGTCCGGGCAGTCGCTGACGTCCACCCGGCACCAGGCGTGGCGCGCGTACCAGCGGTCGATCTTGCGCTCCCCCCCGGCCAGGGCCGATGCCAGATCCTCGGCCAGCGAGGTGCGGATCAGCGCCACCACCGGATGGAGCCGCTCGCCGTCGAAGGCCACGGCGATGTCGCACTCGCCAATGCCGGTCACCAGGCGCGCCACCAGGTCATGGGGCAAGGCCGGGCTGTCGCAGGGCACCACCAGCAGCCAGGGCGTGGTCGCGGCACGCAGGCCGCTGTAGATGCCCATCAGCGGGCCCTGGAAACCGCCTTCGGCATCCTGGATCACGCGATCGGCCAGTGGGGCATAGGCGTCGGCATTGCGATTGGCGTTGATCAGCACCTCGGCGACTCGCCCTGCCAGGCGCTCGCGAACGTGTGTCACCAGCGGTCGACCGGCGAAGGGTTCGAGCCCCTTGTCGCGACCGCCCATCCGGCTCCCCTGGCCGCCGGCCAGGATCAGGCCGGTGAGGTCGTCTCGGGTGATCATGGGCTCTCCTGACAAATCGGTCATATCGTGAGTCATGATGCCTCAGCCCGGCAGCGGGTGCCATGCCGGCCGTCCACGCTGGCGCCCTGCCCTGACACCGGTCAAGCCGTAGCTTATCCCCATGCCTCCAAGGAGGTACACTATGTTCAAAATATTTCACGAATACGGCAACCACTGCGGCAAGGATCGATCCATGAAAGAGGCATTCGATGTCGGTGCCCGCCTCAAGCAACTCAGGCTGTCGCGCGGGCTGTCACAGCGTGAGCTGGCCAAGCGGGCCGGGGTCACCAACAGCACCATCTCGCTGGTCGAGCAAAACAACGTCAGCCCGTCGGTAAGTTCACTAAAGAAGATACTCGACGCCCTGCCGGTGTCGATCAGCGCCTTCTTTGCCGGCGACGAACCCGGCCAACCGCAGTCCTTCTACCGGCAGGCCGAGCTGACCGATATCGGCGATGGCCAGCTCTCCTGGCGGCTGGTGGCCGCCCGGCGACCCGACCGGCGCATGTCGATCATCCACGAGCGCTACCCGCCCGGGGCCGATAGTGGCGAGGAGATGCTGGAGCATGACGGCGAGGAAGGCGGCGTGGTGATCTCGGGGCAGATCGAGATCACCGTGAACAACGAGGTCGGCGTGCTGAGTGCCGGCGACGCCTACTACTTCGACTCCCGCCTACCCCACCGCTTCCGCAACCCGGGTGACGAGGAGTGCGTGATCGTCAGCGCCAGCACCCCGCCGACCTTCTCCGACGCGGGCCAGGAACAGCACCACGCCTGAGCGGTGTCACTCCTCCTCGGCGCGGGGCAGTACCCAGTTGAGGACGATGCCGACCAGGGCGGCGAGGCTGACCCCCTGCAGGGTGAACTGCCCATTGCCGAACTGCATGCCACCGATGCCGAAGACCAGCACCAGGGAGACCACCACCAGGTTGCGCGGGGCGGTAAGCGGCTTTCCGGCCCGCACCAGGGTATTCATGCCGACCACGGCGATGGAGCCGAAGAGGAGGGTCATGATGCCCCCCATCACCGGCCCAGGGATGGTCTGCAGCAGCGCGCCGAGCTTGCCGACGAAGGCCAGGACGATGGCAATGCAGGCGGCGACCACCATGATCCGGGGGTTGAAGGCACGGGTCAGGGTCACGGCACCGGTGACTTCGGAGTAAGTGGTGTTGGGTGGCCCACCGACGAGTGCCGCCGCGGTGGTGGCCAGGCCGTCGCCCAGCAGGGTGCGGTGCAGACCGGGCTTCTCCAGGTAGTTCCTGCGGGTCACCGAACCGATGGCGACCATGTCACCGATATGCTCCACCGCCGGGGCGATGGCCACCGGGATCATGAACAGGATCGCCGCCCAATGAAAGCTCGGCGCGGTGAACGACGGCAACGACAGCCAGGCCGACGCCTGCACCGGCGTGAAATCCACCACGCCCATCAGCAGCGCCAGCACGTAGCCCGTGATGATCCCGCCCATGATCGGAATCAGCCGGATCAGGCCGCGCCCGAATACCGCCAGCACCAGCGTGACCAGCAGGCTCGCCATGGAGAGGAAGATCGCGGTGCCATAACCGATGGCCTCGCTGGTCTCGCCGGTGGCCATGTCCACCGCGACCGGGGCCAGCGCCAGGCCGATCACCATGATCACCGGCCCCACCACCACCGGTGGCAAGAGGCGATGCAGCCAGGCGGTGCCCTTGAGGCGCACGAACTGGGAGATCACCACGTAGACCAGGCCCGCGACCATCAGCCCGCCGAGGGTGGCGGGAATACCGTAGTTGGAAACCGACCCCTGGATGGGTGCGATAAAGGCAAACGACGAGGCCAGAAAGACCGGTACGCTGACGCGGGTCACGCCGTGGAAGATCAGGGTGCCGATGCCGGCGGTGAACAATGCCACGTTGGGATCGAGGCCGGTGAGCAGCGGCACCAGCACCAGGGCGCCGAAGGCCACAAAGAGCATCTGCGCCCCGGTCAGCAGGGTGCGAAGCGGGCTTTCGGCCGGCAGGGGCGAGGCCACCGTCTGGTCATTCATGATCGTGGACTCCATCAAATCCGGGGAGGGGCAATCGAGCTGCGCGGCATTCTGTGATCGAAACGAACATTGCGGGATATCATGAGGCCATGCCAGGACAGGCCGGAGGGAACAGGCAGGAAAGACAACGCCAGCCTCACCTGCAGAGAGGCGTCCCGCGGGTGAGGCTGGCGTCGGGAAAGGAACGCTACGTCGTTCAGCGGGTGCCGAAAATCTTGTCGCCGGCGTCGCCCAGGCCGGGGACGATATAGCTGTTCTCGTCCAGGTGGTCATCGATGGCAGCGGTGTAGAGCTCGATATCCGGGTAGGCGTCCTGGACACGCTTTATGCCCTCGGGAGCGGCGACCAGCACGATGACCTTCATGTGTTTGCAGCCCCGCTCGCGCAGCATGTCCAGGGTCGCCACCATGGTGCCACCGGTGGCCAGCATGGGGTCAATGACGATGGCCATGCGCTCGTCCAGGTCATTGGCAAACTTGGCGAAGTACGGCACCGGCTCCAGCGTCTCCTCGTCACGATAGAGCCCCACCACGCTGACGCGGGCACTGGGGATCAGGTCGGTGACGCCGTCGAGCATGCCCAGTCCCGCCCGCAGGATCGGCACGATGGTGGCCTTCTTGCCCTTGAGCAGGTTCACCGGAATCTTGTTGCCGCTCCAGCCGTCGATCGCCTGGGTTTGCAGCTCCAGGTCGCTGGTCGCCTCGTAGGTGAGCAGCTTGGCCAGCTCGCCGGCCAGTTCACGGAAGCTCTTGGTGCTGATGCCGGCTTCGCGCATCAGGCCAAGCTTGTGCTGGACCAGGGGATGCTGGATGGCGTGGACACTCATGAGGAACCTCTTGGACGGCGATGGAGACCCTGTGGGAGCGCTGCGTGCAGCGCGATGACGCAATCGGCGTGCCAGTCGAGGCGTCGAACCGACGGCTCTCACCATAATGAGCGGGCCATTCTAACCGCATCCTGTATCGAGGTTAAGGTTGTGCCGGCAGCTGCCAGTCGATGGGTTCGCGTCCATTCTCGACCAGAAAGGCATTGGCACGCGAAAAGTGGTGGTTGCCGAAGAAGCCGCGGTGGGCCGAAAGCGGTGAGGGATGCGGAGATTCCAGCACCAGGTGGCGCGAGGTATCGATCAGCGCCTTCTTCTTGCGGGCCGGGCTGCCCCACAGCAGAAACACCGAGGGGTCGGCATGCGCACTCACCGTGGCGATGGCACGATCGGTGAAGGTCTCCCAGCCCTTGCCGCGATGGGAGCCGGCATTGCCCTGCTCCACCGTCAACGACGTGTTGAGCAGCAGCACCCCTTGGCGCGCCCAGTGCTCGAGATTACCGTGTTCCACCGGCTGGAACCCCACGTCCGACTGCAATTCCTTGTAGATATTGACCAGCGAGGGCGGAACACGGACCCCGGGGCGCACCGAGAAACAGAGCCCGTGGGCCTGATGGGGCCCGTGATAGGGGTCCTGGCCGAGGATCACCACCTTTACACGATCCAGCGGCGTCAGTTCGAAGGCGCGAAACCAGTCCGTCGAGTGCGGATAGATCACCTTCCTGGCCGCCTTCTCGGCGGCCAGGAAATCACGCAGCGACTGCATGTAGGGCGCCTCGAACTCGTCACCCAGCCACCGTTGCCAGCTGTCAGGGAGTGGACACGTCATCGGTCAGCGCTTCGCCTGGTCAACCAGCGGTTCCACATAAGCCACGCCCATGTCCCATGGGAACTGGATCCAGCAGTCCTGAGCCACCTCAGTGAGGTACTGGTCGACCAGCGGCTTGCCCTCGGGCTTGGCATAGATGGTCACGAAGTGAGCCTTCGGCAACAATTCGCGCACCTTACGGGCAGTCTTGCCGGTATCGACCAGATCGTCGACCAGTAGCCAGCCTTCGCCATCGTGGTCAACGCCCTTCATCACCTCCAGGCCGCCCTGCTCCATGTGGTCATAGCTCTTGATGCAGACGGTATCAATCAGGCGAACGTTGAGTTCACGAGCAATCAGCGCCGCCGGAATCAGCCCGCCGCGGGTGATGGCAACGATGCCCTTGAAGTCGCGCTCGACCAGCCGGTGACAGAGCTCACGCACGTCCCGATGGAGCTGATCCCATGAGACGGTGAAGTGCTGATGGTAGCGATGGGTGCTCATGGCTCACTCGTCGTTGGTGAAGGAACAGACGGCAAAGACCCCGTAGCCCGCCTCGCGGATGCGCCGCGACCCGCCCAGGTCCGGCAGGTCGACGATGGTGGCGGCCTCCACGACATGACCGCCGCTGCGGCTGATCAACTTGGCGGCGGCCAGCATAGTGCCGCCAGTGGCGATCAGGTCGTCGACGATGAGGATGCGATCGCCCTGCTTGAAGGCATCGGAGTGCAGCTCCACTTCGGCCTCGCCGTACTCCAGGGTATAGGTCTCGCTGATGGTACGGAATGGCAGCTTGCCCTTCTTGCGAACCGGCACGAAGCTGCAGCCCAGTTCATAGGCCAGCGGTGCACCGACGATGAAGCCGCGGGCATCGATGGCCGCCACGGCGTCGATGTCCATCTCCTGATAGCGGTGCACGAAGCTGTCGACCAGCTTTCGGAAGGCCGCACTGTTCTGCAGAAGCGGCGTGATGTCACGAAAGTTGACACCCGACTGCGGCCAGTCGGGGACGGTGCGAATCACGGACTTGATGTAGTCGCCGTAGATGCTCATTGAGTCGAGTCTCGGTGAGTGAATGCAATCGGTAGCCAGGCATCAGCCAAGGAACAGGAACTTGCCGGCAAACAGCAGGGCCAGCACGATCACGGCGGAATTCAGGTCCTTGAAACGCCCGGAGAGCGCCTTGATGGCGGCATAACTGATGAAACCCAGCGCAATGCCCTCGGCGATCGAGAAGGTCAGCGGCATGGCCAGGGCGGCGATCAGCACCGGGGCGGCGTCGGTCGGGTCGTCCCAGTTGGCGTGAGCCAGGCTGCCGGCCATCAGCACCGCCACATAGAGCAGGGCCCCGGCGGTGGCGTAGGCCGGGATGGAGCCCGCCAGCGGCGCAAAGAACAGGCTGATCAGGAACAGCACCGCCACCACCACGGCGGTCAGACCGGTCCGCCCGCCTGAGGCAATGCCGGCGGTGGACTCGATATAGCTGGTAGTAGTCGAGGTCCCCAGCACGGCGCCCGCCATGGACGCGCCACTGTCGGCCATCATGGCGCGACCGATGCGCGGCAGCTTGCCATCCTTGTCCAGCAGGCCGCCCTTGTGGGCCACGCCGACCAGAGTGCCGGAGGTGTCGAAGAGGTCGACGAACAGGAAGGCGAAGATCACGCTGAGCATCGCCACGTCCAGGGCGCCGGCCAGGTCCAGCGCCATGAACGTCGGCGCGATGGGGGGCGGCATGGACATGAAGCCACCAAACTCGTTATGACCGAGGAGCATCGCCAGCACGGTAACGCCGAGGATACCGATCATCACCGCCCCGGTGACCTTGAGGTAGGCCAGTGCGGTGATCACGAAGAAGCCCAGCAGCGCATAGAGGGCAGCGGGTTCGGAGAGATCACCGAGGGCCACGTAGGTGGCCTCGTTGGCCACCACGATGCCGGCATTCTTCAACGCGATCATCGCCAGGAAGAGCCCGATGCCCGCCGCAATGCCCAGGCGCAGGGAGAGCGGGATCGAGTTGATGATCCACTCGCGGATTCTGAAGATGCTGAGCAGGAAGAAGATGAAGCCGGAGAAGAAGACGGCGCCCAGTGCCGCCTCCCAGGTGTAGCCCATCCCCAGCACCACGCCGTAGGTGAAGAAGGCGTTGAGGCCCATGCCGGGCGCCTGAGCAATGGGATAGTTGGCCCACAGGCCCATGATCAGACAACCCAGCGCGGCAGCCAGACAGGTGGCAACGAACACTGCACCGTAGTCCATGCCGGCCTGGGAGAGAATGCTCGGGTTGACGAAGATGATGTAGGCCATGGTCAGAAAGGTGGTGATCCCGGCGATGACCTCGGTCTTCACATCGGTCTTGTGCTCGTCCAGCTTGAACTGGTTGTCGATCAGGCGTTTCAGCATGGTTGTCGTTCCTGCGCGCGTGGACGTTGCGATGGTCCTGGAGTGCGAGAAAGCCCGCGAGAAAAGCCGCCTATGGTACCCAAAGCCTTGGCGTGTGGCGAGGCGCCCGGG
>NZ_JAVLBC010000322.1:0-1841 GCF_031581305.1 Halomonas sp.
CGGCGAGGTGATCATGATCCCCTCGTGGGTATGGCTGAAGACGCTGGCCGCCAGCCGCATCTCCTCGCGTTGCCGGCTCAGCTTGCGGTTGCGTCGGGTCAGCAGCACCAGCAGCAGAAGCACCAGGAGCAACGCGCCCAGTAGCGCCACCAGGTAGACGCGATGCTGCTCCCAGATATCCTGCCAGGTGACGCGCGGTGGCTGATCGAAAGGCGCAAGGCGCAGCTCGCGCGCCAGGTTCTCGACGGGCAGGTAGTCCATGGGTGGAGCGAAACCGGCGATTCGGGCGGCTCGCGCCACCTCGTGCTCCGGGGTCAGCGCAAACAGCGCCGCGGACACCCGCTGAACGGTGGCGCGCTCGACCTGAGGCAGCGCGATCAGTGGCCACTCCGGATAGAGCCGCGTGGAGGTTGCATACGGAAAGCCGGCCAGCTGCTGGAGATTCACCACCTTGAGTCGAGCACGATCGATACGTCCTTCACGCGCGAGGCTTTCCAGCACGCCGGTGCGCACAAAGCCGGCATCCAGTTCCCCCGCCTGCACCGCCGACACCACAGCGTCGTGGCTGCCCAGCGCCTGCAGATCGAGATCACGCTCCGGCGAGAGCCCGACCTGGCGCAGCTCATATGCCTGGGTCTGGTAGCCCCCCAGGAAACGCTTGCCGGGAATGCCGACACGACGCTGCTTGAGATCGCGCAGCTCATCGATGTCATGGCGATCCGCCAGAGTGATCACCACGCCGCCCAGTGAACTGATCACCTGACCATGCTCGAGACGAATCTGGGTGGCCAGGGCACCGGTCAGGCTGTTGCGGCTGCGCACCTGCAGGTAGTGGCTGGGATTGGTCATCAGCAGGTCGATCTGGCGATGGGCAATCGCCTGTTCGATGGCATCCAGCCCCAGCGCCCGCAGTTCCACCCGGGTGTCGGGGAGCTGCGCGTCCAGATAATCGGCAAGCGGCTGGTAACGCGCCTGCATCACTGCCGCATCACGATAGGCGAACACGCCGAGTACCAGGGTGTCATCGGCGGCGTACGCCACAGGCAGCATTGGGGTCATCCAGCTCAGGAGAGCGGCGAGCCAATGACATGTCAGCCGCCTCATGTCACCGCTGCCCTGGGCAGGTAGCGATCCTCCATCAGATCGTCCAGACGGTCGGGCGCGTCCAGCAGGCCCTTGGCCACCATGACGTTGTTGAGAGCGTTGGCCGCCGCCAGCAGCCGCCCCTCGGCGCCGAAATAGCCGCGGTTGCCGGCCACGCCGGGCAGCTCCATACCGGCGTAGGAGGCACGCACCTCCTCGAAGCTCAACCCACGCCAGGCGGCGATGCGGCGCATCGCATCTTGATTCTCAGGTGTGCCAGGCCGCGGAAGTGAGCCAGTACCAGTGCCTCGAGTGCATCAGTGCGCCAGCGCAGACGGTCGTGCCGCACTGCCAGTACGTCGAGGATCATGTCGGGGAACTGGCTGCTGTCGTAGAGCCGGCGTGCGCCCTCGCGCATCAGCTGGCTGGCAGTCGGTTCATACGTCACCACGGCATCGATATCCCCCTGACGCCAGACGGCCAGCTGTCGATCCGGTGGCAGATCCACCACTTCAAGCTGGTCGGCCGTGAGCCCTGCCGCCTCGAGCAGCTTGTGGAGCACCAGGCTGCCAACGGCACTGCGCTCCACGGCGATGCGAGCGCCGGATAGGTCGGCGAGGGTCGCTATCTGGGGTCTTGCCAACACCATATCGGCACCGACGGAGTCATCGAACACCAGGATGACCGCCAGCGGCAGCCCCTCGGCGCGCGCCTTGAGCACCTCGTCCAGGGTCAGGGCCGCCCCATCCAGCTCACCG
>NZ_JAVLBC010000323.1:0-1836 GCF_031581305.1 Halomonas sp.
ATGAGAAGCATGGCGCGCTCGATGCTCGCCCGCCGCGACAAGCTGGTTGCGGCTGGTGCAGCGCAGACCGTTGTTGATGCGATCAAGACCGAGGTGAACGAAGAGCTTGCAGACGGCATGAGCACGGGGCCGGACCACCACGCAATGCTGAGGGTTGCCTGCGCAGTGGCAAACCACCTACGCCGCGAAGCCGAGGGGGTGGAGTGATGGCCTTTTTCATGCAGATTTGGGACTTGGCACTGGCGATCACCTCGTGGGGTACTGGCGTACTCCTTGGGTTGGTGATGCTGTCCGGCGTCATAGTTGCCGCCGTGTTGGCGCTGTGGGGTGTCGGGGTCACGCTCGGCGCCCTGTATGTGGCGACCCTATTGGCTATCGGGCAGGTGCGAAAGCTGTTGGCTAATCGTCGGGGCAGAGAAGCCGAGGGGGTGGAGTGATGGAGCACCTGCACGGGATGCGAATCCTAGAGAACCCCAACCTTGTGATTCAGAACGGGCACAAATATGTGCCCAGGTCATGGAAAGAACGCCTTCTATCTTGGCCGTGGAAGCCTTGGGACGATTTCAAGCGAGCGCCAAACATGGAGCCGGACCCAAAGCTCATCCGCATGCCAGACGCTTTCGGCGCAACCACTCTTGTCGGGCACCCGGAAACGATCCGGCGGATAAAAGAACGCTTGGAGGGCCGCTACCAATGACCACCGACACCATCTTCCTGATCTTCATCATCGCCCTCTGCCTGGTCGCCATCGCCGGCGTGATCGTCGGCGTGTGGAACCTGAATCGCGGCGGGTGCGAGCAAGACGAGCACGAATCCACCGACGACTGCCGCGGATAAAGGAGGAACCATGCGATACATGAAACTCAGCGAGTACCGCCGGCAGGCCTACACGCCGGAGAGCCGGCCCGACGAGCGCACCCTGCGCCGGCGGATCGACCGCGGCGAACTGGCCGGCAAGCGCGAGGGCTCGCGCTACTATGTCCTCGTCGACGAGAACGGCCACGAGGCGCAGTACCTGGCATCCGTGAAGCCGGTAAATGATCTGGCTGGCCAGGTGCTGGCCCGGGCAATCGAGGCGTAACCATGGCACCGAAGCGCCGCCGCAAGGATCGGGCCCACTGGCCCTCCAATCTCTACGCATCGAAGAAGGCGCGCGGGCCCTATTACTACTACCTGCGCCCCGACCTGCCGACGAATGACCCGGGCCGCTACAACGGCTTCGGCTACGTGACCGAGAAGCAGGCGATCGATGCGGCCCGCCAGCTCAACCAGGTATTCGGTTCGGGCGGTGATCTTGCCGGGCAGATCCTCAAGCGATCGAGGCGGTGCGCATCCGACACCACGCTGGCCGAGTACGTCGACCAGTTCCTCGACCTCAAGCTGCCGGCGCGACGCATCAACGGCCACCCCCTGAGCGAGCACACGCTCAAGGAATACCGCCGGCTGTACCGCAACATCAAGTCGGGCCTCGGGTCGATCCCCATGAAGGCGGTCGAGCAGACCGATCTGGCCGACTTCCTCGAGGACATTGGCACCACGCCGGAGGTGTTCAACAAGTACCGCACCCGGCTGATCGACCTGTGGAAGTCCGCCATGTCCGACGGCGTGGTGACCGAGGGCCTACCGATGCGGATCCTGCCCCGGGACAAGGCGATCAAGAAGCGCCAGCGCATCACCCTGCCCGGTGACAAGCCCGGGACGGCAGCGCTCAATGGGATCGAGGCGTACCGAGCGATCTTCGAGCAGGCCGATCATGCCATCCAGTGCGCAATGGAGCTGTCACTCAACGCCCTGCAGCGGCGCGAGGAAATCCGACGGTGGCGCTTCGACTGGTCA
>NZ_JAVLBC010000324.1:0-1833 GCF_031581305.1 Halomonas sp.
TCGTCGTCATTCGCCAGTTCTGAGGCATGTGAATATGTCTTTATGCCCAAGAACTTGTTCGCGCACCAGGTCGGAGGGGTAGGGCAGCCGGGCCATCAGGGCGGCCTCCACGGCCTCGCTCCAGGGGGCGTTGCCGAGTCCCACGGCCAGGTTGCGCAGCCAGCGCTCGTAGCCGATGCGGCGTATCGGGCTGCCGGCGGTCTTCTCCAGAAACTCCTCCTCACCCCAGGCGAACAGCGACACCAGGCTCGCACGGTCCAGGTCGTGGCGAGGGGCGAAGTCGGCCTCGCGGGAGGCCCGGGAAAAGCGGGTGAAAGGGCAGACCAGCTGGCAGTCGTCGCAGCCGAACACCCGGTTGCCCATGGCCACCCGGTAGTGTTCGGGGATGGCCCCGTGAAGCTCGATGGTCAGGTAGGAGATGCAGGCCCGGGCATCGACCACCCGGTCCTCGACGATGGCCCCGGTGGGGCAGGCGCTGCGGCAGGCGCTGCAGCTGCCGCAGTGGTCGCTTTCGAAGGGCGCATCTACCGGTAGTGGCAGGTCGGTATAGAGTTCACCCAGGAAGAACAGCGAGCCGGCCCCGGGGTTGAGCAGCATGGCGTTCTTGCCGAACCAGCCCAGTCCCGCCTTGCGGCCCAGGGCCCGCTCCATGACCGGTGCCGAGTCGACGAAGGCGCGGTAGCCGAAAGAGCCCACCTCGGCTTCCATCCATTTCGCCAGGGTGGCCAGCCGCTTGCGCATCAGCTTGTGATAGTCGCGCCCGGTGGCATAACGGGACACATAGGCGGTTTCCGGCTGGCCCAGCACTTTCGTCGTTTCCACCTCGGCGGGCAGATAGTCCAAGCGCACGCAGATCACTCGCATAGTGCCCGGCACCAGCTCTGCCGGCCGGGTGCGCTTGGTGCCGTGCTTGGTCATGAAGCCCATCTCGCCGTGGTGGCCGGCCGCGAGCCAATCCGCCAGGCGCTGCTCGTCCTCGGCCAGGTCGACGTCTGTGATGCCGACTTGCTGAAAGCCGAGCTCGCGGCCCCAGGTCTTGATCCGCTGGGCGAGGGCGTTCATGTCGGGGGCGTTATCCGACGGGGACAGGAGGGTCATGATCGAGAAAACACCATGCAGATCGGCCCCATGACTTGGCGTGGGGCGCAGAGAATTTACACTTGATATGGTAAAGGATCCCGAATGAGGAGACACCGGATGGCCGGGGAAAACCCACACCCCGAGCGGCAATCGAGGCCGCTCTATCGCGCTGACCAGGTGCGCGAGCTCGACCGGCGCACCATCGCCGCGGGCATCGAGGGCTTTGCCCTGATGCAGCGCGCGGCCATGGCCGCCTGGCAGAGCCTGAAGGCCTGCTGGCCCGGGGTGCACTCGCTCAGCGTGCTCTGCGGCGGCGGCAACAACGGCGGCGATGGCCATGTGCTGGCGGCGTTGGCCGCCGCCGAGGGGCTTGCCGTGCAGCGCATCCTGCTCAAGCCGCTCGAAGAGCTGTCCGGCGATGCCAGACGCGCCGCCGTGGCCACGGCGGCCGGGGTTCAGGTCGAACCCTGGAGAGCGGGCCTCGCCTTCCAGGGCGAACTGGTCGTCGATGCCCTGCTGGGCACCGGCCTCGGTGGCGAGGTGCGCGGTGAGGCCCGCGAGGCGATCGAGGCCATCAACGCCAGCTGTCTGCCGGTGCTGGCCATCGATATCCCCTCGGGGCTGCATGCCGATACCGGCGCTGTCCTCGGCACGGCGGCAGGAATTGAACCCGCAACCTGCGGTTTTGGAGACCGCTGCTCTACCAATTGAGCTACACCCCTGTAAGGCAAATCCACTTGCCTTGAGCGCCGA
>NZ_JAVLBC010000132.1:0-8988 GCF_031581305.1 Halomonas sp.
ACCATCACCGCCTGCAACGTTTGCCCGTCGCCGGCAGCGGATGCGTACTTTACGATCTCACGCCGAGGCATGCAACCCCCACGCGCAAGAAAAATATAGACCTGCCTGACACGTCGCGCCATGTGCTTCATCAGGTTTCCACCGTGGGCTCGTGGAAGGCGGCATCGGTGAAGCCCGAGACACTCCGTTGAGGCAATGCCCCGGGCCGAAACCACTACCTCGGGCGGGCCTTGAACGGCCTCAGATCACGAAGAGGTCGACGAAGCGGTGCACCGCGGTGTCTTCCAGGCGCGCCTGGTCGCGGCAGAGATGGCTGATCTGCTCACAGCGCCCCGCCGGGAAACGGGTCGCGAGATTGTGCCGGAACTTCTCCTCCAGCAGCGGAATGCCCACCGCGCGACGACGGCGATGGCCGATGGGATATTCGACCGCGACCTTCTCCGTGGCACTACCGTCCTTGAAGAGCACCTGGATGGCATTGGCGATGGAGCGCTTCTCGGGATCGTAGTAGTCCCGGGAATAGCCCTGGTCCTCGACCACCTCCATCTTCCCGCGCAGCTCGTCGATCCGCGGATGGGCGTCATGGAAGGCGTCCTCGTAATGCTCGGCCGTGAGGTTGCCGAAGATCAGCGGCACGGCGGTCATGTACTGCAGGCAGTGGTCACGATCCGCCGGATTGGCCAAGTCACCCTCTTTGGAGATGATGCGTATCGCCGAGTCATGGGTGGTCAGCACGATGCGCTCGATCTCGTCCAGCCGATCCTTCACCTGGGGATGCAGGGTCACCGCCGCCTCGCAGGCGGTCTGGGCATGGAACTCGGCCGGAAAAGCGATCTTGAACAGGATGTTCTCCATCACATGGCTGCCGAGCTCGCGTTGGAAGCTGAACCGGCGCTCCTCCTCCGGTTTGGTGGCCAGATCGCGATTGGTGTGGCTGAAAAGCACATCATAGAAGCCCCACTGCGGTGCGGTCAGCACGCCGGGGATGCCCATCTCGCCGCGCATGGCGATATCGGCCAGGCGCACAGCACGGGAGGTGGCATCCCCTGCGGCCCAGCTCTTGCGCGAGCCCGCGTTCGGCGCATGCCGATAGGTGCGCAGACTCTGGCCGTCGACGAAGGCATGGGAGAGCGCCGCGAGCAGCCGCTCGCGACCGGCCCCCATCAGCTTCGCCACCACCGCGGTGGACGCCACCTTGACCAGCACCACGTGATCGAGCCCGACTCGATTGAAGGAGTTGTCCAGCGCCAGCACGCCCTGGATCTCGTGTGCCATGATCATCGCCTCGAGCACCTGGCGCATGGTCAGCGGCGCGACCCCATCGGCGACCCGACGCTGGGAGAGGTGGTCGGCCACGGCCAGAATGCCCCCCAGGTTATCGGAGGGGTGGCCCCACTCGGCGGCCAGCCAGGTGTCGTTGTAGTCGAGCCAACGGATGGTCGCCCCGATATCCCAGGCTGCCTTGACCGGATCCAGCCGAAACGAGGTCCCGGGCACTCGAGCGCCATGGGGCACCACAGTACCCTCGACGAGCGGCCCGAGGTGCTTGGTGCACTCCGGGAAGCGCAGCGCCAGCAGGCCACACCCCAGGGTGTCCATCAGGCAATGGCGGGCGGTATCGAACGCCTCGCTGCTCTCGATCTCGAAGCCAAGGACATAATCGGCGATCTTCTGCAGCTCGACATCATAGTCAGGCCGCACATTGGTTTCCACGGTGCTCATGTTCGCCTCCTGTCGAAGCGTCAAAGGACTAGCCACACTATAGAAAACGCCCCGAGTCCTGCGAACCCGGGGCGCTCCTTTAGCTCGGGTGGCTTGTACTCAGAAGCTGTCCCCGGGAACGCGCACCCAGCCCTCCATCAGCACCCGTGCGCTGCGGCTCATGACTGCCTGATCGATCACCCAGCGACCGTCCACCAGGCTCGCTTCGGCGCCGACCCGCAGGGTGCCGGAGGGATGACCGAAGGTCACCGCATTGCGCTTGCCGCCGCCGGCGGCCAAGTTGACAAGGGTGCCTTCGATGGCCGCTGCCGAGGCGATGGCCACCGCTGCGGTACCCATCATGGCGTGGTGAAGCTTGCCCATGGAGAGCGCCCGTACCACTAGGTCGACCTCTCCGGCCCTGACTTGCTTGCCGCTGGAGGAGAGGTAATCGGACGGCGGCGCCACGAAGGCCACCTTGGGAGTATGCGGACGAGCCGCCGCCTCGGTGACGTCACCGATCAACCCCATGCGTACCGCACCATGGGCGCGAATGGCCTCGAACATCTTCAGCGCCTTGGCGTCACCGTTGATCGCCTCCTGCAATTCCGTACCGGTATAGCCGAGTTCGGCGGCATTGACGAAGACGGTCGGGATACCGGCATTGATCATGGTCGCCTTGAGAGTCCCTCCCTCTACCACATCAGCAGGCACCTCCAGGTCATCCACCAGGTTGCCAGTGGGGAAGATGGCGCCCTCCCCGTCTGCCGGGTCCTTGAAGGCCACCGGCACCTCGGCGGCCGGGAAGGTCACCCCATCCAGCTCGAAGTCGCCGGTCTCCTGCACCTCGCCACCGCTGATGGGCACCCGAGAGACGATGGTCTTGCCGATATTGGCCTGCCAGATGCGTACCTCAGCTTCACCGTTCTCCGGGATACGCGTCGAGTCCACCAGGCCGTTGCTGATCGCGAAGGGTCCCACCGCCGCGGAGAGGTTGCCGCAGTTGCCGCTCCAGTCCACAAACGGCTTGTCGATGGAGACCTGGCCGAAGAGGTAGTCCACGTCGTGGTCGGGGCTCTCGCTTTTCGACAGGATCACCGTCTTGCTGGTGCTGGAGGTGGCCCCACCCATGCCGTCGATCTGCTTCTGGTAGGGGTCGGGGCTGCCGATCACCCGCATCAGCAGGCGATCGCGGGTTTCACCGGGAACCTGAGCGCCCTCGGGCAGATCGGTGAGCTTGAAGAAGACGCCCTTGCTGGTGCCGCCACGCATGAAGGTGGCGGGAATGCGAACTTGGGGGACATGTGCCATGGAAATCGACTCCGGATGGAAAGCTGCCGCGCTCGGGAGCGCGGCAGTAATGGATGGTGCCGGGCAACAGCGCGGACCGGCCTGCACGACCCGACCGAAACGCCGGGCCGTGCCTCCTGCGCTCAGCCGACCGCTTCGACCTCGGACTCCAGGAAGTCCTTGGCAAAGCGCTGCAGCACGCCGCCGGCGGAGTAGACGGTCACCTCCTCGGCGGTATCCAGGCGGCAGATCACCGGTACGCGATCGACCTCACCGGTCGTGCGGTGAATCACCAGCTCCAGGGTGGCGCCCGGCACCGGCTTGCCCTCGACGTCATAGGTCTCAGTGCCGTCGAGCTGCAGGGTGTGGCGGGTAGTGCCTTCCCGGAACTGCAGCGGCATCACGCCCATGCCGATCAGGTTGGTACGGTGGATGCGCTCGAAACCTTCGGCGACGATCGCCTCGACTCCGGCCAGCGCCACGCCCTTGGCCGCCCAGTCGCGGGAGGAACCCTGGCCATAGTCGGCGCCGGCGATGACGATCAGCGGCTGCTTGCGCTCCATGTAGGTCTCGATGGCCTCCCACATGCGGGTCACCTCACCTTCCGGCTCGATGCGCGCCAGCGATCCTTGCCTTACTTCGCCATTCTCGTCCCGCACCATCTCGTTGAACAGCTTGGGGTTGGCCAGGGTCGCCCGCAGGGCGGTGAGGTGGTCACCGCGGTGGGTGGCGTAGGAGTTGAAGTCCTCCTCCGGCAGGCCCATCTTGTGCAGGTACACCCCCGCCGCGCTATCCATCATGATGGCGTTGGACGGTGACAGGTGGTCGGTGGTGATGTTGTCCGGCAGGATCGCCAGCGGCCGCATGCCCTTGAGCGCACGCACGGCCGCCATGTTGCCTTCCCAGTAGGGTGGACGGCGAATGTAGGTGCTCTGCGAACGCCAGTCGTAGAGCGGGCTCTCGGCCTTCTCGGCGGCGTCCAGGTCGAACATCGGGATATAGACCTGCTTGAACTGTTCCGGCTTGACGAACTCACCGACGATGGCATCGATCTCCTCGTCGGAGGGCCAGAGGTCCTTGAGGGTCACCGGATTGCCGTTCTGATCGGTGCCCAACACGTCCTTCTCGATGTCGAAACGCACCGTTCCGGCAATGGCATAGGCGACCACCAGCGCCGGCGATGCCAGGAAGGCCTGCTTGGCATAGGGGTGGATGCGGCCATCGAAGTTGCGGTTGCCGGAGAGCACCGCGGTGGAGTAGAGATCGCGGTCGATGATCTCCTGCTGGATCTCGGGATCCAGGGCGCCGGACATGCCGTTACAGGTGGTGCAGGCATAGGCGACGATGCCGAAGCCGAGCTTCTCCAGCTCGGACAGCAGGCCGGCCTCCTCCAGATAGAGCCGCGCCACCTTGGAGCCCGGCGCGAAGGAGGACTTCACCCAGGGCTTGCGCATCAGGCCGAGCTCATTGGCCTTCTTGGCCAGCAGGGCAGCGCCTACCACATTGCGCGGATTGGAGGTGTTGGTGCAGCTGGTGATGGCGGCGATGATCACCGCGCCATCGGGCATCCTGCCCTCCTTCTCCTCCGCCTGGGCCTTGTCGTAGTCGACGGCGATACCGCGCTCGTGCAGGGCGCTGGTGGGCAGGCGACGGTGCGGGTTGGAAGGGCCTGCCAGGTTGCGCTCAACACTGGAAAGGTCGAAGGTCAGCACCCGCTCGTACTGGACCTGCGTCAGGCTGTCGGCCCAGAGTCCGACCTGCTTGGCGTAGGTCTCGACCAGCTCCACCTGCTCCGGCTCGCGACCGGTGAGGGTGAGATAGTCGAGGGTCTGCTCGTCGATATAGAACATCGCCGCCGAAGCGCCATACTCCGGCGTCATGTTGGAGATGGTGGCGCGGTCGCCGATGGTCAGGCTCTGGGCCCCCTCGCCGAAGAACTCCAGATACGCCCCGACCACCCGCTCCTTGCGCAGGAACTCGGTGATCGCCAGGACGATATCGGTGGCGGTGATGCCGGGCCTGGGCTTGCCGGTCAGCTCCACGCCGACGATATCGGGCAAGCGCATCATGGAGGGGCGCCCCAGCATCACGGTCTCGGCCTCGAGGCCGCCGACGCCGATGGCGATCACGCCCAGGCAGTCGATATGCGGGGTATGGCTGTCAGTGCCCACGCAGGTATCAGGATAGGCCACGCCGTCGCGTGCCTGCACCACCGGCGACATCTTCTCCAGGTTGATCTGGTGCATGATGCCGTTGCCGGCGGGGATCACGTCGACGTTCTCGAACGCCGTCTTGGTCCACTCGATGAAGTGGAAGCGATCCTCGTTGCGACGATCCTCGACGGCGCGGTTCTTGTCGAAGGCATCCGGATCAAAGCCGGCATGCTCCACGGCCAGGGAGTGATCGACGATCAGTTGAGTCGGCACCACCGGGTTGACCTTGGCGGGATCGCCCCCCTGCTCGGCAATGGCGTCGCGCAGGCCGGCCAGATCGACCAGCGCCGTCTGGCCGAGGATGTCATGGCACACTACCCGCGCCGGATACCAGGGAAAGTCCAGATCACGGCGGCGCTCGATCAGCTGCTTGAGCGCGTCGGTGAGCAGCTCGGGCTCGCAGCGGCGCACCAGCTGCTCGGCCAGCACCCGCGAGGTGTAGGGAAGGGTGTCATAGGCACCGGGCTGGATCGCCTCGACGGCCGCACGCACGTCGAAGTAGTCCAGCTCGGTGCCGGGAAGCGGTTTACGGTAGTCGGTATTCATGGCGTGAGGGATCTCTTGCAGGCGTCGGGGCGAGGGCGGAGAGGCCGGACGACCTGGAGGGGTCGCCCGGTAACGGTGATCGATCAGTCGCGCTGCTCGATCGGCACCCACTCGCTCTTCTCCGGACCGACGTAGTCGGCGCTCGGTCGGATGATGCGATTGTTGGCGCGCTGCTCGAAGACATGGGCACACCAGCCGGTGACCCGCGAGCAGACGAAGATCGGGGTGAACAGCTTGGTGGGAATGTCCATGAAGTGGTAGGCGCTGGCGTGGAAGAAGTCGGCGTTGCAGAACAGCTTCTTCTCGCGCCACATGACCGCCTCGACGCGCTCGGAGACCGGGTAGAGCACGCTGTCGCCCACGTCCTCGGCAAGCTTCTGGGACCAGTGCTTGATGATGGCGTTGCGCGGGTCGGACTCGCTGTAGATCGCATGGCCGAAGCCCATGATCTTTTCCTTGCGCTCCAGCATGCCCATCAGGCCCTCTTCGGCCTCGTCCGGGGTCTGGAATTTCTGGATCAGTGCCATGGCCGCTTCGTTGGCACCACCGTGCAGCGGGCCACGCAGGGAACCGATGGCGCCGGTCACACAGCTGTGGATGTCAGACAGCGTGGAGGCACAGACGCGAGCGGTGAACGTGGAAGCGTTGAATTCATGCTCCGCATATAGGATCAGGGAGACGTTCATCACGCGCTCGTGCAGCTCGCTCGGCTTCTTGCCGTGCAGCAGCTCCAGGAAGACACCGCCGATGGAGTCACTCTCGGTGTTGGCGGTCTCGATGCGGACGCCCTCGTGGGCGAAGCGGTACCAGTAGGTAATGATCGCCGGGAATACCGCCAACATACGGTCGATCTTGTCGTCCTGCTCGCTGAAGTCTTCCTCGGTTTCCAGGTTACCCAGCATGGAGCAGCCGGTACGCATCACGTCCATCGGGTGCGCGTCCTTGGGGATCTGCTCCAGCACGGTTTTCAGAGCTTCGGGCAGGCCGCGCAGGCTCACAAGCTTCTTCTTGTAGGCGTCCAGTTCCTGCTGGTTCGGCAGCTTGCCGCGCAGGAGCAGGTAGGCCACTTCCTCGAACTGGGCGTTGTTGGCCAGATCGGTAATGTCGTAACCACGGTAGGTCAGGCCGGTGCCGCTCTTACCTACGGTACACAGGGCAGTTTCACCGGCGACCTGGCCTCGCAGGCCGGCGCCACCTTGTTTCTTTGCTTCAGCCATTGTTGTTCTCCCTCATCTCTAATCTGGTGAACATGGGGTCAGATGAAGGCTTTCATCAGACCCCTTTAATTCAGGGGATTGCACTGGGGTCAGAAGAAGGTGTTCTTCAGACCCCGACCTTGCTCAATTTCTAACATGGGGTCAGATGAAGACTTTCATCAGACCCCGACTTGGCCCTCAGCCCTTGGTCTGGGCGAACAGCTCATCGAGCTTCTGTTCGAAATCGTGGTAGTTCAGGAAATCGTACAGTTCCATCCGGGTTTGCATAAGATCAACCACGTCTTTCTGGTCGCCCTTCTCCAGGATGTTCTGGTAAACCGTCAGGGCGGCCTTGTTCATGGCGCGGAAGGCGCTCAGCGGGTACAGGACCATGCCGGCGCCGGCTTCGGCCAGCTCTTTCTTGTTGTAGAGCGGGGTTGCGCCGAATTCAGTGATGTTGGCCAGGATCGGCACATCCAGAGCCTCGGCGAAGGCCTTGTAGTCCTCCAGCTCGTGTACCGCTTCGGCGAAAATGCCGTCGGCACCTGCTTCGATACAGGCCTTGGCGCGATCGGTCCACCATTTCTTGCTTGGAAACGATTTCCTTGTTCGGACGATGGCCACAACGCTTCTGGGCAACCTGGTCTTCGATATGGACTGCGGCGGCGCCGGCACGTTCCATCTCACGGATGGTACGGGCGATGTTGAACGCACCCCCCCAACCGGTGTCGATGTCCACCAGCAGCGGCAGTTCGGAAGCTGCGGTAATCCGGCGCACATCCTCTACCACATCATTCATGGTGGTCATGCCGAGGTCCGGCAGGCCGTATGAAGCATTAGCCACACCACCACCGGAGAGATAGATGGCCTGGTGGCCGACTTTCTCCGCCATCATCGCGGCGTAAGCATTGATGGTACCCACGATCTGCAGGGGCTGATTGTCTTTCAGGGCCTTGCGGAAGCGGGCTCCCGGGGAGAGTTTGTTGGACATGGTGTTGGCCTCATGTTGTTCGGAATTTTTACGTTGGGTTCAATGTGAAGTTGGGGTCTGACCCCGAACGGGGTCAGACCCCTTTTTCAGCTTTATATCGTCAGGACGCCTTCCTCGATCTTCTTCTCGATGTTTATGCGCGCAGCATTAATGTGTCTTTTCATCAGGAATTCGGCGAGTTCTCCATCCCTCTGGGCGATGGCCTCGACGATACGGCGGTGTTCACGGAGCGCGAGGTGCGGGCGCCCGGCGGAAGTGCTCAGTCGGTACCGGTACATACGGACCATATAGTAAAGGTCACCCAGCAGCATCTGGGCAAGCTTGGCGTTGCGGCTGCCGGTGGCAATGCGGTGATGGAAATCGTAATCCCCTTCGGCCTGGTAATAGGCCTGGCCCTGGGCTTGTTCGATCATCTTCTCGTGGCTGTCCAGAGTCGCCTGCAGTTCGGCGATTTCCTCGTCGGTCATCCGTTCGGCAGCCTGGCGAGCCGCAAGCCCCTCCATCACCTCACGAATCCGGTACAGTTCCAGCAGTTCTGCGGCACTGACGGAAACCACCTTTACACCCGCATGGGGCCGGCGTACCAGAAGGCCACGGGATTCCAGACGGCCAAGGGCTTCACGCAACGGCCCACGGGTCAGATTGAACCGTGAACAAAGCTCAACCTCGCCGATCTTCTCGCCGGGGGCAAGTTCGCCCGTGACAATGGCCGTTTGTAAACAATCAAACGCTTCGTCGGCGCGGGTCTGGGATTGGAGAGTAGCTTCAGCCATGCCTTGTCAACAATAGTTACTGGATTGAGCATAAATCTACGCCCAGAGGTACTTATTGTCAACAAAAATGGGAAAGGCACCTCCGGATTGTTAACACATCCCTGAATTCTAATAAAGTTTCCGGTCTCCCGGGGCAGGTGGGAAATACTGGTAGAGCCAGGTTTCGGTGATGGGCTCGCCATTCAGGCTCAGATGTAGTCGCAGCTCGATCGGTTCCTCTGACTCATCCGGCACCAGGTCAAACATGGCACGGTACCCGTTAATAGCCGACAACGGCC
>NZ_JAVLBC010000133.1:0-8988 GCF_031581305.1 Halomonas sp.
GTGTGAGGGCGGGCCGGACGATACCCAGCGAGCGTTCGCGCTGCATCAGTGCCTCTTCGCCTGCATAGCTCAGGCTGATTAGCTGTGCGCCGATCCAGCGGAGTGGTTCGTGTTCCCAGCGCTTCAATCCACGTGAAGGGTGGGTGTCACCCATCGCCCAGGGCATTCGCGTCAGGGCGGTATCGCGCTCCAGGATCATGTCGGCGAGCGTGCGGGCGAAGAGGTGGGAAGCGGCGACCCCCTCGCCGGCATAGCCACCGGCCGTGGCCAGGCCGCTGGCGCGGTCGAGGAGCGCATGGGGACGAAAGCGGCGCGACAAGCCCAGCGAGCCTCCCCAGCCATGGGTGATCTTCACGCCTTCGAGGGCTGGAAACAGGTCCACCAGGAGGTCATGGCGCAACGTCACGGCACTCGCCGGAATCTCCTGGCCCCTCACGGGGCGACCGCCAAACCGGTAGTTGCCCCTGGCGCCGAACAGCAGGCGACCGTCGGCGGTGCGGTGCCCGTAGTTGATCAAGCGGCTGGCATCGGCGAAGGCCGGTCGGTCGGCCATGCCGATCTCGGCCCAGCGGGATACCGAGAGCGGCTCGGTGGCGATCACCAGGCTCTGGACGGGCAGCACATAACGACGCACGTCCGGGAGGCCTTCGGAATAGCCCTCGGTAGCGCCTACCGTCACCTCGGCACGGAGGTGGCCCGAGTCCGTCGTTACCCCTCGGGGGTGACGCGACCGAACGCGACTGTGCTCGTGAATCGTCACCCCCATGGTCTCGAGCCTGCCAGCCAGTCCCCGAAGCAGCTTGAGGGGGTGCACCGTGGCGCAGTCCCGCTGGAAGACGCCGCCGCGAGCGTTGCGGAAGTGCGCCCTCTTCGCGAGTTCGGCAGTATCCAGCCAGTAGCACGCCTCCTCGGCGTGGCCGAGGGCATGGAGGTGCTCGAGATAGGCCCGCTGGATCGCTTCCTGGCCCGGATAGCGGGCCGCGGCATGAATGGCGCCCCCCTTGTGGAACTCAGCCTCGATGCCCTCCCGGGCCAGCGTGGCACCGATGGTATCCACGTTGTCGGCCAGCATTCGGCAGCAGGCCCGTCGCTCATCTCGAGACAGCCCCTCGACGAGTCGCGACAGGCCGGCCAGGCTGCCGATCACCCAGCCGCCGTTGCGTCCGGAGGCGCCGTGACCGACGCGCTCGGCCTCGAGCACCCGGATGACCAGGCCTGGCGACAGGGTCTTCAGGTAGTAGGCGGTCCACAGCCCGGTAAAGCCTGCGCCGATGATCGCCACGTCGGCCGCGTGGTGTCCCGTCAGGGCGGGCCTTGGGCCGGCATCGCCGGGAGCGCTGTCGGCCCAGAAGTTGTTCAGGATAGCGTCGTTCAAGGCGAGACCTCGTCGTTCACAGGTACCCCAGTACCAGGTAGGCGCCGGCGGCCAGGATGCCCGCCAGTGCCGCATAGGGCAGCTGTGTGAAGGCGTGCTGGAAGGGGGTGCAGCCGCTGGCCTGGGAGGTCAGCACCGTGGCATCCGAATAGAAGCAGGCATGGCTACCGAAGGTGCTGGCCGACAGGGTGGCCCCGATCACCAGCGTCATGTCGGCGCCCAAGTTGTGTCCCAGGGTGGCGACGATGGGCAGGATGATCACGAACACGCCCCAGTTCGAGCCGGTGGCGAAGGACACGAAGCCCATGATGCTGAAGATGATGAAGGGCAACAGCTCGGCGGAGATCAGCGGTTCCACGGTGGTGATGATGTACTCGTTGAGGCCCAGCGCCGTGTTGACCTCGTTGAACAGGAAGGCCGCCACCAGCACGGCCAGGGCATCGATCATCGACTTGAAGCCCTCGACGATATTGTCGAAGGTCTCGCTGGCGGACAGCTTCTTCAGGGCGATGAAGGTCACGATCATCCCGGCCAGGGTGACGAAGATGCCCATCAGGAAATCCAGGTCGAACCACCAGGTGAAGAAGGCCAGGGAGGCCATGGGCAGCAGGAAGGACCAGACGCTGCCCTTGTGACTGGCATCCGCCTCGAGGTGGCCAATGTCCTCGTCGATGTGCTCGGCCCCCTCGGGCACGCATTGACCCTGTCGTTCGGCGCGACGTTCCGCCGTTTTCATCGGCCCGATCAGCGGGATCTTGCCGTAGATGACCAGCGGCACCATGGCCACGGCTATCCACGGGTAGAACATGAAGGGGATGGCCTGGATATAGGTCATCACGCCCTGGCCGTCCGCGGCGACGCCGTTCTTCTCGATCAGGGCGCCGAAGAATACCGCCCAGGTGGAAATGGGGATCAGGACGCTGATCGGTGCCGCGGTGGAGTCGATGACGTAGGCCAGCATCTCGCGCGATGTCCTGAAGTGGTCCGTGATCCTGCGCATCGAGGTGCCCACGGCCAGCGAGTTGAGGTAGTCGTCGACGAACAGCACGATCCCCATGAACCAGCAGCCCATCAGGGCGCGGGGCTTGTCGGTCGTGTAGCGCATCATGGCCCGGGCGAAGGCCTGGGACGAGCCCGATTTCAGCAGCAGGGCGATGATGCTGCCCATCAGGCCGCAGACCATGATGACCCAGGCGACATCCTCGTCGGTCATCACGCTCATCAGGCTCTCGGAGAGGCTGCTCAGCGCATTCGTGGGATCCATCATCAGGGTGCCGGCGAAGGCACCGAACACCAGCGGTTCGAGCGCGCGCCTGGACAACAGCGCAAGCAGCAGCACGAGTCCCGTCGGGACCAGGATCAACGGCCCGTCGATGGAGTCGGCACCGCTGGTGCCGACCACGGCGCTGACGACGGCGGCCAATGCGACAGCGAGCAATATCATGACCATCCAGCGATGCCACGGGCGGGCGCCCTGCTTGATCACCTTCTCGTTGGCTTCCATGGGTATCTCCTCGATCTTGTCATTGTGTGAGGGGGGTGGGGTGGATCAGCGCAGGCGTTCCAGCAACTGGTAGTACCACATGCCGGCGGCCAGCAGGGTGTTGCCGAGACGGTCGCTGAACGGGACTCGCCAGTGACGGACATTGGCGAAGGCATCGAACTCCCGCCTGCTGCCGTCGACCGCCTCGGCGAGGATCTCGCCGACGAGGTGGGAGGTGGCGATGCCGTGCCCGGAGTAGCCCTGGGCGTAGTAGACGTGGGGGGAGAGCTTGCCGAGCATCGGCACGCGGTTGATCACGATCCCGGCGAGTCCCTGCCACTGGAAGTCGAGCGCCACGCCCTCGAGCTGTGGGAAGGTCTGCTCCAGCCGCGGGCGCAGCTCGGCGGCGATGTCGGCAGACCCCCTTCCCGAGTAGTTGGCACCCCCACCGAAGAGCAGCCGCCGGTCGGCGGTGAGGCGGTAGTAGTCCAGCACGAAGCGGGTGTCGTAGACGGCCAGGTCCTGGGGGTTGATCGCGTTGGCAGTGGCCTCGTCCAGCGGGGCGGTCGTGACGATGCCGAGCGAGGCGGGGAAGAGCTTGCCGCCGAGCCGCCGGCGCTCGAGGTGGTGGTAGGCGTTGCCGGCGAGGATCACGCTATCCGCCTCGACGCGGCCATGCTCGCCGATGACGGCCGGGGATTCGCCGTGCACCACCTCCACCACCGGTGACGCTTCGAAGATCCTGGCCCCCAGGCTTGCCGCCGCACGCGCCTCGCCCAGGCAGAGGTTCAGGGGGTGGAGGTGCATGTTGTAGTCGTTGCGGAGGGCGCCATGGTAAAGCCGCGTGCCGAGCACGTCTTCGACCCCTGCCTTGTCCAGCCAATGGACATGTTCGCCGATCCAGTGGGACTGGGAGGCCTCGTAGTCCCGTCGCAGTGCCTTCAGATGGCTCGGCTGGTAGGCCGCCTGGAGATGCCCGTGCTTGAGGTCGCAGGGAATGGCGTATTTCTCGACACGTTCGCGAATGATGCGCTGGCCGCGCCAGCGGAGATCCCAGACGAAATCGGCGGCCTCATCGCCGAGGGTACGACGCATCTGGCGGCGCATGGCATCCTCGCCGGACAGGCTGCCGGTGACCTGGCCGCCGTTGCGTCCACTGGCCCCCCAGCCGATCTTGTTCGCCTCGATCACCGCCACCCGATAGCCCCGCTCGCTCAGCTCGACGGCCGTGGCCACGCCCGTGAAGCCGCCACCCACGATGGCGACGTCGACCCGGTGATGGCCCTCGAGAGTGGGGTAATCGGACTCCCTGATGACGGACGCAGAATAGTAGGAAGGGGGGCGCGATTGGGCCATGAAAATGCTCGCCTTAAAGTGTGATCACATATGTGTGATCACACTAGCAGGGCCTCATGGTGGTAGCAACCGGCTGATGGGCGGAGCCGCATATGAGTCTGTTTGGGGTATGCTGGCGGAGTGTATGACGACGACATGGGAAGCCGATGGAGCAACAGACACAGGGCGAAGGGTTCTCGCCGGATACCGCCGCCACCCGACTGCATCGGGAGCTGCGGACGAGGCTCTGTGAGGGGGATTTTGCACCGGGAGACGTGATCTCGATACGGCGTATCGCCACCGAGTACGGTACCAGTGCGATGCCCGCCCGTGAGGCCGTGCGCTGGCTGGTGACGGAGGGGGCACTGGTCTTCTCCGACAGCCGCAAGATCCGGGTCCCCGAACTGAGCCGCGAGCGCTTTCAGGAGGTGCTGTTTGCGCGCAAGAGCCTCGAGACCGAAGTCTCCCGTCAGGCGTTCCCCTGGCTGACCGCCGAGGATCTGGCTGAGCTCGAGGGCATCGATGCTCGGATCAATGCGGCCATCGAGGCCGGCGATATGCAGGCGTACATGCGTGGTAACCATCGCTTCCACTTCCTGATCTATCGACGCAGCCACTCCCGGGTGCTGTTGCCCCTGGTCGAGCTCCTCTGGCTGCAGTACGGCCCCAGCATGCGACAGATCGGCACTCGCTGGGGCGCATCGAGCATCGCCGATGACCATCATCGTGACGTGACCCAGGCCCTGTCCCGGGGAGACAGGGAGGGTTTCTGCCGCGCCATTGCCGCCGATATCGAACAGGGAATGCGCCTGCTCGAGTAGGCCTGCCGCGTCGCGCGATCGGTGTCGAGACGGCGCGACAACGCTCTCCCGGCGGGCATGGCGATAGGGCGCTCGAGGTCATACGTGACGCAGGTACCAGTCGTACTCGAGCTTGCTGACCGCCTGCATGGCCTGGTCCCGCTCGGCACGGCGGTTGGCCAGGAAGACCGCGAGGAAGTCCGCCCCCAGCGCCTCGGCCAGGGGGGCGCTCTGCTCCAGCAGGTCCAGGGCCTGTCGCCAGCTGTTGGTCAGGCTGGGCGCAACCTGGTCATAGGCGTTGCCGGTGATGGCGGGCGGCGGTGTCAGTCGTCGCCGAAGCCCGTGGTCGATGGCGCCGAGCAGGGTTGCCAGCAGCAGGTAGGGGTTGACATCGGCGCCGGCCACCCGGTGCTCGATGCGCCGCGCCGCGTTGGGCCCCGAGGGGATGCGCAGCGCCACCGAACGGTTGTCGTAGCCCCAGGTCGGGGCCATGGGCACATAGAGCCCGGGCTGGAAGCGACGGAAGGAGTTGAGGTTGGGGGCGAAGAGTGCCATCGAGGCCGGCATCAGCTCGAGAAGGCCGGCCACGGCGTGCTGCATCTGCGGCGTGCCGAGCGGGGCGCCGTCCTCGGCCGCGAAGACGTTGTTCCCCGCCTCGTCGAGCAGGCTGATATGGACATGGGTGCCGTTGCCGGCCTCCTGGCCGTAGGGCTTGGCCATGAAGGTGGCCTCGAAACCATGGTGCAGGGCCACGCCCTTGATCAGGCGCTTGAGCAGCACCGCGCTGTCGCAGGCCGCGAGCGCATCATCGCAGTGGATCAGGTTGATCTCGAACTGTCCCGGGGCGCACTCCTTGAGGGCAGTGTCCAGCGGCAGCCGCTGGGTCCGGGCGGCGGCGTGGATCTCCTCGAGCAGCTCGGCATACTCGTCGAGCTCGTTGATCGAATAGAGCTGGCTCTGCGCGGCGCGCTCGCCGGTCGCCGGCGAGCAGGGCGGCTGGACCATGCCCAGGGCGTCCCGGCGTCGGTCGACGAGGCTGAACTCCATCTCCACGGCCACCACCGGGATCAACCCGGCGCGACGCAAGCGCTCCAGCACCCGGGCGAGCACCTGGCGAGGATCGGCGAAAAAGGGCGTCCCGTCGGCCTCGGTCATGGTCATCAGCAGCTGCGCCTGGCGGGCGTCACGCAGCCAGGGGCTCGGCATCAGGCTGCCCGCCACGGGGCGGCAGACCCGGTCGCTGTCGCCGATCGAGAGGCCCAGGCCCGTGGCCTCGATGGTATTGCCCAGGATATCCAGGGCGAACACCGAGGCCGGCAGGTTGACCCCGTCACGGAAGGCCTTCTCGAGATTGTCGCGGGGGATGCGCTTGCCGCGCAGCACGCCGTTCAGGTCGCTGATCAACAGGTCGACGCTGTCGACGTCGGGATGGCGGTCGAGGAAGTCGCGGGCTTCATCGGCAGGGGAGGGCATGGGGCCACCTATCGGCTTTGGATCATTGTTCGAGGCTGTCATCTTTGAAGCACACGCCAATGTTGTCAAATCTTTTACGTATATCGCCAGGCTTCGATGGCCCTCCGATTGCCTGATATTGTTTTTTAATCAATAAATACAGTTATATATTGGTGTTCTTGGGCCTCGAGGTCTCGGCAGGGGTTGGCAAGGTTAATCAACGGCGATATGTTGAGCAAAGCATAACAATCATCATGCGTGTTCCGAGGAGACCGCCATGCGCACTCGACCCCTGGTAGGCGTGATCGCCTGTCGTCGCGAGGTGGAAGGCCACCCCGCGCACATGGTCACCGACAAGTACCTCTCCGCCTTGCGCGATTATGGCCTGGCGCCGGTGATCCTGCCGGTATGGGAGGACGCCGTGGAGAGCGAGCTGCTGGGATCGCTCGACGGCCTGCTGCTCACCGGCAGCTACACCAACGTGGAGCCGCAGCGTTACGGTGCCGAGCGTGCCCCGGAGAACACCCGGGATGACACCCATCGCGATGCCGCGGCGCTGGGCTGGATTCCCGCCGCCCTCGACCTGGGGCTGCCGCTGCTGGGCATCTGTCGCGGCTTCCAGGAGCTCAACGTGGCCTTCGGCGGCACCCTTCACCAGGCGGTGCAGCGGGTGCCGGGCCTGCTTGACCATCGTGAGCCGGAAGGCGATCGCGAGGTGAAGTATGCCCCGAGCCACGACATCACCCTGGTGCCCGGTGGACGGCTCGCCGCGCTCCATCCCGAGCCGGCGTCCCGGGTCAACTCCCTGCACCAGCAGGGCATCGCCGAGCTGGGCCCCGGGCTCGTCGCCGAGGCACTGGCGCCGGACGGGCTTGTCGAGGCGATATCGGTCGCCGGTGCCCCTGGCTTTGCGCTGGCGGTGCAGTGGCACCCCGAGTGGAAGCCCCGTGAGCACCCGCTCTACGACGCCCTTTTCCGGGCCTTCGCCGCGGCCTGCGACGTCCATCGCGGTGCCCGCATCCCGTTATCCGCCGTCGACGCCTGAGGCTGTCGTCCCGACCCGGAGGAGCATCATGTCGCGTTCGCTTCAGGCACTGGATCGTGCCCACCACCTGCACCCCTTCACCGACTTCAAGGCACTGGGCGAGGAGGGTTGTCGAGCCATCGAGCATGCCGAGGGGGTGTACATCCACGACAGCGAGGGCAATCGGATCCTCGACGGCATGGCGGGCCTGTGGTGCGTCAACCTGGGCTACGGGCGCGAGGAGCTGGTCACGGCCGCGTCCGAGCAGATGCGCCGGCTGCCCTACTACAACACCTTCTTCAAGACCACGCACCCGCCGGCGGTGAAGCTCGCCGAGAAGCTCTGCGCGCTGGCGCCGGCGCACCTCAACCACGTCTTCTTCACCGGCTCCGGCTCCGAGGCCAACGACACCGTGCTGCGCATGGTGCGGCGCTACTGGTCGCTCAAGGGTCGGCCCGAGAAGCAGTGGGTGATCGGCCGCGAGAACGGCTACCACGGCTCCACCGTGGCCGGCATGAGCCTGGGTGGCATGGCGCCCATGCACTACCAGGGTGGTCCCTGCGTGCCGGGCATCACCCATGTGCGTCAGCCCTACTGGTTTGGAGAGGGGTGGCTCGGGGAAGGGCGTCCCGAGGGCCAGGATCCCGAGGCCTTTGGCCGTGAGTGCGCGGCCGCCATCGAGGAGAAGATCCTCGAGCTCGGCGAGGAGAACGTCGCGGCCTTCATCGCCGAGCCGGTGCAGGGCGCCGGCGGCGCCATCATGCCGCCGGAAAGCTACTGGCCGGCGGTCAAGGCGGTGCTGGCCAAGTACGACATCCTGCTGGTGGTGGACGAGGTGATCTGCGGCTTCGGCCGCCTCGGCGAGTGGTTCGGCAGCGTCCACTATGATCTCGCCCCCGACCTGATGCCCATCGCCAAGGGGCTCTCCTCCGGCTACCTGCCCATCGGCGGAGTGCTGGTGGGCGATCGCGTGGCCGATACCCTGATCGAGGAGGGCGGCGAGTTCTTCCACGGCTTCACCTACTCCGGCCACCCGGTATGCGCCGCGGTGGCGCTGAAGAACCTGGAGATCATGGAGGCCGAGGGCGTGGTCGAGCGGGTGCGCGACGAGCTGGAGCCCTACCTGGCGCGCCGCTGGGCCACACTCGCCGACCATCCGCTGGTCGGCGAGGCCCGCTCGCTGGGGCTGATGGGGGCCCTGGAACTCATCGACCCCGCCAGCGGCGAGCGCTTCGACAAGGGCCTCGCCGCCGGCAACCTGTGCCGCGACATCAGCTTCCGCCGTGGCCTGGTGATGCGCTCGGTGGGTGATACGATGATCATCGCCCCGCCCCTGGTGATCACCCGCGAGCAGATCGATGACCTGGTGACCCTGGCCCGCGAGGCGTTGGACGAGACCGCCCGTCGCCTGGCGGCGAGGGTCGCCCACGAACCGCAACCCGAGGAGAGATCCGCATGAGCCGTCCCGCATCCCCCAAGACCCTGGCTGACTGGCAGGCCCTGGCCGCCGGCCTGACCC